>CAVOFA010000031.1:0-25476 GCA_963694865.1 Gammaproteobacteria bacterium | reverse complement strand
ACACAGCAGCTTGCGCAGCAATTAACGCAACAGCTACAAGAGCAGGCGCAGGCTGGCGGTCAACCAGGACAACCAGGCCAGCAGGGTCAACCAGGCCAGCAGGGACAACCAGGCCAGCAGGGTCAATCAGGCCAGGCGGGCGGTGGTGGCGGACGTCAGCAACTTTCCGGGGCTCGCGGCGGCACCGTTGACACTGACACCTCTGGCAATAATTCTCCTATTGGCAATGCGCGATCGATACGTCAGCAGCTGACCCAGAAAGACATCGAAGATTTTCTCAACCAACCCGAACTCTTTAGACAATTACTTCAACCCGTCATCGAGCTTGAGGGCGCACTGCGCGCACAAGCGGAACTCGATACTATCAACAACAAGCTTTATACTACCGTTGATGAAGATGTTCCCGATGGATATCGCGGGCTGGTGGAAGAATATTATCGCGTATTGTCAGAAATTCCGGGGTCAGCTAATTCGGCCCAGTAATAATGCAATACACAGAACCAAACCTCCTCACTGCACTTCAAGAAGGCACACTCAGTTTTGCCTACGGCATTAGTCTGTGGTTATTCGCCGTGTTGATTGTCTTAATCGTTGGCCTGGTATGGCTGACTTATCTGAAGACCACCAGACCACTCACCCGACCCTGGAAAACCGGACTCATTGCCCTGCGTTCCAGTGTATTGGTGCTGCTGTTGTTCTGCCTGCTGCGACCAGTCATCACGACGCTGCAGGTATCACCGCAGGAAACCTATCTGGGGGTGCTGATCGATGACTCTCAGAGTATGTCTATAGAGGATATGCCAGGGGAGCAATCACGCCATGATGCCGTCGAAGCACAAATTTTTGGCGATGGCTTATTGGAGGAATTGTCCAGCTCATTTCAGATTCGCAGTTTTCGATTCGACAAGCAGATACAAAGGATTGCCGATACGGATGGATTGACCGAAGCAGGCACCGCCTCATCGATTGCCCAGGCACTGAGCTATGTTAACGATCAATTAAATGGCTTGCCGCTAGGTGGTTTGGTGATTGTCAGTGATGGTGCTGACAACGGCGAAATAGACCCGGTAATCATTGCACAAGACTTTGGAACTCGGCAGATACCGATTTTCAGCGTGGGTGTGGGGCAGGAAGAAATTCTTCAGGACATTGGCATAGTCGATGTTAGCGCGGCAAAGACCGTGCTGGAGGGCTCATTATTCAACGTTCAGGTCGCCATCAATCAACACGGCTACGAGGGCCAGGAAGTTGAGCTATCCATAATGGATGGTGAGACTCAGGTCGTCAGTGAAATCGTCACCATGGGCGCAGAAGGCGTTACTCGCCGCTTCGAATTGGAATTAACTCCCGAGCGGCAGGATCTTATTGTCTATGATCTGAATGTCGAATTACTTGCCGATGAGATTATAGAGAAAAATAACAGCTACAGTTTTCTGGTGGACAATACTGAGAAGCCGGCCCTCGACATACTGTATATCGAAGGTCACCCACGCAATGAATACAAGTTTATCCGGCGCGCGCTGGAAGGTGATAATTCCCTGCGCTTGGCTACTTACGTGCAAACCGGGCCGGAAAAGTACTACCGGCAGGGGATCGAGTCGCCGACGGAATTGAGTGGCGGTTTTCCTACCGACAAGGAAACCTTGTTTCAGTATGAAGCAATAATTCTTGGTGATGTCGAGAAGAGTTTCTTCGACGCCGATCAACTGCA
This sequence comes from Gammaproteobacteria bacterium, assembly GCA_963694865.1. Lineage (GTDB taxonomy): Bacteria > Pseudomonadota > Gammaproteobacteria > Pseudomonadales > Pseudohongiellaceae > UBA9145. The sequence continues at coordinate 23,765 of CAVOFA010000031.1, read as the reverse complement.
AATGATTGAAGATTTTGTGGCTGAGCGCGGCGGCGGTTTTCTAATGAGTGGCATGGTGGACGAAGAATTTGTCAACACGCCTATCGCCGATGTTCTGCCTGTTACGCTGGTCGAAGAAGGCTTCCTGCCCAATCATCTGCGCGGTGGCATCCGCCGAGGAGAGCATCCGACGGGAGAACTCTACTTTCCGCGTCTGACTTCAAATGGTGAATTTTCCCCTCTGCTGCGACTCGCGAGCGAGGATACAGAGAACCTGGCGCTGTGGCGGCAGCTACCACAGTTGCAGGGAATTTATGTAACGGGTAGGGCTAAACCCGGGGCGACCATTCTTATGGAGCATCCCTTACTGCAATATCAGAATCAGGCCTTGCCAATTTTAGCTTCACAGCGCTACGGCAGCGGTCGCAGCATGTCCTTTACCACGGCTAGTAGTTGGCGCTGGCAGATGATGTTGCCGTCGGCGGACCAGTCCCATGAAATACTTTGGCGACAACTATTACGCTGGTTAGCGGTGTCCGCACCGGAGCGAATAACGATCGACTTTGACAGAGAATTTTACAACGTAGGTGACGAAGTAAACGTCACTGCAACCGTACTCAACGACGAGTATGAAGCAGATAACGACGCCACTGTGTGGATGCAGACCACCGACCCGCTAGAGCAGTTCGTGGACTCCCCCATGGAATGGGACATCGAAGAGGATGGTGTTTACCGGGCCAGTTTCATTGTTGAAGATGAAGGTGTACACAGTTTGCTGGTTGATGTCGCCAGTGCTGCCGGTGATGCAGCTGCGGACAGTTCTGAAAAACGCGCGGCATTTGTGGTGACGCTGTCATTGCGGGAATACACCAACGCCGAGATGGACAGCGGCTTGCTTGCGCGCATCGCCGAAGCCAGCGGCGGGCAATATTTTAATCTTGCTGATATTGGTGCCTTGGCAGGCGCCATCGAATTCACACCCAATGCTTATTCCAGAGAAGTGCAAATAGACCTGTGGGATCAGCCCTGGCTATTGGCCCTGTTAATACTATTGCTTTGCGCCGACTGGATAGCGCGGAGGATGAAAGGTTTATCGTGAACACATTTACTGGCAAAGTTTTGTTTCCCTGCTGCCTATCGGCCTTGGTGCTTTCGCTTTTTGCGGCGAACCTGAACGCTCAGAATTCGGCTCAAAGTGCAGAGCCTGACTTTTTTCTCGACAGGCCAGAATCTCATAAATACGCGGTAATAATGACGGGCCCCGCCGTAGGCGAAAACAACCAATCACGATTTCGACAATGGGCACTCTCTCTCTACGACATACTGGCGCGGGATTACGGCTACGATTCAGACAGCATTACCCTGCTCTACGACCGTGGCGAGCTTGCGGGTCCCGGTGGTGAGCGCATAGATGCTGCTACTGACCGGGAAGGCATAGAACAACAGCTCGCCGCGCTGAAAACGAAAGTGGAAACCGGAGATCAGATCACCCTGTTCTTAATAGGGCATGGATCAGGTGCCGAGGACGAAGCCAAGTTTAATATTGTCGGACCTGATTTGACCGGCATCGAATTTGCCAAAATTCTGGATCAGTTCGAGCAACAGGATATGGTTATTGTTAACACTACCAGTGCCAGCTATGGGTTTTCTGCGGCGCTATCCAGCGAAGGGCGAGTCGTAATTTCATCGACCAGGTCATCTTCGGAAAAGTATGACCCAATTTTCTCTCGCTATTTCATCGAAGCGCTAGATTCACGCAATGGTGATCGCGACAAGAATAATCGGGTGTCGATGCTGGAAGCATTCAATTACGCAAAGAATAGCGTGGATCAGTGGTATGAGGATCAGGGCAGGCTCGCTGCCGAGCATGCTGGACTCGATGACAACGGCGATGCTTTGTTTTCGCTGAATCCTACGGTGGCAGAGGCGGACGGCAGACTGGCGGAGATCGCCTTCATCGATACCCTGGTAGACAGTAACGAAGGCCTGACTGCACAAGCAGTCAGACTAAAAGCCAGAATGCAGGAAATAGAGCGTTCAGTCTTTATTTTGCGTGGTCGCAAGGCGGACTATCTGGAGGCCGACTACTGGCAGCAGATGGAAGTACTGCTGGTTGATCTGGCTCGAACCACAGGACAATTCAATGAACAAGCCGAACAGTAAAAAGTCGAAGAGAGATTGCAGGCACGCAGGCGGCGTTGCTTTTGTGTTGCTGCTGTCCACAATAAGTTGCGCAGCTTTCGCGCAGTTTCCCCAAAGTGCCCAGCCGCCTGCGCTCGCCCAGGCGGTGCAAAGTCCACAGACGAATACCGGTGAAGCGCCGTTATTTCGCGGCGAACAATTGATGTTGAGTGGCTCCTACGCCGCCGCCAGCGATGTTTTTCAGATGGCCGATGGTCTCGACCGCAACGAAGGCATAGTGGGTGCCAGTAAGGCCTTCGCGATGATGGGAAACTATGTTGAGGCGATGCGCATATGCGAGTCGGCTATCACGGATAATGATTATGCAGCCAAGCCCCTGATCAGTACGCAACTGGCTGAAGTCAAAAGAGCCGTCGGTTTGTCCGTAGAAGCGCTGGAAATATTGCGTGTGGTTGTCGATGAGCTTTTCGAGCCGCCGGTGCGCACTCTGGTCCAGTATGGTTCCTTGCTGAAATTCGTTGGCCAAAGAGAGGCCGCAACCGAGGTCCTCGATCAGGCGGTGCAACGTTATAACAGTGGTCTGGTATTCGCCTCCGAAGACGTGGCGATGGTGGCGCTGGCAAGCTGGTTGCTGGATAACTTCCACGATGCCAATAGCCTGTTCAATGAAGCCACCCGATCCAACCCGAATAACCTGGAAGCCCATGTATTGTGGGGTGATTTATTCCTCAAAAAATATAACGCCTCGGATGCCGAACGCTCGTACCAGGAGGTGTTGGATATCAATAGTCGTTACACCGATGCTTTAGTGGGCATCGCTAACGTGGTGGGTGACGAACGCGCCCTGCAACGCGCACTGGCGATTAATCCAAACTCGGTGCCGGCCATGGAAACCTACGGGCAGTTGCTGCTGCTCAACGGTCGCGAGGAAGAGGCGCAGGACTACTTCAATAAGGTGTTGGCTCTTAACCCGGAAGCGCTGAAGACACTCAGTGTGCTGGCTTCACAGGCTGCATTGGAAGAGCGTATGGATGACTACGACGAGATCCTTGCCCGAGTCGAAGCCTTCAGTCCGAATAATCCCGTGCTGCTGGGCAATGTCGCTGACTCATTTGGCAACAATTATCGCTTCGTGGAGGCAGTGGAACACGCCCGTGCAGCGATAGTCGCAGACCCTCAGTACTGGCAGGCCTACACTATTCTTGGCAGCAACCTGATTCGACTGGGTGAGGAAGAAGAAGGGAAGGCCAATCTGGAAATCGGTTTCGAGAATGATCCTTTTAATGTAATGACCTCAAATTTGCTCAAGGTATTCGACACGCTGGCCACCTATGCCACGCTGGAAAGCGAGCACTTCAAAGTACATATGAGCGAGAATGATGCCGACATCTTATGGCCCTATCTCGAACCGCTATTAGAAGAAGGTTGGGAGACGCTAACGGCTAAATATGATTTCGAACCAGAGGGACCGATACTCATCGAAGTGTTCGAGAACTCAGAGGATTTCGCGGTTCGTTCTGTCGGTCTGCCTGACATCGGTCCTCTAGTGGGAATTTGCTTCGGTAAAGTGATCACGCTGATTTCACCGGACACACTGTCTGCAAACTGGCAGGAAATTGTCTGGCATGAGTTTGCCCATGTGATCACCTTGCAGATGACGGGCAACCGCATGCCCCGATGGTTGTCGGAAGGCATTTCGGTGTGGGAGGAGCGGGAAGGTCGACCCTACTGGGGTCGATCCCAGGGCCTGGATCTGGTGCGAGCGGCGCAGCAGGATAAATTACTGCCCATTGCCGAGCTTAATTCCGGATTTTCTGGCGCCCGTAACAGCGCCGACCTCGGTTTCGCCTACTTTCAGTCGTACCTGGTAGTTGATTATATAAACAACGAATATGGCTTCGATAAGATGGTGGAACTGGTAAAACAGTATGGACTCATAAAAGCTGACAGCGAGCGTTTTTCTGAAGTCTTCGATTTGACGCTGGCCCAGTTTGACGCCGGTTTTAATCGTTGGATTGATCGCCGTGTCGCTGAAATCAACGTCTATGTAGTTACGGAAGATGTGCCCGACGAAGGCGAGGGGCATGGCCACGGTGTCCGCGAGAACTCCAGTGCAATCCTGGCAGAGTTGTATAACAACACCTCCCTGAAGCAGCATATGCGCGCGCGTATTGAAGAAAATCCGCGAGATTTTCAGGCCTATCTACAGCTGGGCATCGTGCTGTTTAAAGAAGAAGACCTTACCGAAGCGAAGATCTATCTGCAACGAGCCTATGAGTTGCTGCCGAGCTACATCGGGTATCCAAGTCCGGCCCTGGTGCTTTCCCAGGTATATGAGAAAGAGGGTAATCGAGAGGCGCAACTGCAGCAGTTGGAAGTGCTTTTGGAAAATTTGCAGCACGACTATGATTCGGCCATGATTTTAGCGCAAGCCGCATTGGAAGCTGGAGATATGGAGCGCAGCGACTATTACATCGGTCGCGCCATTGAAGTAGACCCTTACCGAGCCAGCGTACATGAATTGAAGGCGCGCTACGCCGATAGCATTGATGACAGCGAACTGGCAGTGACCGAGTATGAGGTGTTGCTGAAACTGGATATCAACGATCCGGTGGAAGCGCGCACCAATCTTGCAGAAGCCTATCTCAAGAACGGGCAAACCCTGGAAGCAAAACAAAACGTGCTCAGTGCTCTGGAAATTGCACCAAGCTATCAACGAGCGCAGCAAATATTGTTACAGTCCGTAGACGAGGTAGATAGTCAAGGTGCGAACTAGTTCAACTCTGCTTGCGACTGTGGCTGCTTGCCTGTTACTGGCGAGCGCATCCACCAGTGCCCAGGTGATGTCGTTTGGCTCTGACGAGGGCTTGTCGCTGTACGGCACCGATGTAACTGAATTTACCTGGGTGCGCGGTCAGTACACCAATCACGGTGGTGGCCGTGGCCGTGGCCGAGGCGGCTATCGTCGTCGTGGAGGTTGGTGGGACACAGACTACCCGGATGCCGATCAGAATTTTCTGCGTGGCGTGCAGCGTTATACCAATATCGATACCAATCCGCGTAATTACAACAACGTGCAGCTGACTGACCCTAAGTTGTTCGAGAATATATTCCTCTATATGAACTGGAAAAGAGTTCCAATTGGCTCTTCTCTAAGTGGTCCAAATTATTCTCCCCAGGAAATAGAAGCGCTGCGAGAATTTATGTTTCGCGGCGGCTTCGTCATGGTGGATGACTTCTGGGGGCAGCCCCATCTCGATGACATGTTCGTGGAGATCGCGAAAATATTTCCCGATCGTGAAATTGTGAAGCTCGATACCAGTCATGAGATTTTCCACACATTTTTCGATATAGATGAATTGGCCCAGGTTCCGGGACGCATGGTGACTTGGGACTATGGTGGTTTCATGAAGTTGGATGACCCCAACTATCCGCCGGAGGTCTATGCGATACTCGATGATGATGGCCGCGTCATGATGGTTGCCAACTACAACACCGACCTGGGTGATGGTTGGGAACACACGTTCTATGAAGGCTATCCTACAAAATATACCAACGAAGCTTACAAGATAGGCATCAATTTTTTAATCTATGCATTTAGTCACTGATAGACAGGAATAACCCATGGCAGAAATAGAAGAAGTAGCAGCAATCGAAGATCAAGATGATCTTGGTTTGGTCAAAAAGATGCAGGAAGGCAGAGACCAGATGGTTGCTGAAATTAAAAAAGTGATCATTGGGCAGGAAGACATTATCGATGAGTTACTAATTGCTCTGTTTGCAGGTGGACACTGTCTGGTGACCGGTGTGCCTGGCCTGGCGAAAACGCTTTTGATTAAAACTGTTGCTGATATATTGCAGGTAGATTTCAGTCGAATTCAATTCACACCCGACCTGATGCCAGCAGATGTTGTGGGTTCGGAAATAGTGGAAGAAGTGGATGGAAAACGTTCGCTGAAGTTTGTAAAGGGACCAATTTTTACCAACATTCTGCTCGCCGATGAAATTAATAGAACACCACCGAAGACACAATCTTCTTTGCTGGAAGCAATGGAAGAGCGCCAGGTGACCGCGGCCGGTACTACCTACTCTGTGGACAAACCATTCTTTGTTCTGGCTACTCAGAACCCTATCGAACTGGAGGGAACCTACCCCTTGCCAGAGGCTCAGCTTGACCGCTTTATGTTCAAGATCGAGCTTGGTTATCTCTCCGAAGCCGATGAGATCGAGGTGGTGAGCACTACGACTCAAACTAATGAGACGGTGCTGGGCCATCCAATAGGCGGCGAAGACATTCTCGAGTTTCAACGTATAGCCAGGCAGGTGCCGGCGGCGGAGGCGGTCATCAAGTATGCGGTGCGTCTGGTACATGCTTCCCGCCCTCAGAATGAAGGTGCAGCGGATTTCATCAAGGACTGGGTCAGTTGGGGTGCAGGCATCAGGGCATCTCAGAATTTAATTCTAGCCGGCAAGGTAAGGGCACTGTTGCAGGGACGCTACAATGTATCCTATGGAGATGTGCGGGCGTTGGCGCCGCCAATATTGCGGCACAGGATATTGCTTAATTTCCATGCCGAGGCAGAACGCGTAACCACCGATGATGTCATTAAGCGCTTGTTGGACGAAGTGCCCGAGCCCGTTTCTGAACTCTAGTAAATATTTTAGCTTTGGACTGATATGTCAGATTCACTGAACTTTCTCGACCCAACCGTATTGGCTGGTCTCGACAATCTCGAGCTGCGTGCCCGGGTCGTGGTCGAGGGTTTTCTTTCCGGCTTGCATAAGAGTCCACATCGGGGATTTAGTGTTGAGTTCAATGATTATCGTCACTACCAGCGTGGCGATGATATGCGCCATGTAGACTGGAGACTTTATGCCCGCAGTGGCAAGTTTTACATCAAGCAATATGAAGACGAGACCAATGTCCGTTGTGTGATTCTGCTGGATACCAGTGCCTCGATGGCGTACACATCCGGTGGCGTTAGCAAACTCAACTACGGCATTACCCTGGCGTCGGCCCTGGCGTATTTCATCGCACGACAACGGGACGCCGTGGGACTTATCACTTTCGATGACGAGATCCGGGAATATATTCCGCCGAAAACCCGGCAGTTACATTTAATGCGAATTCTTCGTGCGCTTTCTCATGTAGAATCGGGCAATAAAACCGACGCCGTTAAACCGCTTACAAACCTCGCCGCTTCCCTGAACAAGAAGAGCATGGTGATCTTGATTTCGGATCTGCTGGATGATGAAGAACGGGTTATTAACACTCTGAAAAATCTTCGTGCTATGGGTAATGACGTAATCACCTTTCAAATCATGGACGATGCTGAGCTTAATTTTCCATTTAATGAAGCTTCAGAATTTATAGACATGGAAAACAACGAATCCTATATCACCTCGCCTGCGGCGATAAAAAAGGCCTATCTGGAAAATATCAATGAGTTTTTGGCCTATTGCAAGAAACAATGCCAGAGCAGTGGTGTCGATTATTGTTTGATGAATACATCTGAGCCATTGGACCAGGCCCTGTCTTCCTATATGACAAAGCGGGGCAAGAGTTTCTAGCATGGTATTTCTCACCCCTTTATTTCTGGCCGGCTTGTTAGCTGCACTGATTCCAATTGCGATTCATCTGATTCGCAGAGAGAAGCCGCCCAAATTGATGTTCAGCACGATCCGGTTTTTGAAGAAGACCTCGAAGAAGTTGATCCTGTTTCAGCACCTCCAGCAGGTGTTGTTGCTGTTGTTGCGCTCTTTGGTAATCATACTTTTGGTATTGGCATTTGCCCGGCCTCTAGTGGACCAGTCCGTTGCCAGACTACTGGATGTTGAGCCCAGGTCGGTGGTAATCATGCTCGATGACTCCATGAGCATGCGTTATGGTTCCAGCTTCGACGATGCCAAGGAGGCAGCCTTGCAGGTCATCGACGACCTCAGCGCCGGCGATGAGGTGGCTCTGCTCAATTTTTCAAGCGCGGCTGGCGTGGTGAGGGAGTTGAATACGGACCTGGATAGCGTGCGTAGCCTGATCAATGGTATGGACCAGGCTGGCTACGGGGCTACGCGATATATGCCGAATTTACGACTTGCGGACCAGATGCTGGAAACTTCTCGCTTCGAGAATCGCAGTGTCTATCTCATCTCTGATTTTCAGGAAATCGCTATGCAGGGATCGCAGGAGGGCTGGAAACTGGCCCCGGGCGTGGACTTCATCGGCATCGATGTGGGAGCGGCCGAGAGTAGCAATCTGGTGCTCACCGATGTGCGCTCGCCAGAGCATTTATTGGAAGACGCGGCTGAGCAACAGATACTGGCCCGGGTCAGATCCACCGGCACACTGTATCTGGATAGCGGCGAGGTGACACTCAGTATCGATGGTCAGGTAGTCGATCGGGCCACTGTAGATCTTGCCGACAGATCAGAAGAAGTGATTAGCTTCGATGTGAGCTTCGATACCCAGGGCACCCACACCGGTGAGGTGAGAGTTTCTGGCGACAACTTCAGTGCGGACAATTCTTTTTTCTTTACCGTCGATGTGTTGCCAAAAATCCGGGTACTGTTGGTAAACGGGGAAGCATCTGACGACTGGTTTGATGACGAAGGCTACTGGTTTGGGCTGGCGGTAAGTAGCGCAGCCGAGTCACCCTTTGTGCTGGAGAGTATCGAGCCTGCCGAGTTGAGTGTCGCCTCGCTGCGACGAAATGACGTTACGGTGTTGTTGAATGTGGGTAATCTGAGCACGGGCCAGGCCAATGCCATCACGGACTACGTAGAAGCCGGCGGCAGCGTATTGCTGGCACCAGGTGACAGGGTAGATCCGGAGTTGTTTAACCGGCAATTTGCCACTATCACTCCGGCTTTGTTGCAGCGCCAAGGAGAGTTTAGTCGTGAAGACTACCTTGTTATTGCAGATTTTGATCGTCGGCATCCCATCCTCAGGCCGCTGGCCAGTGACTGGTCTGCGCGCTTTCAGGGCCACTGGTCACTGCTTCCCGCTGCGGATGCCGATGTGCTCATGCAATTTGATAACTCCGAGGCGGCGTTGGTTGAACGGTCTGTGGGCACAGGCAGGGTGATACTGTTTGCTTCTACCCTGGATCTGGAGTGGAATAATTTAGCCCTGCAAGGGCTATTTCTGCCCTTCGTGCATGAGACACTGCGCCACCTGGTGCAGTCAGATAACAAGCAGCGGGCATATCAAGTCGGCGATAGTTTTTCACTGGATCCCTCCGGCACTGCGAGTGTAGTGACAGCCACCGACTCAGAGGGGAATGACATCGCTTTTGCTAATGACAGTTTCGTCATTACTGCAGACAAGCCTGGCCTGATCGAGGCGGCGGTGGATGGCGCGCAGATCAGCTACGCTGTAAACATTTTGCCTGAAGAATCCAGTTTTACTCGCACCGCGGTGGCCACCCTCTATGACGCTATCATTAATCCCGATACCAGTCCCTATCAATCCCGTGAAGTGCGCACGGCGCAGTTGATCGAGGAATTGGAACGACCTCAGCGCCTGTGGTGGTGGATATTGAGCCTGGTGATGTTGTTATTACTGACAGAAGCCGTTATCGCTAACCGAACCTATCGTTAGCGGACCAGATGTCGCCACTGCTGTCTGCTTTCACTCCCTGGACTAGACGCGACAGCTGCCTTCCAGTGGAAGTCTTTCTAAGCTTTAACTCCTTGAAAATAAAAAGAAAACTCTTTTTTTCGCCTGTAGGTATACAGGTTTAAGGAAAATTAATTTGGGTTTCTATTGAACCGCCAGAATTCTTGCGCGATAGTATAGCGATACGGGCGTCACAGCATGAAGAATTTAGAAGAATTATTACAAGCTTCAAGCTCTATCCTAAAGACTAAACAGGCGACTTTAGGTGTATCCGTAATGCCCGCCGCTTTCCTTCTGTGCTTTTCCAACACGCTTACTGCACAATCTTTGGCTTCATCATCCGTCGATGCCAGTCTCTATATCGATCAATCTCAGGCTACAGTGACGAGTCTGCAGGTCGATTTTGGGCCCTATGACCAGCGTCTGGTGGAACCCCTCAGCGATTTGGGGGACCTGCAACAGAGAGTGGGTGACCACGGTGCTGCCGCTCAGACCTTCAAACAGACACTGCATGTCATTCGCGTAAACAGTGGGCTTTATCATGAATCCCAGATTGCTGTGTTGGATAAACTCATTACCAGCGAGAGGGTGCTGCGGAACTGGGAAGTTGTTGATAGCCACTATGCCTATATGCAGCATCTTTATCAGCGCTTGTACGGTATTGATGATTCCAGGCTTGATGCAGGTTTGCAAAAGGTCGCGTCATGGCATGTTAACGCCTTCAATGTAAATCTTGATGGCAAGCGCTTCGAACACTTGAAGGCCGCAAATAAGCTTTTCCATTTACGACTCGAAGTAGCTGATCTCACCTTGAGTGCAGATGATCCCAAGTTTGATTTTCTGCATCGCAACATCGCTATTTGTGAGCGGCAGTTGTATCTGGCTTCAGGACTCAACAAGGAAATAATGGATCGGCAGGATAAAAACCGGGACAGTCGTAAACGCAGTCGCCGTCGGAGCCGTAATCCCATCCTGGCTGATCTCGATTGAATTTTCTTCGATTTCTTTAACCCATACACGCTAAAACTCCGGGGCAGATAGTTGCCTGCGGTAGACTTGTACATGGAATTCAGAAGATGCTGAGGAAGGCGCTAAGGAGGAAACTTGAGGGCAACTCAATGCTTTAGAAAAGGGGGGAACAAAGAAAAACCCCCAAGCTCCTGCCATTAGCTCTTTGAAATTGGCAACATATCCATAATGTCCCCGAGTTCAAAGTTGGAAAAGAATATCACAGTAGTTTTTCGATATTCGAGGTGGTTACAATTTGTCACAATACTATCGTGATAAATTTTCTGCGCAATACAAATCTAATTATAACAATCAGTATACGTATAAAAAACGAGCAAGCGCTCGTTCGAACCTGGTTTCACATCGGAATTTCTGGCTTTCTATATAAGTGCCATGTGTCTTTTTAAATGGAAATAATCCACGAGGGTCTGGCAAGAGAAGCCGCTTACCCCTGCCACTACAGCACGAGCAAGCAAGCAGAGCTGCTTTAGCTGCTTAAGCTTAGTGCGGCGGGAGCAACAGGTTTCGGAGTTCGCTTGAGTTGTTCATCCCTGTTGTTAGAAAAGCCCAGATCTTCGAGCTTTGTATACACCTTGGTGATTCTAGCCAATATCTGTCAACAAAAGTGTTACGTATTGTAACCTATTGGGTCGAAAAATGTTATGTGAATTTCTACGAATTGCACCCTGATTCATGCCAATGGGGGATTTTAGCCGGATTTATGCTAGCTTCGTCTGTATTCAGTGACAGTTGTGAGGAACTAAACGCGTGAAGGATTTAAGCAAGAAAGTAGCAATTATTACCGGCTCCAGTAGTGGCGTTGGTGCCGCCACCGCCAGACTTTTGTCATCACTTGGCTGCAATGTGGTGATTAACTACAACTCCAATGCCGACGGCGCTAAACAGGTTGCAGAAGATTGTGAGCAGCAGGGTGTGGAAACCCTGGTTTTTGCCGCCAATGTCGCTGAGGATAAGGATTGCCGAGCGATGGTGGCCGCGGCCATGGAAAAATGGGGGCGTATCGATATTCTGGTCAACAACGCCGGCACTACGAAATTTGTCGAGCACAGTAATCTTGACGGGCTCAATGCAGAAGATTTTCAGCGTATCTATGGCGTTAATGTTATCGGCTGTTACCAAATGACCCGAGCCGTTAGCAAACATATACAGGCACAGGATGAAGGCGGGGCGGTAGTTAATGTGGCTTCAACGGCGGGGATTACGGGATTCGGTAGCTCTATAGCCTACGCCGCTTCCAAAGGCGCCATGGTGACAATGACGCTGTCGCTGGCACGAGTACTGGGACCAAAAATCAGGGTAAATGCGGTCTGTCCGGGCTTTATCGAAGGCGAGTGGCTACGTGAAGGTCTCGGTGATGAAAAATATGAAAAACTGATGCAGAGTAATCGTGAGGCCGCGCCGCTGGGGGTAACAGCAACGGTAGCAACAGTCGCCGATGCCATCCTTCAATTTATCTCCGGGTCCCAGGTCGTAACCGGTGAAACCCTGATAGTGGATGGAGGGCGGCACCTGAGCATGGCCCCCCTGACTCGACGCTAACAACAATTACTGCGGGCTTACTTGGCTACAGGACGCTTTTGTAGCTTGCGTTGCAGGGTTCGGCGATGCATTTTCAATTGCCGAGCTGTCTCTGAAATATTGCCGTCATTCTCGCTCAAAACCTTTTGTAGATGTTCCCACTCCAGGCGCCGTACCGACATTGGCTCCAGTGCCGATGTTTCATCGCCGATCCTGCTTTCAGCTTCGCGATCGGGGAGCAATGCGGTCAGGATCTCGTCGGCGTCGGCAGGTTTGGCAAGGTAGTTATTGGCGCCCAGTTTTATGGCCTCCACCGCGCTGGTGATGCTGGCGTAACCGGTCAGTATAAGAATGCGAATAGCGGGATTGCGGCGCTTGAGCGGTGCAATAAGACGGAGGGAAGATTGGCCGGCAAGATTCAAATCCAGAATTGCATAGTTAAAAACATTGCCGGTAATAACGCCTTCTGCCTGCTCGCAATCCTGTGCATGTAAGACTTCGTAGTTGCGCTGTTGCAGCACCCGTCCAACCACCTGCGCAAACACGGCATCATCCTCTACCAGCAATAGTCGAGGTGGTTCCATAATCATGCCAGCTGGTACTCTGGTAGCGGTAGCTTGATCAGCGTCAGAGCACCGCCGGCTTTTAAATTAAACATTTCAATAGAACCGCCCAGTCGCTTTATTGAGGCGGTGGCGAGGAAAATGCCGAGTCCCATACTTTCCTTGTGCATAGAGATAAAAGGTTCTCCCATTTTCTCCATTACCCTGGCAGGGATGTCGGGACCATCGTCGTTAATCGAAATTTCACAATGTGCCGGGTCTGTTTTGACGATTCTGAATACTATAGCCACCTCACTCTCTGCCGCGTTTATGCCATTCTCAATGATGTTTATTACAGCGTGCTTGAGGCTAAGATTGGACGCAAAATCGGGGTTGGCATCATCTGCGATCATGAAATTTACACTTGCGGCAGGATGAATATTGACAATCTAATCCTGAATATCGCTTACGAAGGACTTTAACTCTACTGTATCTTCCTCTTCAGGATTGTCTTTGTTGTAGTATCGAATTAATTGCGTCAACGAGTGTTTGCAACGAGTGACCTGTTGTCTGAGTAAACTAATATCCTCTTTTATATCGCCTTGCTTCAATTCCTCGGCATCCTGCTTGTCCAGTTCGTTCAGCAGCACAGCCATTGTCGAGAGTGGAGTGCCCAGGGCATGTGCTGTTCCTGCTGCCAAGGTGCCAATTGCCACTAATTGCTCATTTCGCAGAGCGGTTTCCCGCGCCTGTGCCAGGTTGGTCTCGCGGGCCTGAATCGCAGTAGCCATGCGAGTAATGAAAACGCTGATTAAAATGGCGCTGACGAGAAATATTACCCACATGCCTATCAAATGCAGTTGAAATGTTACCTGCTCAGCCGCCATGCCGGCATCGCTATCAGCGCCCATGCCCTGATTGCGATTAAGGTCAAGCAGCAGAAAGGATGTGTAGAGTAGAATACTGCCAACGGCGAATGAGTAGACGAAGCGCGCGGGTAACAAGGTTGCAGTTACTGCCAGCAGCACCAGCAGGTAAGAGATGAGAGGGTTGCTGGCACCGCCAGTGTTCAACAGTAAAATGATCAGGAAAACTACGTCCATCAATAGATGGCCAAAGAGTTCAGTCTTGCCCACAATCCATGATGTTTTTAAACGCCAGAAGCCAGCCAGGATCGACAGTATTATGGCGACGACCAGGTAGCCTATAAATGCGAGTGGCAACTCCAGCGAAGAGAACGATTGAAAAATCATCAGGCCGAAAATACTGGCCACTGTGACAAAGCCTCGCAGCAATAGCAGGCGATGCAGGCCCAGGCTGGAAGAATTGCTGCCAGCTGACTGCGCCGGGATCAGGGCGTCGGCAAGACGTGAATTGTTGGCTTGCTTGAGCACAGAGCTATTCTACCTCAAAGCTGGACCAAAGGTGCCTTAGTGTGATTGTGAATGAATTAGATATTAAGGTACCCTAAGCGCATAGCAGCGAAAAATAAAAATCAGACAATTAGAGTGAAATATGAGTACCGATAACATCTACGAGCAATCGCTAGATCAGAATCCTGCGAACTTCACCGCCTTAACCCCTCTAAATTTTATTGAAAGATCTGCGCGAGTTTGCCCCGATCGTATTTCAATTATTCATGGAGATTCTCAATATACCTGGGCTGAAACCTACAAGCGCTGTTGTTTGCTGGCGTCAGCCTTGCTGAAAATGGGCATAGGCGAGGGCGATACAGTGTCCTTCATGGGGGCAAATACTCCGGAGACTTTCGAGGCCCATTTTGGAGTGCCGATGACAGGTGCCGTGCTTAATGCACTAAATGTCAGGCTTGATGCCAAGGCGATAGCTTTTATTTTGGATCACGCCGAGACCAAGATTTTATTCACGGATAGGGAGTACAGCGACACCATCAAGAAAGCGCTGGAATTGGTCGCTGATAGGCCCGTAGTTATAGATATTGACGATCCCTATTTTGCCGGCGGCGAGCTGCTCGGTGAGAGTAATTACGAAGAATTTATCAGTACCGGAGACGATAACTACAGTTGCTTTCACGTTGACGATGAGTGGCAGGCTATCTCTCTTAATTACACTTCTGGTACCACGGGCGACCCCAAGGGCGTGGTGTTTCATCATCGCGGTGCTTATCTAAACGCCATTTCCAACGTGATGTGCTGGAACATGACCTCACATCCGGTTTATCTCTGGACCTTACCCATGTTTCACTGTAACGGTTGGTGTTTTCCATGGAGCCTCGCGGCCGTGACTGGCACCAGTGTGTGTCTGCGACACGTGCGGGACCAGGCGATCTTCGATGCAATCAAGCAACACCAGGTGACTCACTTTTGTGGTGCGCCAGTGGTGCTCAATACATTGCTTAATGCGGAAGCAGAGATGAAACAGGGGATTGGGCGGGGAATTAATGTCATGACCGCAGGTGCAGCACCACCGGCTGCTGTTATTGCCGGCATGGAAAAAATGGGTTTCAATGTGACTCATGGCTATGGTCTCACGGAAACCTATGGTCCCTGTGTCGTGTGTGCGCCGAAACAGGAGTGGGCTGCACTGAGCGTCGACGACCGTGCTGAAATGCTTGCCAGGCAGGGCGTTCGAGCGCCTTTACAGGATGAATTAATGGTAGCAGACCCGGATACACTGGAGCCGGTGCCCCGGGATGGCAAAACCATGGGGGAGATATTCATGCGCGGTAATCTAGTCATGAAGGGATACCTCAAGAACCCGAAAACCACGCAGGCTTCCTTCGCCGGTGGCTGGTTCCATTCTGGTGATCTGGCGGTATGGTATGAAGATGGGTATACCCAGATCAAGGATAGATCAAAGGACATAATTATTTCCGGTGGCGAAAACATTTCTTCCCTGGAAATTGAGTCGGTGTTATTCAAGCACCCAAAGATTCTTGAAGCGGCGGTGGTCGCTAGCACCGACGAGAAGTGGGGAGAAGTGCCCTGTGCCTTCGTTTGCCTCAAATCGGGTCAGGAATTGACCGCCGCAGAGTTAGTCGCCTACTGTCGAGAAGAGCTGGCAGGCTTTAAGATACCCAAGAAGGTGTGTTTTGGCCCCATCGAAAAGACGTCAACCGGGAAAGTGCAGAAATACCTGCTGCGGGAACAAGCCGACCAGCTTGCTAGCGACCCTAAAACTGCTTAAGAGTCATCGATCTAAAATTCACAATAATTTTTAAACAGGAGAGTGCAATGATTAAAATCGTCAATAAATTCAACCTGGCATCTGGCATCTGGTATTTGCGCCGCGCTGATGTCTGCCCAGATACTGGCTGCGGATGCTCCGGAGACCATTACCCTAAGCAGTAGTGCGTTTGACCATCACGGCACAGTGCCGGATGCGAACACAGCGTATGGTGATAACAAATCAATCGATTTAAGTTGGTCAAATTTGCCAGCCGCTACGGTTCAGCTTGCTCTCATTTGTGACGATCCTATCGTCTCGATGGAGCAGCCCTTCGTGCACTGGGTTGCCTACAATATTTCTGCCGGGGCATCACTGCCAGGGGGATTGATGACGGCTGCCGAAGTGTCTGGAGTAGCAGGACTGAACGGCATGATCAATGGTCTTAATGGAACTCGTCAGGCCGGTTATTTTGGTCCGCGTCCGCCTGTCGATGGCAAATTGCACGCTTATCACTTCCGAGTTTACGCGCTGGATGCTGAGCTGGGTTTGGCCGCGGGGCTGAACAAGGCGCAGTTACTCGAAGCTATCGATGGCCATGTCCTGGCAACTGGAATGTTGATGGGACACTACGAACGCAAGGACAATTAGGAAGCTACAACCCCAGGGTTAATGTGCATCATTGCTTGGGGAATTTCCGTGAGTAAAAAGCCGCGAAGGAAAAATATTTTCGCTGGCAATAACAAAAAGCTGCCGGAGTGAGTCTCCGGCAGCTTTCACTAAGCTCGTGCGTGTTTAGTAGTGACGGATGATCTCGCCCACTACTGCGGCATCGTCGATACGTAGATCTACTTCGCGGTAGAGATGAATATCACCTCTAACTGAAGATGTGGCATCGATAGTGATCTCTGGTCGTCGGCGCTTGGAATTCCAGATGCGCCCCCACCAATTACGGCGGCTCTTTGCCACCAGTAAATCGCCTTCGACGATACTGGCATTACGCAGGCTAATATCCCCGTTGCTGGTTTCGACGTTCTCACTGACGGTGGTGTTGCGAAGTTGAATCTTGCCATTTACCGTTCGCACTCTAGCTTCGATTACGGTTCCTGCACCGGTTCGAATGCCACCATTTACTGTTGTCAGATAGCCGTGGACGCTGACATTTTCGCCAACGCGAATGCCGCCATTGACCGTTTCTGGATGCTTGATAGTGACGTTATCATCCAGATCGATGCCGCCATTGACTGTGCCTACTTCCTGGGCGCTAGCACCGCTGGCCAGGTCGATACCACCATTGACCGAAGAGATGTCTCCAAGCTGTTCCCCGGCGGCGGAAGCTGAGTAGAGATAGCTGGCCAGCACCATGGCTAACAGCGTTGCTGTGCTTAAGCGGATTTTATGGTTAAAAGCTCGCATTGGTTTGTCCTTTCCAGTTCTCTCCCAACTCTGTGGCAGCTGGGCTTGTGTGTATTTAGTTGCGGCTGGCGTATGCTCGACTTGCATCAGGTTCCGCAGGTATCTGTAGATATCAGTAAGTTTTATAGAGCAAAAAGCTTGCCAATTTAATTAGTTCAATAAAAACAACAAGATATATCATTCTGCTTAGTCTATGGGCGTGCTCGTTAGTGGTTTTGACCACTTTTGATGACAAACTACGACTTCCTTTATATTCTGTTCGGGTTACGCTACTGTGCCTTCTTGTGTTGCCGGATAAATCTGTCTCTATTTATCCTCTATCCATTAACAAGCACAGGGGAGCCCCTCCAAATGAGAATCAACAAAAATCGTTTTGCCTTAATCTATTGCCTGCTTGGTTTGCTGTTTATTTCAGTGCCAGGCCTGGCCCAGGATAGAGTCGTCGAATCCGCTACGCACAGGTTTACGGAAGTCGCCGATGGGGTCTGGTTCGCTACTGGCAGCGGGTCAGTTTTTACTATGAGTAATGCCATGGTACTGGTAGGCGAGTTTGATACACTGGTAGTAGATTCCCACGTGACGCCGACAGCCGCCAGAGCACTACTGGACTCGCTGAAGGTGATTACAGACAAGCCGGTTCGCTATCTGGTAAACAGCCATTACCACTTCGATCATGCCCATGGCAACCAGGCGTTTCCGGCTGGCATCGAAATCATAGGTCATGAATTTACCCGAGCCAAGCTAAACGGTGACATTGGAGATGTACTGCAGGAAAATACCTTCAAGAGTTTTTCTGACCCGGTGCCAGCGACGGTAGCAAATCTCGAAAGACAGGTCGCTGCCGAGTCTGATGCTGAGCGTAAGGCTACCTTAACAGAGCGTCTGCGAGTACAGCGCAATTACCTGCATGAAATCGACGAAGTTCAGCCCACGCCACCGAATATTACTCTGGAAACCAAGATGACGCTGTTTCAGGTCGTCGCTAACGGCAGTCGTGAAATTCAATTACTGCACCTGGGTCGGGCCCACACCGGTGGTGATGTGGTGATCTATTTACCCCAGGATAACGTAGTGTTTACTGGCGATATGATGCTGCCAGGCCTCGCCTATATGGGTGATGGTCATGTCGATGAGTGGCCGGCTACACTGGAGGCGCTGAAGACCCTGGACTTTGATACCTGGTTGCCAGGACACGGTCCGGTGATGCGCACGCGAGACCCGATCGATAATTTTCAGGCTTATCTTCGGGATTTGTGGGACAAGACATCCACTCTGCACAGGCGGGGGGTAAGTGCCGAGCAGGCCGCGGAGCAGATTGATATGACTAGTCATTCCATGGTGAGGGCCGTAGGAGTCGATCCGCGAGCAATACGCCGCATCTACGAGTTACTAAACAACTAAATACATTCAAGCGGGTAAATAGGGACAGATTTACCCGCTTGAATGTAATGCTCTAATCGATCGTTCGATAGGGTGCCACTGCATAAGGCTTGTTGCTGTAACTGTCGATGATGGCCTGCATCGCTGTCACTCCCACATCCTGTCTTACAGTCAGGTGAGAATAGGAAGTGATCTGGGTCATCATGATGCCGATCATATTTTCCACCGGGTCGACCCAGAAGATCGTGCCCCAGGCCCCGCCCCAAGTAAATGTGCCCGGCGTCGATGGATCTCTGGCCTTGCCGGCGTCATTGACTATACCGAAGCCCAGACCAAAGGTATAACCAGGTCCGCGAATGTAAATATCATTGTCGCCGCTGTGATTGCTGATCATCAGGTTTATGGTTTTGGGGCTTAGCAGTCTGACGCCGTCCAGCACCCCGCCGTTGAGAAGCATTTGACTGAAGCGCCAGTAATCGGCTGCGGTAGAAGAGAGGCCGGCGACGCCGCCGAAGTAGCTGGTCTCCCGATATTCCGGCGCGCGGGAAAGTTCGATGGTCTGGTTTTTCCCCGTAGGTTTGTACACGGCTGCTACGCGATCTATCTTGTTCCGGGGCACGATGTAGAAAGTGTCATACATCTGCAATGGATCGAGAATTTTTTCCTGTAGAAATTCCACCAGGGGCTGACCAGAGATACGTTCTACCAATAGGGCAACGTAGTCGGTGGAGCTACCGTACTGCCAGTCATCTCCTGGATGAAAGCTTAACGGCAGCGGTGCCCGTTTAAGTAATGTTTCTTCAAGCGTGGCTTCGCGCTGCAGCAACGCTGTTTCTGCTTCCGTGAGCGCGTCCCTACCTGGGTCTACGCCGGCGGTATGGGAAAGGACATGACGAAAGGTAATCGGACGCTTGGCCGTCATCCGGCTCTGGTTATCAACAATCACCTGCTTACCTTCCAGTTCTGGAATCCAGTCGGTAATAGGATCGGTTAGCAGGAAGTGACCTTCCTCATACAACATCATCAACGCCGTAGTCACAATCGGTTTGGTCATGGACATGATGACGAAGATGGAATCGTTGGTCATGGCCTCACCGGTTTCCTTATTCTTCCAGCCCTGGGACTCATGGTGGATCACTTTGCCGTTGCGTGAGATCAAGGATACTGTGCCGGCCAGCATATTGCCGTCGATGTATCGCTGCATAGCTCTGGACAGGCGTTGCAGGCGCTCGGAGGAAACCCCTACATTTTCCGGTTTGTCTGTGGGTAATCCTTCTGCCAGTGCACTCGATGTAAAACCGAGGATGAGAAGGCAGGCAGCAGCAATACCAATTCTATAGCGAAGGTGTTTCAAGTAAAAAGACGGCACGGGCGACTCCTGACTAATAGTAGAGTGGAACACGCAGTATAGAGGACAGCGGCAAGATTTGACCACCGTCAATATGCGTATCGATTATTTTGCACCGGTACTGGGGCCCCGCTTCTTACTGAAGGGAGAATTGATCAAGGATGGCAGAACTACCTGCCTGGTGGCGTCGCATTTCAGCGATATGGACGGCAACAAATTGGTCTACGCGATTACCACTTTGCGCAACAGCGTGTAGATCGCCGTGGGTTATCTCGGGAACGGAGGACGATTTTCGAGACGGGGTTTTAATTCTTTTATTTTTAACGCCTTCGTCCCTAATTTAATCGATCGCTTTTAGCACCTCACGTGTCATGCTCCAGCGATCGAAACCCTGGCGTCCATAATCGAGGCCGCGGCGGACGATTACGAGGTCGTGGGAAGGTACAACCAGGGTGTATTGACCGCGATTCCCAGAGGTGGAGTAGGCATCTTTCGGCACATCGTCACGGCTCTCTGGTACCAGCCACCATTGGCCACCATAGTGGCCGCCTTTTCCTACGGTCGCCGGTGCTGGTGTGCGGACAAAATCGATCCAGTCTTCGGAAATCAGTCGCTCCCCGTCCCACATGCCGTTTTGTAGATAAAGCAGGCCGAAGCGGGCAAGGTCACGAGCGTTAGTGTACACCTGGCTGCTGAGAATGAAGTCGCCGAAGCGGTCGGTGCTCACCAGGGTATTGCGCATGCCGATTTTGTCGAGCAGGGCTTTCCTGGGAAATTCTGCATAGGCTTTTTCCCCGCCCAATGCCAGCTTCATGGCATAGACACCCAGCAGCGTGTCGTAGTTTTCGTAGTCCCAGTAGGTGCCGGGCTCACGTATTACGGCTCGACTGCGAGCGCCCACCACCGAGCTCGCACCTGCCCAATAGGACAAGCCCGACCCTGTTGCATACTCGAGACCGCCGTTGTCTATAGTGTCCAGTCCGCTGGACATGTTGAGCACATGCCGTAGCGTGATTTCGTTACGGGGGTCTGTCGCTGGAGATGGATTTTCCGGATACCAGCCAAATCCGAGGGGTTCATCGAGAGCCATCCTGCCGTCATCGACCAGCATACCGATGAGGGTCCCGGCAATGCTCTTGGCAGTTGACCAGGTACGGGTGCGGGTTGTGACATCGAAGCCTGGCGCATAGCGCTCGTGTATGATTTCGCCGTTGTGAACCACCAACAGGCTCAGTGTGACCTGGCCTTCGTAGTCGCGGTCGAACGACCAGTCTGAAGCCGCCTGCAAGGCCGCTGCGTCGATGCCGGCGGGAACTCCGTTATCTTCGATAAAGTCGCCGTTGGGCCAGGGAATTCGGGAGGGATCCCCAGGAGGTAGTGGTAGATTCAACTCGGGCAGGGTGTCGATATCGGCCAGAGTCTGATCGGGAGCCAGAATTACACAACCGATGCCTTCACGAAATGCGGCTCGCATTATCGGTACCGCGCCTGCAGCGCCGACCTCTACCGCACGTCGATTCCAATCGACGTTATAGTCGCCACCCTCGGCGCTGCCAATTGGATTGCGCAGGAAGGCGAGTTCCTGGTCAAAAACCTGCTCCAGTGTGCGCTTGCCCGTAAACAAGCCATTACACATGAAGACCGCTTGCTGGCCTCGTACCACCATCTCACGTTGAGGTTGCCAGTAGTCATAGCTTTCCTGTTGTTGTGCGAAGCTGATGATCGGCAGCATGAGAGTTAGTGATAATAGCGTTATTGCGAGGTGCTTCATTGGCGGGTCCTCCGATTAAGTGGCTATAGAATAGGAGTAAATTGGAGCTAAGTCCACGCCCTAGCGCGCGGCGCGGGACAGACACTGGAAGAAAGTTTGTTCCACAAAATCATCTACTCCGGGCACAAACAGAACCGCGATGACGGTTGCAACTAGCGAGATGGCGATAAAAACGTAGAAATATTTCATGATCCGACTCCTTGGATAGC
Organism: Gammaproteobacteria bacterium; assembly: GCA_963694865.1. Classification (GTDB taxonomy): domain Bacteria; phylum Pseudomonadota; class Gammaproteobacteria; order Pseudomonadales; family Pseudohongiellaceae; genus UBA9145. The sequence continues at coordinate 1,672 of CAVOFA010000031.1, read as the reverse complement.
TAAATACGTGGTGCCGCCTCAAAAACCCAGACCACCAGGGCTTCTACTGCAGCCCTGGTGGTCTGGGAGGGATACTTGCTGCTGATTGCCGCACTTATACCATCAAGTACTGCACCGGATTCAATACGTAATAGTTGGCGCTCATAACGCACGCCATCGATACGCAGCACGGCACGGCCGTCGCGTTCGGCCTGCACCGGCCAGCGCTTCCACAAGCGTCCGACGGCGGTGTTCATATAACGTGACCAGACGTAAATTTTGCCATCATATTCCGCAGTCCAGATGCGCCGGGATTGGGGAGGGTCTAGTAGTTGCATTTCTATGGTGGGAATATCACTGACGAAACTCCAGTCTGGTTCCGGGCCGGTGTGAAGTTCACCGGATTCCAGCGGGCCGCCGGAAAAGACCCGGTTTGGACCGTCGGCAGAACGTTGTTTAGCCGCCGCGGTTGCGATTGCGATTATTGGAATTAGCATAAAGCATAGCGCAACAATTATTATTCTTTTTAGCAAAAACATAATAATCTCTCTTGGGGTAAAATATTCTAGTTCCGGATTGGTAAACAGGAGCGTCTCTATGGCTGGAGCCAATATCCGGAAGACGCAGATTCGAAGCTGGCGGAGTATTAGCTGCGGCGGCCTCTTTGCAAGCCAAGCATTGGTGGCACAGCCAGATTATCCCTGCTGCGCCGGATATTCATATTACGCTGTAATTCCTACATGGAGTAACCGGTTTCGTCGTGATCGGTGATATCGAGTCCGACTTGCTCCTGATCCGTTGTCACGCGAATACCGGAAGTTACAACAGCCACCAGTTTTAGCAGGCCGAAGGTAACTATGGCCGTGTAGACTGCCACCGCTACGATTCCGGTGAGTTGCACCATAACTTGTGATCCCATGGACATTCCCTCAGCATAGCCGTTACCGCTTAGAATGCCAAGCCGGTCCGACACCAGAATCCCGGCGAGGAAAGTGCCGACTATGCCACCGACACCGTGGACCGGGAATACGTCCAGAGAATCATCAATTCTAACAACCTGTTTCAGATAATTGGTGGCGAAGTAACAGATAACACCACCGCTCAGCCCTACTAGAAGGGCACCGGCAGGACCCACAGAACCTGAGGCGGGGGTGATGGTAGCCAGGCCGGCGACCATGCCAGTAATAGCACCGAGTCCACTGGGTTTACCGTGTTTTAGCCATTCGATCAGCATCCATGTCAGGGCTCCGGTCGCCGCCGACATATGAGTAACCAGTAATGCCATGCCGGCGGCACCGTCGGCTGCTAGTGCGCTGCCGGCATTAAATCCAAACCAACCCACCCACAGCATGGCGGCGCCAGTAAAACTCATGGTCAAGTTGTGGGGCATCATTGGTTTAGTCAGAAAACCTTCCCGCTGCCCAAGTACCAACGCCGTTACCAGGGCGGCGACGCCGGCGGTAACATGCACTACAGTGCCTCCGGCGAAATCGATGAGACCCATCTGGCCCAACCAGCCTCCGCCCCAAACCCAGTTAGCGACAGGAAAGTAGACTAGTAGAGTCCAGAGCACGCTGAACAGCAGCATAGCGGAAAATTTTATTCGCTCCACGAAGGCACCGACTACCAGCGCCGGTGTGATTATGGCAAAAGTCATTTGGAAAGCAGAAAATACGGTTTCGGGAATATCGCC
>CAVOFA010000030.1:0-25633 GCA_963694865.1 Gammaproteobacteria bacterium | reverse complement strand
ATCTGCGCAGCCAATTCATCGGTGACCCTCTCTATCTGCAAACGGAGAACTACAGGACATTCCCGCAAAGTATAGAGCAGATAAAAACCGTATTCAGACGTGAAGAGTCGGTTCGAAGCAATGTTGAAGAGGATTTACTAAGTGAACTTGACGCGTCCTGCCTACTGAGTAAATTTGTTTCCGCCCTCACCACAGGCTATGTGTGCTTTGATCCGGCAAGCAAATCCTTGAGTGGATTTTATACTAATCAGTACCAGGTGGAATAAGGCAGGCAACTAGCAATAGCCGCCTATTTGACAGCTGCCACCAGACGTCCATTGTATCGGCGGGGTAATACCACCGGCCTGTAGGGTATAGGTGATTCCCGCCAGGTCGGTTCCATCCGCCATCCAGGTAAGCGTGATCAAGCTGTCGACTACATCGATGCTGTGGCTATTAGCGGTCTGAGCCTGGGTGGCAGGTATGCCATTGGTGCCAGCATCGGCGTCATTTACGGAGGAAAATCGGTCGGAGTGAGCCTGGGTAATTATGGTCGATCTGGTGTAGCCAAGCGCTAATACGCCTTCCGAGAAGCGGGCTCGGTTTCGATAGAGGCTGTAGGCTGGTATGGCGACAGCGGTAAGAATTCCGATGATAGCGACGACTATCATCAGTTCCATCAGGGTGAAGGCTTGTTGTCGCTTTTGACTCATTTCTATCAGACCTTTTAAGGTGGTAACTACAAGCGCTTTCTGATTTCAATGCCACGGGTGGCGACAAAAGCGTAGATTAGTCCTGTTTTCTATTTATAGTCAAGGCAGGTGAGGTTTGTAAGAAAATATTACCGTGATTTTGCAACCGGTGTTAAATTGGTGAACTGCGGTTAGCCAGGAAAACGGCTTGTAGGCTGATTGTCAGCAGCACCCGTCGGGAGAGGGGTGCTGCTGCAACAGTAAAAACAAGTCAGGTTCTAGCAAAGACGGCTAGTTAGGCAATCACCGCCTTCAGTCCACTGCACAGGAGGAGTGACGCCGCCTGCACTCAGAGAGTAGGTTACTCCGTCCAGAGCACTGCCATCAGTCTCCCATTCCATGGTAATTACTCCATTTGCGACCGTGGAGCCGTGAACACCAACTCCCACCGCTACCGTAGCCGGGATACCCAGTGCGCCACTATCCAACGCGCCTGTGTTAGCTGCACCGCGAGTCTGGATAGCCAGCTCGACAGCAGTTTTCAGGGGAGTCACAGCAAGTACCAGCTCGGCAAATGCAGCACGGTTTGAGTAGTTCTGATAGGCAGGCAGAGCGACTGCTGCCAGAATACCGATGATCGCTACTACGATCATTAATTCGATCAAGGTAAAACCTTTTTGAATTGTCTTCATCTTTCTTTCTCCAGTTGGGCAATTAATTCTGTAGGGTGTTGTTCGTCAGTTTCATTCACTGTTGGTAAATTATATACACGGTCCGTGCCAACTTTTCGTTTAAAATATAACTTATTGATAAATAGGGGAAATATCTTTAGCATTAGAAAAACATGGTGTTTTTACCAATCAATCTTATTTATGCAATTGGTCCTATACTGACATTAAATGTCAGCCGGGGATGGCTATATGCCACTTCTTGTCATCTTAGCCCAGACAATTAGCATTGCCGCCACCCAGGGGATGCTTCGGTAGTAGCACAGCAGGCCGTTAACCTTAAGATGGAAAATTCAATAGACACAGGTACACAGCCTGCGGGATACAAAGCGAAAGCGCTGTTAGCGCTGTTAGCGCTGTTGTTGCTGAGCAGTTGGGTCTATTGGCCAGGACTTACCGGCCCCTTGCTGCTGGATGATTACAGGAATCTGACTCCACTTGATGCGGGCGGAGGAGTCACAGACCTGGAGAGTCTTTTGACATTTGTGTTTGGCAACACTTCCGGGCCTACCGGTAGGCCTGTATCTATGCTGTCTTTTCTTATAGATGCACAGAGTTGGCCACCGCTTGTGGCCAGTTTCAAGTACACCAATATCATGATACACCTGCTGTGTGGTCTAGTGCTATTTTGGTTGTGCTTGCTCTTGTTTCGTCATTTCTTACCAGCGTCCAGGAATAACACATGGCTAGCGTTGCTGGTCTGTGCGCTGTGGCTGCTGCACCCGCTCAATGTCTCCACCACATTGTATGTGGTGCAACGAATCACACAATTGATGACCTTGTTCGCGCTGGCGTCATTGCTTTGCTATGTAGCAGGCAGAATTTGTCTTAGTGACAGGCCGCGGCAGTCTCTGTTGTTGCTATTAATGGCATTGTTTCCCTTTGGCCTGCTTTCCGTCCTCAGCAAAGAAAATGGTGCGTTATTACTGCTGCTTATAGTCATTATGGAGGCAACACTTTTCGCTGCTGCTCCGAAAACTAAATGGTTCACTATCTGGTTCCGGCTCGGTGTCGCTCTTCCAATTGTTATCATGGCGGCTTATTTGCTCTATAGTTTTCCCGATGCGGCTGCTAATTATGATATTCGCTCCTTCTCGCTAGACGAAAGACTGCTGACACAATTGAGAATTGTCAGCATGTATATTTTCGAGATCATGCTGCCGAATACTCTGGACGCAGGTTTGTTTCATGATGATATTCAGGTATCGACCAGCCTTTTTAATCCCCTCAGCGCTGTCGTCTCGGCGTTGTTTATTGGTGCTCTGCTGCTTTCCGCATTCGCTTTTCGGCGCAAGCAGCCTATGTACAGTTTCGCAGTACTCTGGTTTTTTGCCATGCAGTTACTCGAATCAACGTATATGCCTTTGGAGCTGTATTTCGAACACCGTAATTACATGGCGATGATCGGGCCACTCGTGGCTACAGTCTGGTACCTAAGTTCAACTGTACAACAGCTGCAGGTTCCCAACCCCGGGCAGCTGCTGTCAGCGGCGAGCATCTTGCTACTAGCGTTCATGGCCTGGCTTACCTGGGGGGCTTGCCCTGCTGTGGAGTGATACAGGAAATTTGTTCGCTTACTGGGCCCTGGACAATCCTGCTTCTTCGCGTGCGCAGATTACTTGGGCGGACTATCTTGCTGATATTGGAGCTCCCGAGGTGGGGCTTGAACGCTTGATGATTGCCCATGAGTATTATCCAGATGAAGCCTCTCTGCTTCTGCACACCTGGACCCTGAGTTGCCGCCATGACCTGCCGCCACCATTTAGCATACAGCAGATAGCGACGACAGACGGCTTGGACAATCATCGCGAAGATGTAAATTATCAACTACGGGAATTGCTGGAGGGTCTGCAGGAAAACCGCTGTGCTTACCCGCCGTTAGAAGAACTTGTGGGCTTGTTTGAAAGAGTTGGTAGCTTATCTTTGTCAGCCAGAGCCAGTTCAGCCTATCACGTGCTTTTTTCTGAGCTTTACGTCGCCATGGGTCAGTTAGATCCTGCACTGATACAACTTTCGCGTTCATTCCAGAAATTTCCCAATCCAGAGGTGATTATCAGACAAGCGATTTTGGCAGCTAGCGCAGGCAACTACGCCGACAGTCTGGTGTTCTTGGGGCGTGCGCGCGAGGCTGAACTGGAGCAGCAATTCTTCAAGCAATCAAACTCGGTTGAAATAGACAGACTGGAAAATGAATTTAGAAGACTGTTGGAAGCGCAGTAACATTAGAAAACTCCAGGGCTGCGATAGTTTCAATAGTAATACCTGCAAAAAAAGAAGCAAAAAATCTGAAACTTTTTCACTTCGATCGCACGCGGTTAGCCATTGAATCAAGCAGTTGAACTAATTTTCATTTTTTTACTGTCGGAAACAGACATAATAGCGCCTGATATCGAGTAGATACTGAAAGCGTGGGGAATCTAGTTGCGCGACTATGGGAATGTTAAGCCAACATTCATCTTGTCATTTATATACTGGGTACAACTACACTATCTATTTGAAAAATAGAGGATTTACACTCCAAAATTTCAATTTTACACTAATGGCTACTTGATTAGCCGGGCTTTGTAGTTTATGTTTACGCCGCTTCGGGAATACGCTTAATTCGATATGCTTGGCGTGCTACGCTGCCCCGAATCAAAAATTAGCATAAGTAGGTATTCGTCATTACTAAACCGTCTTGCTATAACGAAGGTGCCAGTGGAGGATTTGTGGAATGAAATATCTGATTAAAATGGTAGCAGGAGGTACATTCCTGTTGCTGAGTCTGGTCGTAGCGCAGGGCGCTTCAGCACAGGACAGGACCGTAAAAGACGGCGTTTTTACGGCGGCGCAGGTAAAATCCGGAGAGATGGTTTACGACTCAGCGTGCAAGACTTGCCACAATATGCGCTTCTATCGTGACACCCTGAAGTCCTGGAATAACCAGCCCTTGATTTACTTATGGGAAACTATAATGGGAACAATGCCGGCTGATAACCCCGGTTCTTTGCTGCTGGAAGAGTATACCAACGTGATTGCCTACATTCTCTCGGAAAATGGCTTCCCGGCTGGTGATATGAAGCTGGACCCGGATAGCGGTATGGACGCGATTCATATATTGAGCCCGTAAAGCCTGTCTCCCGAGAGTTTAGCGCCAGCAAACTATAAATAAAAACACCAGATATGAAAAAGCCGCAGAAACTGCGGCTTTTTTGTGTCACTTTTTCATGTCAGTAACGGGCTCAGGGCTGGAGATTATTGTTCCGAGCAGTCTCGCAATACCGAGGATATTTCATTCTTGTCACGGTTGCCAATTTGCAGGTCATATTTCTCCGCAATGGCCTCCCATAACCTCACATAATCGCACTGAAATTCTTCCCGCGGCAGGTATCTGTCGGGGCCACGGTCTCGTTTACGACGGATTTCCTGCCTCTTAATCAACATCAGGTTGATCGGGTCATTAGAAAATTGCAGTTTCTTTTCCGGCGGCCAACGATCCCCCCCATGGGTATGGGCGTACATGCGCGGAATAATGTGATCCAGATCGAGCCGAACAGCAACTTCAAACACCTCACCGGTGTATTCGTCGAACCATTCACCGGTTCTTACTACACAGTTGCGGGGGTTGGTGTATCTCACTTCAGCCCGACTGGTCAGAATCAGCATTTCCTGCCGTGTTGACTGACAATCGCGGTCATAGTCCTCCTCGAAGGACCAATCATCTTCGAGGAAAAATTTTTCCCTACTTCGATAGTCGGTAAAAATTCGATCCCGGTTGCCCCTGCTAAATGCGAAGGTATCAGGCATTTCACACGCAGATATATGGCAGTGATAGGATTGTCCGTAGTAATGGCCCCCATTGATATCGGTGTTGCCACCGTGACCAAAGCTCAGCGACGAAAGCAGGCAAAATCCGAGGAAATTAAACAGTCTAAACAAGTAGTATTTTCGCATAATCGCCTCTTTCGCAGTGTCGGCCAAAGCTGTTACTAAACGGATCAGGGGGGAGGGCTTTGGTCCATTAACCAGGGGCTCCCCGGGCCTGCCAACAGCTACCGCTGACTACTCCACCAATAAGGACAAATCGACAGCTCTGCAGTCTTTTGTCAAAGAGCCTATAGAAATATAGTCTACGCCAGTTTCAGCGATATTGACCAGCATATCCTCGCGTATTCCTCCGGAGGCTTCCAATTTAGAACGACCGCCATTCACGCCAATAGCTTTCTCTATCTCCGGGATTTCAAAGTTATCCAGCATAATGGTATCAGCGGCGGCGGACAATGCCAGCTCCAGTTGAGCCAGATTCTGCACTTCTATTTCAACGGATTTGTCTGCATACAGAGCTCTCGCCGTTGCTATAGCCGCTTCAATTCCCCCGCAGGCACTGATGTGGTTCTCCTTGATAAGAAAAGCATCGTACAAGCCCATGCGGTGGTTAAAACAACCCCCTACGCGCACTGCGTACTTTTGCGCGCTGCGAAGACCTGGCAGAGTTTTGCGGGTGTCCAGTAAACGCACGTCGGTGTGGGCGACGCGGGATGCATAATTGTGGCTTTGCGTCGCGGTTGCAGAAAGTGTCTGCAAAAAATTCAGTGCAGTTCTCTCGGCGGTTAAAATGTGGCGAGCGGATCCAGTGATCTCGAGAAGAACCTGCTGCTGCTCGATAGGCTTGCCCTCTTCGGTGCGCCAGCAGAGCTGTAGCGAGGGGTCCAGTTGCTGGAAGATTTCATCTACCCAGGCGCAGCCGCAGAGTATTCCCTGATCACGGCTAATGATACGTGCCCTGACTGTGCTGGCCGGCGCAATCAATTCGGCGGTAATGTCTCCGCTGCCAATGTCCTCGGCGAGGGCGAAGCGTACAACTGTATCGATATCAGGGGGTAGTGGTGGGGACTTCATTTTGCTCAGGACTCGGGAAGTTGACGCAGGGTTAGGGTTGAGCCTCGTTGTGTAAAATCAACTCGTTTTAAAGCGCTCATCCCCAGCAGGATTGTATTACCACCAATGCTGGGCGTAATGCTGGCACCTACGTCGTGCAGGATGATATTCCCGAGCCGTAGTTCACCGATACTTGTGGCATAGACTGAAACTACGCCATTCGCGGTCGCCGCCCGGCTGTTGAATCCTCTCTCTAGCCCAGCGTCTATAGCAATGGCGGCGGGCACTGCCACATCGGTAGCACCGGTATCGAGTAGGAAGGTAACCGTGACATCATTAATCTGGCCACTCGAAACATAGTGCCCCTGCTGATTTCTCTCCAGCACAACTTCGCGTACACCGGTACTGGTTTCAGAAGACTGTGGTCGACGATTAGGGTTGGTCTGATTATTTAGCAAACCGTCAAAACCGAAAGTCAGAGCCAGCAGACCCAAGGCAAAGCTCAGAATAAGCATTGCCTGACCTAACTTTTTACCCGATGTTGGTCGATTTGGTGGGGACATTGGCTAAATTATGTCCTATCCCGATTGGAATAGGAAGTTGTGATCCAGGTCATATTTTGAGTGCTCCGACAATAATGTAAGCCCTTGTTATTAGGAACTTATATCCATAATCCTCGCATTTGTGAACAGGGCCATAGATCAGTTTCAGCGTGGGTGTTATAAAAAGGCCAGTAGTTCCCTGTATGATTTTCATCAACCCGACCCTACAAGCCGCTATGAGCCCTATATCTATCATCAAGCACCGTACATCACTGTCTGTGACAAAATCCAGGCCGGAGGCAAGGCTACGTTCGTGCTTGGGGCAGAGCGTGCATGAACATCAGCAGCAATTATGTACTGATTTCTTCGATGAGCTTGACGATTTCTTATTCGCCAGTGGCCACCAGGGCCAATTTGGGGACAAGGGAGTTTACCTGAAGTCTATGCGGGAATTCAGGGCCAAACAAAGGTTGTTTGAGGAGACTTTACAACAGCTTGTGTCTCGAAATCTGAAGTCCGAAAACCACCCGCTAGCGTCAGATAGTGGTACAGCCCGGCGCCTGGGCAGTTCAGTTGAGGTTTTTGAAAAAGTAGAAGTTGATATTGCACTGCAGGCAATGCAGCGCAAAGCGAATAAATATTACCAGCCTCTTATCAAGCAGATAAATTCAATTAATGAGAACTTCTGCATCGCGCCAGAGCAGCAAGCCGTTGCCGGACACGCCCTCATTGCATCCACAATGGGCGCATTTGCGGAAGCTCAGAATGTATTCTTGCTTGAACTGGACGTGCGGCTGGTTTTTATAAAATTGTTCGAGCAAAAAGTTCTCATGAAAATGGACAAATTATTTCTCGATATTATCAACATTTTAAAAACTGTGGGCGCTGAGGTATTTGTGGCTGAGCCCTATGCACCTTCTGCTGCGTTTAAGCCGCAATTTTCAGTGAATCATCATCAGAGCGCTGACGTGCTGGCGGATGCGGAAGGCTCGGCAAATTGTTCGCAGAATTCTGAAACGGTGGAACTTGCGATTGACAGTTAGGTTCGTGAAACCTGCGCGCAGAGGAAGTTACCATTCTTCGTAGAGAAAATGATTCGTACTCAATGGCGTGCCGTCATGTTCTTAATTGGTCTCAATCAAGGAATTACCAGCACGCTTTGGTCGCAGGCCAAGCAATCTATCGCGCTTCTGGTGGCGGCCACAACTGCTGGTGTTTCCGGTAGGCTGGCTCCTGCCGCTGTCGAGATGGAGTCTATGAAAGCTCAACTGCAACAGGGTTTCGGCTTGATACAATTGGAAAAAGGGGATCAAGATCAGTTTTTTTAAAGTCTCAATAGGCAGTTCGACAATGAAGTTGTCGCTGGCCGCATTGATGATCCAAAGCAGGGGGTGAGCAGTATTGGAGATAACAACGCGTCGATTGAATCAACAGTTTGCCCGTCGGGAGAGCAATTGCTCGATAGCGATGACTTGAACGAAATTGCAAAGCTAATGGGGGCCGCGCGCAATGAAGCGAACCACACCATGATTGAGGCGAGACTCACTGACTATTTCCCGGAAATCGAACGACTGGACGAGGGCGCCCCCATCGAGTTTTTACTGAATGGTAGTTACCGCCAGTTTGCGGTAAGCAAGAATAACTCGGCACCAGAATTGTTCGAAATAAGTTCCAACGAAGCCGATGTCAAGATCACGAAAAGTAAGCTCGGTCTGGCGATATCACTACAGAACGGCGAGCTGAGATTTCCCGGTACGGGTTCCTCCTCGAAAGGATTGCAAGAGACCATTCTCGATGCGTCGTCATCGCGATCTCGACGCTAGCCGCAACAGTCAGGGTTCCGCAGGTGGACATGGGGCCTCGTATATCACGGCATTTTAGTGGGTATGTGCTAGAATGCTGCTACAGTTTATATTCCTGCCCCAGTGTGATAATCGGCAATGCAGTATTCTATTGAAAACAATTTGCTAAGCGGTGCCCGCTTGCTGGACTCACCCAATCAAGATGAAAGACCCGTGGGCGTGAAGCCCGATCTGCTGATTATTCACAATATTAGCCTGCCTCCTGGCGAGTATAATACCGGCTGTATTGATCAGCTTTTTTGCAACAGCCTCAATCCTGATGAGCACCCTTACTTTATGGATAGTGTCCAGTTAAGGGTCTCTTCCCATTTATGCGTTAACCGCGATGGCGGCGTGACCCAATATGTGCCCTTGCACCGAAGAGCATGGCACGCTGGCGAATCGTCGTTTCAGGGGCAGCCAAATTGCAATGACTATTCGATAGGAATAGAGCTGGAAGGGACTGACTTCGAAGACTTCACCGCGGCGCAATATGATTCGCTTATCAGTATAACTAATTTGCTTATTGATGAATATTCATGTTTGAATTCCGACAGGATAGTGGGACATAGTGATGTTGCTCCCGGTCGCAAGACCGACCCGGGTCCTTGCTTCGACTGGGTTCGCTATAAATCCGCCATCACGGTGCGCTGCAGCTAGGCCGAAACTGAATGGGACCTGGGGTTTATCGATACGGGCCCCGGAATAGAAATGAGTTAGCCGATGAAATTTCTTGTAATTCTTGTTTGTCTGATTATCAACTACCTCTGGTTAAAAGACCTCGATCGCTTTAACGACAGCTGGTTTTTTCAATTTCGATGCCGGATGGAGGATTTTCCCTCGAAAATTTCATCTGCGCCCTCACTCCAATGGCTATTGGGTATTAGCTTCACCTACCTGATCCCTCTATTTGTACTAGTCGCCACTTTGTACCTGGTAGCAGATCAATTCTTCGGTTTGCCCACCATGCTGATTCATATTCTGGTGCTATTGGTAGCTCTGGACAGGATTCAGCCGGGCAAGCTGGCCAAGGGATTTCTGGAAAAATGGACTGCAGGAGATATTCAAGGCTGCGTTCTGTATTTGAAGCAGGAATTAGCGATGCCAGAGGCCATAAAAGTTGATGATGAGGAATCGCTAAGCGATTATTTTAGTAAGCAGTTAGTCTATCGCAGCTTTGAGCGAATGTTTGTTATGTTCTTCTGGTACATTCTTTCTGGACCGATAGGTATTTTAGTGTGCTACATCAGCTATCAACTCAGAGACATACAATTGGAGTCAGTGGCAGTTAGTGAGGAGCGTGACTATCAACAGCACGAATCGGAAGCTAAACCTATAGCTAAGACAATATGGTTATTAGAATGGATTCCCATGCGACTTTTGGCTGTTACTTTTTCGCTTACAGGAAATTTTGTTCACTGTTTTGAAAATCTTAAGAATTCATTTTGGGCGACTAATGCAGACAGCAGTTCTGCCGACTTGTTGTATGGTTATGCCAGTTGTGCCTTGGCCGGCATGACTGAAGTTGACAGCTCAGAGGAGAGTAAAGAAGCAAGCCCGATTGCGCGTGCGCGGCTACAGAAGGCAGCGCAAATCCAGGCGCTGTTGGCGCTGCTGGAAAGAAGTCAGGCTGTGTGGTTGATTTTATTGGCAGTGCTTACGGTTTACGCCTAGTAAACAAGCAGCGAACTTACTGCCGACTTGCTTATAGACCGGCGATGAAACGCAGTAAAATCGAGTGAATAGACGAAAATGTAGTATTTTGCCAGATTTCTGAATTTTCACCTTCTACAGCTGACTTGGGAAACCTACTGTCTTTTCTATAACTATTTGAAATATATTAATAAAAAATAAAATAAAATTCCATTTAGAAAACCGATAATCATGTAGTAAAACTACATAAATATTTGACAAGCAATGGAATTGTAAGACCTCTTGGGCTAAGATGCTCGCCCATTTGTAAATTAATTACAAAATTTGCATGGAATTCCAGAGATCCTGGTGCAGCAAGGAAAGAACCGATGACACAGCACAAAGATGCGAACCCCGAAGAAACCAGGGAATGGCTCGATGCCCTGCGATCAGTTATCGAGGTGGAGGGCACCGACCGGGCCCATTATCTAATTTCCAGGCTCTCGGAAAAAGCTACCAGAACTGATCCCAACTCTCGTCAGGCCGCTATCAACACGCCTTATCGCAATACCATAGCGTCATCGAATGAAGATCGTATGCCAGGCGACATGTTCATGGATCGAAAGATTCGCGGCATCATTCGTTGGAACGCGCTGGCTATGGTGATGCGAGCGAACAAGGATAATCCCAATCTTGGTGGCCACATTTCCACATTCTCTTCAGCGGCGACTCTCTATGATGTAGGTTTCAACTATTTCTTTCAGGGGCCCAGCGAAGAAAGAGAAGGTGATCTAATTTATTTTCAGGGGCACTCTTCTCCTGGAATCTATGCCCGTTCTTACCTCGAGGGACGCATAAGCGAACAGCAGATGGATAATTTTCGCCAGGAGGTAAATGGAGATGGGCTTTCTTCCTACCCTCATCCCTGGCTAATGCCAGATTATTGGCAATTTCCAACTGTATCCATGGGGCTGGGGCCGATACAGGCTATATACCAAGCTCATGTTATGAAGTATCTCAGCAGCAGGGAGTTGCTGGATAATTCAAAGCGGAAAATCTGGGCTTTCCTGGGTGATGGTGAAACGGATGAGCCAGAATCCCTGGGAGCGATCAGCAAGGCTGGTCGTGAGGGTCTGGACAACCTGATTTTTGTGGTTAACTGTAACCTGCAAAGACTCGACGGCCCTGTACGTGGAAATGGAAAGATCATTCAGGAATTGGAGGGAATATTCCGTGGTGCTGGCTGGAATGTAATAAAGGTTGTTTGGGGTCGACATTGGGATGCCTTATTTGCTGCAGATAAGGAAGGTCTGTTGCAGCAGCGTATGGACGAGGTCGTGGACGGCGAGTATCAGAATTATGTCAGCCGTGGTGGTGCGTATACCCGGGAGCACTTTTTTGGCAAGAGTCCCGGATTATTAAAGCTGGTCGAGCATTTGTCTGACGAGGGTATCATGGCGCTGAGTCGCGGAGGTCATGATCCCTATAAGGTCTATGCCGCCTATACCAAGGCCGTCAATCCGAACGGCAAACCCACAGTGATATTAGCCAAGACAGTTAAAGGCTACGCCTTTGGCGGTGCCGCAGAGGCGCAAAATGCAAGCCATTCTGTTAAGAAACTGGATGCCGAAGCCCTGAAGAAATTTCGTGACCGCTTTGGTATACCTATAAAAGATAAGGATCTTGAATCAGTTCCTTATTACTGCCCGCCAGAAAATAGCCTGGAACTAAGGTATATGCGGAGCATGCGGGAGTCCTTAGGCGGTGCAGTACCGCAGCGGCGGTCTCAGACCTACGCCTTGAAAATTCCAGCGTTGGACTCTTTTAAGAATCAGACCAAGAGCAGTGGCGCAAAAGAAATCTCCACCACCATGGCCTTCGTCCGTATGTTGTCGAGCCTATGCAAGGACAAGGAAATCGGCAAGCGCATAGTGCCCATAGTGCCCGATGAAGCCAGAACTTTTGGCATGGAAGGTATGTTCCGGCAATTGGGGATATACTCTTCAGTTGGTCAACTCTATGACCCGGCAGATTCAAATCAGGTCATGTTCTACCGGGAAGACAAGAAGGGACAAATGCTGGAGGAGGGTATTTCGGAGTCCGGAGCGTTCTCAGCCTGGCTGGCAGCGGCGACTTCCTACAGCGTCAATAATTATCCTCTGGTACCATTTTATATTTATTACTCTATGTTTGGTTTTCAGCGAGTGGGTGATCTGTGTTGGGCCGCTGGAGATTCCCAGGCTCGAGGCTTCCTGATAGGCGCCACTGCCGGGCGCACTACCCTCAATGGCGAAGGGCTGCAACATCAGGACGGACACAGCCATATTTTAGCGTCAACCATTCCGAACTGTGTGACCTACGACCCCACCTACGCGTATGAGTTGGCGGTAATTATTCAGGACGGCATGAGAAGAATGTACGAAAACATGGAGTCTGTTTTCTACTATATTACTACGATGAATGAAAACTATAGCCATCCGGCATTACCCAAAGGCAGCGAAGAGGGTATTTTGAAAGGCATGTACTTGCTGGAGGATGGAGATGCCAGTGAGTACAAGCTGGCGAAGACTGCTAAAAAGGCCAAGTCGGACCTACGCATTCGCCTGCTGGGCAGCGGCACTATTTTGCGAGAAGTCCGTGAGGCAGCAGCAGCGCTGCGCAAGGATTTCTCAGTGGCAGTGGATGTCTGGAGTGTCACCAGCTTCAATGAATTGCGTAGAGAGGCCTTGCACACCACGAGAGAGAACATGTTGCAGCCAGCAGAAAAGCCAAGTATCCCCTATGTTACTCAACAATTGGAGAAACGGCAGGGGCCAGTAATTGCGGCTACTGACTACATGAAATCTTATTCCGATCAGATTCGTGAATATGTGCCAGATTCTTATCGAGTCCTGGGTACCGACGGCTTTGGTCGCAGCGATAGCCGCGAAAATTTGCGGCGCTTCTTCGAAGTCGATAGTAAGTTTATCGTTCTGGCTGCCTTGACCGAACTGAAATCGCGGCAGTTGATTAGCACCAAAGTTCTAAGCGACTATATGAAGAAGTCGGGAATAAAGCAGGACAAAAGCAACCCTCTGACCCAATAGCTGGCGGCTACACAGTCAGGAAAATTTAATCGAAGAGTAATGCCCTGGAGCATGTTGCGGTGTCTATAGAAAATATTACAGTCCCGGATTTAGGTGATGCCATGGAAGTGGAAGTCATCGAATTGCTGGTGTCTGTAGGTCAGTCAGTGGCGGAGAATGAGTCTCTGCTGGTGCTCGAAAGTGACAAGGCGGCAATGGAAATACCTGCCCCCATGTCGGGAGTAGTTAAAAGTATTGCCGTAAATCTTGGCGATCAGGTGACAACCGGGTCGGAGATGTTAACCCTGGAGGTAGAGGACATTGAAAATGTTGTCAGCGTCGACCCAGGGTCAGACACAGAACCCCAAGTCAAAGCCGCCGCCATAGGAACTGCGAAGGCTGCCACCATGGCACCATCGAATACCACTTCCAGCACCATAAATATACCTGAGCTTGGCACCGAAGATGAGGTCGAGGTAATCGAAGTGCATGTGAATCCTGGAGATGAGGTCGCTGTCGATCAGGCCTTGATTACTCTGGAGTCTGACAAGGCGGCGATGGAAGTTCCGTCACCAGAAGCTGGTACTGTTACATCTGTGCTGTTGGCGGTGGGTGACAAAGTTAAGACTGGATCTACAGTACTAGAGCTGCTCACAAGTGGTTCTGACGAGGCCGCACACGCAGAAGCTGTCGTAACCGAAGCGCAAGTGGCGCCAGTTAAGGAGACACAGAATACCAGCCAGACAGTAGCCGTTGCGCCAACTACCAGCCAGACCAGTAGTACCGGTGTTAACGCGCAAACGGACGGGAGTGAGCGGCAGCATGATCGGTTCTACGCGGGTCCAGCGGTACGAAAACTGGCAAGAGAACTGGGTGTGGATTTGCACCAGGTCGTGGCCAGCGGGGCAAAATCGAGGATTCTCAAGGAAGATATTTACGCCTTTGTTAAGAACCGATTGAATACCCCGCAGGCTCCTGGTTCGGGGCTGGCGGCAGTCGCTGATATCGACTTTAGCCAGTTTGGAGAGATTGAGGAGCTGCCACGTAGCAAGATCCACAAACTTACCGCCGGGATTATGCAACGTAACTGGAATGCCATTCCTCATGTCGCTCAATTTAACCAAGCCGATGTCACCGATCTGGAGGATTTCAGGGCGGAGTTGAAAGCCGAGTCAGAGCGTAAAGGCGTCAAGTTAACGATTTTACCGTTCTTGCTGAAAGCCTGTGCCAAGGCCCTGATCGAATACCCACAATTTAATGTTTCACTGCATTCATCCGGTGAGTACATTATTCAGAAAAAGTATGTGCATATTGGCGTCGCCGTGGCAACGGAAGCTGGACTGGTGGTGCCGGTGATAAGGGATGTCGATCAGAAAACAATCTGGCAATTGGCGGCAGAAGTGATTGAAGTGTCGGACAAAGCCAAGCAAAGGAAGCTGTCTCGAGAGGAAATGCAGGGCGCCTGCTTCACGATTTCAAGTCTGGGAGCTATAGGTGGCACCGGTTTTATCCCTATTGTCAATGCGCCGGAAGTTGCGATTCTGGGAGTTGGAAAAACAGACATAAAGCCGGTCTTCATCGATGGCGAGTTTCAGCCCAGAAAAATGTTGCCACTTACCTTGTCCTATGATCACAAGGCACTGAATGGGGTGGATGGTGGCTTGTTTTCAACTTACCTGGTTACGCTGCTGGCGGATATCAGGCATTTGTCACTGTAGCGTATTTGCCCAGGTGACTTTCTTCCCTCGCCCAGGCTCCGAGTAACAAAGTTCAGTTTTGGGCTCAGTTCGGGTAAAAGAAAGTCCGGCCCTCAGCTGTAATTGTGACTATTTCACAATCAAATGCGCTCGACAAATTCTTTGCCGTCAACACGTCTCGAGTTGGGCCTTGTACGAATTCGCCATTACCCAGCAACAACACAATATACTCGCAGAATCGGGCCACCAGATTGATGTCGTGGGTGGCCATAATCAGGCTTGCGGAGTACTGCTTCAATTTTCGGTCGAGGATAGAGAGCAGCTCGACCTGAAAGGCAAGATCGAGATGGTTGCTGGGCTCGTCCAGCAGAAACAATTTCGGTGTCTGTGCGATTAACATGGCCAGGGCCAACCGTTGTCGTTCGCCGCCGGAGAGGGTGTCGACCTGGCGCTCTGCCAGTTCGCCCAACTGAAGGTCATGCAGCGCCTCAAGGGCGATTTCGACGTCGGCAGGATCATCTCTTAACAGTGATTGCACATGGGGGTGGCGTCCTAACAGCACGGTCTCCATCACCGTCGCCGGTACCTCGTTGATGCCGTGTTGAAACAGGATGCCCACCGCTACCGCAAGCTCCTGCCGGGGTATGCTTTTAAGAGGCGTGTTGCCAATAAGAATCTCGCCTGATTGCGCTGGAAGTAAACCGATTAGCGAATGCAATAGAGTGGTTTTACCTACGCCGTTTTTCCCCAGCAAGCCCCAGCGTTGATTTTCGGATAATTGCAGATTAAGGTCGCGACACACTTGAGTAGTGCCGATGCGCAGGGATAATGAGTTTACTTGCAGGAATGCCATGCTTATCTCTTTATAGTGCTGCGCAGGATCAGGAGAAATGATGGCACCCCGATGATGGCCGTCACGACGCCAACAGGTAATTGTTGGGGGGCGATGATTGTTCGCGCCAGCGCGTCCGCAAAGACCAGAAAACTGCCACCCAGCAACACCGAGCAGGGCAGTAATATTCGGTGATCTCGCGCACCTAACAGTCTTAACATGTGCGGAACTACCAGGCCAACGAAGCCAACGGAACCGGCGATAGTGACAGCAGTAGCGGTGAGCAACGAGGCCGATAAATACAGTAACAAGCGCATAGCTTCAACATTTACACCCAGGCTCGTTGCCAGCAATTCGCCCCGGATCAGCACATTAAGCGAGCGGCTAACAGCCATTCCGGCCCCGATTCCGGCCAACAGCAGTGCGAGGTGGCCATAACCGACTCGGCTTTGACTCAGATCTCCCATCAGCCAAAACAACATACTCTGTACATTATTGGTCGAACTGGTTGTTAACAGGATGTTGATTATTGCACCCCAACCCGCGGAGATGACGACTCCGGTGAGCAGCAGACGCGTAACCGACCAACGGCCAAATTTGTTGGCGATGCCAAACACCAGTACCACCGAGAGCAAGGCGCCAGCAAAGGCTGCATTTGACAGCCACCAACCGCCGAGCCCCAGCAATATTGCCGACAAGGCGCCCACCGCTGCACCCCCGGAGATACCAAGAATATAGGGGTCAGCCAGAGGGTTGCGGAGCAACACCTGCATAATGACACCCGCCAGCGCCAGCAGGCCGCCGGTGGTAAATGCTGCCAGTGCCCGGGGAATTCGGAGTTCGCGCAGGACCTGGCCAGGCAGGTCATTCTGAGGCTGAACTAGTTCTCCAAGCAGTTGATTAAAGGATAGATCGACACTGCCACTTAGCAGAGACAGGAAGAAACTGCTGATTGTTAGCAGTATCAGTAGCGCGAATAGCAGCAGATGTTTGGAACTAATCAAAGCGGTTGCTCTTTAACACGGTTGTTATCAAGGCACTTATTCACGGCGTTTGCGGATAGTTTTACTCGGTTTCCTGGCAGCGTAATTGCCGCTCAAAAATTGATGGCAGCAGTATAAGTTTACTTATATACAGGGCGCATTCTATAGAAGTGCCAGCATTATACGATAGAGTTTTGCAAGGGTTAAAGTTAGAGTTTCCTGGTGCTGCGTGTGCAGCACGGCCAGTACCAGCGGGATCGCTATTAAGTTCGTCAGCGGGTGGTGATAGACTGGCTATGTTCGATACACTATTTGGGTGTCAGTAATCAGCAGGAGTAAACAGGACAATGCCTTCGTTCGATATTGTTTCAGAAGTGGACATGCACGAGCTTAACAATGCTCTCGATCAGGCCAATCGTGAAGTAGGGACCCGCTTTGATTTTAAGGGCATAGCCGCCTCGTTTGAGCTCACTGATTCCGCCGACATCGAAGTCAGTGCTGAAGTGGATTTTCAAGTCAGACAGATGCTGGAAATTCTGCGGGCTAAACTGGTGAAGAGAAGCATAGATGCTAAAAGCCTGCTCGAAGCTGACGTCGTTACGACTGGCCAGAAAGCAACTATGCTGATTAAAGTGCAGCAAGGAATCGAAGCAGAGGTCGCTCGCAAGATCGTGAAAATGGTAAAGGCCAGCAAGATAAAAGTTCAGACTGCGATTCAGGGTGAGAAATTGCGTGTCAATGGCAAGAAGCGAGACGATTTACAGAAGGTAATGGCATTGTTGAAAGATTCGGATCTGGATATGCCCCTGCAATTCGATAATTTTCGAGACTAGTCCCACTTCCATCCACGCCTAACTCCAGGGTTAACATCTGATGCAGGATCATGCTGGCGAAGAACTGAGCCTAATCCAAAGTATCTTCAACCCGAAGATGTTGACTTGTGTCTTCACTGGTTTGTCTTCGGGTTTTCCCCTGTACGTGCTATTCCAATTGGTGCCTGCATGGCTTCGCACAGAGGGCGTTGATCTGGCAACCATCGGCTTGTTCTCCTTGATTCTGCTGCCTTACAACTGGAAATTCCTGTGGGCCCCGCTCATGGATCGCTATATGCCTCCGCTTCTGGGCAGGCGTACAGGCTGGATGTTGTTAACGCAGATTGCCTTGCTGATAACGATCGCTGTGCTGGGGTTTTTACAACCGCAAGAATCTATCTGGCTTGCAGCAGCTGTTTGCGCAATCGTCGCTTTTTTCAGTGCCAGCCAGGACATTGTGTTGGATGCATACCGGCGTGAACTGCTGAGCGACAATGAACTCGGTCTGGGCAATACCATCCATGTCCAGGCCTATCGAATATCTGGCCTGATACCGGGTGCCCTGGGGCTTATTCTGGCTGATCGCTTCGATTGGGATGTGGTTTTTCTAATCATCGCTGCATTCATGTTAATAGGCATTATTGCCACCTTTAAATTCTCGGAGAACCCTATTTTAATGGTTCCCAAGAGCCTGAGAGACGCTGTGGTCGAACCGTTTAAAGACTTTATACAGCGCAATAACTGGCGTGGATCAGCACTGATTCTGGCTTTTATGTTTTTCTACAAACTGGGAGACAACATGGCGGTAGCACTACAGACACCGTTCCTGATTGACCTCGGTTTCAGTCTCACCACCATCGGCATAGTGGCAAAAAATGCTGGTCTCTGGGGCGCTGTGGTGGGTGGTATCCTGGGAGGTATCTGGATGCTAAAGCTCGGTATCAATCGAGCGCTATGGATATTTGGCCTGGTTCAAATCTCTACAATTTTTGGGTTTTCGGTATTGTCTGAGGCCGGCAACAACACCTGGGTATTAGCGGTCGTTCTCTCCATGGAATACGTAGGAGTCGGACTGGGCACGGCGGCATTCGTGGCCTTCATTGCCCGTAGCACCACCCCGGCTTTTGCCGCAACCCAGTTGTCTTTGTTAACGGCAGCAGCGGTGCTACCGCGAACGGTTGCGAGTGCCAGCTCGGGTTTCATAGTCGAGGCTATAGGCTACACCTCGTTCTTCTATCTGTGCATGTTGTTTGCGGTACCGGGCATGTTGCTACTCTTCAAGGTGGCACCATGGAAGGACATCGAGCCTGAGCCAGGCGCTGGCAACACAAGCCAAACCAGCGAGTCGGTGTAGGTAGCATCCGGCTAATCTAATTGCCACTGATATTGCCGCATCGAAAACCGACCCTCTATAAACACTACGCCTTCTGCTTCGAGCAGGGATTTCTGCCGCAGATACTGGCTCGTTCCCGGCTGAAAAGAGATCCGCCCCTGTGCATTGACCACTCGATACCAGGGCAGCCGGGTGTCTCCAGGCAAGTTCTTCATGACGTAACCTACATAGCGGGCGTATCCAGGAAGATCGGCCATTTTCGCAACCTGACCGTAACTCGCTACTTTCCCTAGGGGGATCTGATAGACGATCTGCCAAATTCTCTCTTTTGAATTCAAGCCATGGCCTCTGACGCATTTGTGAACCGGGAAATCAGGAATTATCATGATAAAATGTGAGTATTACAATAAATCCGGAGACTGTAGTGCGCTTTCTTTTCCTGTTCTTTATAGCGGTACCTTTGACAGAGATGCTGCTGCTATTCGCAGTAAGCGACCGTATCGGTGGGCTGACCACTGTTGGTCTGGTGGTCGCTACCGCCGTAATTGGGGTGCAGATCCTTAAGCGCCAGGGCCTGTCTACGTTATTGCGAGCCAATCAACGTCTGCAATCGGGAGAACTGCCCGCGCAGGAAATTGTAGAAGGCATGATGCTGGCGGGGGCCGGGGCCCTGTTGCTGACTCCTGGTTTTATCACCGACGCCATAGGATTTACCCTGCTAACCGGCCCGCTAAGAAGAATGCTCGCCCGCAGGCTAATCAACTCTGGCATGGTCAGAACTCTGGGAGCAACTCAGGGCGGCAGCTCTTTCACATTCTGGTCGGGCAGTAGCAGAGGCCACGGCGCCGGTCAGGACAATACCTACGAAGGCGAGTATTCGGAAGACGTAAAGAGTTTTCCGCCAGACCGCGATTCGGGCGATGAAGATAGGGAGAAGTAGTTCTGAGAGAATAAATTAAACCAATTAAATCAATAAGTTACATATTTTAGTGATAAAACGTCAAAAAAACGACAGTAAATAGTCGTTAAGCCATTGAAAAATCTCAGACTATCCCCATTATGCTTCACATCAACTAATTTGCTGTAAAAGCCGGATTTTCGGTGGCTACAGCTACGGATTGGTATCTTGAGGATGGTCATACCACCACCGGGGTGGAGTGGTCATTTTTTTCAATTCTGTTAATCAAATCATTTGATTTGGGAGTGATGAATAATGAATATCCGGCCTTTACAAGATCGTGTTGTGGTACGACGCATGGAAGAAGAAACAACCAGCACTGGTGGCATTGTGTTGCCAGGATCGGCGGCTGAAAAGCCAGCGCAGGGCGAAGTCATTGCCGTGGGACCAGGCAAGCGCCAGGAAAATGGGGAAACTCAGCCAGTTGATCTGAAAGTGGGTGATACCGTTGTTTTCGGTAAATATTCCAGTAATACAGTCAAGATTGACGATGAAGAGTTACTAATTCTAAGCGAAAGCGAAATTTTTGGTGTTATTGAATCTTAAGCGATCTCAACAGAGATGCAGAGTTCGACTCCATAATCACAGACTAGACAGGAATCATTAAAAATGGCTAAAGACATAAAATTCGGCGATTCAGCACGCCAGCAATTAATGCAGGGCGTGAACGTCCTTGCTGATGCAGTAAAAATCACCCTGGGTCCCAAGGGACGCAACGTCATACTGGACAAGTCCTTCGGTGCACCCACAGTGACCAAAGACGGCGTATCGGTGGCAAAAGAAATCGAATTGGAAGACAAATTCGAAAACATGGGCGCGCAGATGGTTAAGGAAGTAGCTTCCCAGACTTCTGATGCCGCCGGCGATGGCACCACTACCGCAACCGTACTCACTCAGTCGATTCTTAACGAAGGGTTGAAGTCAGTGGCGGCGGGCATGAACCCCATGGATCTGAAGCGCGGTGTCGACAAGGCCGTTATCGCCATGGTCGCAGAAATTGAAAAGCTGGCAACTCCCTGTACGGATCCGAAGGCAATCGCGCAAGTAGGCACGATTTCAGCGAATGCCGACGAGCAAGTAGGTGAAATCATTGCCAAAGCCATGGATAAAGTTGGCAAAGAAGGCGTGATTACCGTCGAAGAGGGGTCGGGTCTCGAAAATGAGCTGGATATCGTTGAAGGCATGCAGTTTGATCGTGGTTATCTGTCGGCCTACTTCATCAATAATCAGGAAAGCATGGGTGCTGACCTGGAAAACCCTCTCATTCTGCTGGTTGACAAGAAAGTTTCAAATATTCGCGACATGCTTGGCTTGCTGGAAGGCGTTGCAAAAGCCGGGCGACCGCTGCTGGTTATTGCCGAAGACGTAGAAGGCGAGGCGCTAGCAACCCTGGTGGTTAACAATATGCGTGGCATCGTTAAGGTTGCTGCCGTTAAAGCACCTGGCTTTGGTGATCGCAGGAAAGCGATGCTGGAAGACATCGCCATCCTCACCGGTGGCACTGTAATTTCGGAAGAAGTAGGCCTGAATCTGGAAGGGGCTACCATCGAAGACCTGGGCTCAGCCAAGCGTGTACAGATTAGTAAAGAGAATACTACTATCATCGATGGCGCTGGCGACGGCAAGATCATCGAAGGTCGTGTATCCCAGATTCGCGCGCAAATCGAAGAGACCTCTTCAGACTATGATCGCGAGAAGCTGCAAGAACGTGTTGCCAAACTGGCTGGCGGCGTAGCCGTAATCAAGGTTGGTGCAGGCACTGAGATTGAGATGAAAGAAAAGAAAGCCCGGGTTGAAGATGCATTGCATTCAACTCGAGCAGCCGTAGAAGAAGGTGTTGTACCCGGTGGCGGTGTCGCTCTGGTGCGTGCACTGCAAAATGTTGAAGGCCTTAAAGGCGACAACGAAGACCAGAATGTTGGCATCGGCTTATTATTAAGGGCTGTGTGTTCGCCGTTGCGACAGATTGTTGCAAACGCAGGCGAAGAGGCTTCCGTTGTACTCGATAAGGTTATGGTAGGCAAAGGAAATTACGGCTTCAATGCGGCTACCGGCGAATATGGAGACATGATCAAGATGGGTATTCTCGATCCGGCGAAGGTTACTCGAACCGCGATTCAGGCGGCGGGTTCTGTAGCGGGATTAATGATTACTACTGAGGCTATGGTTACCGAGAAGCCCGAAGAGAAGGGCGCTGCTGGTGGTGGCGGTATGCCAGATATGGGTGGTATGCCCGGCATGATGTAAACTTGCTATTCTAATCGCAGCTAGTATTAAGAAGGCTCGTAAGCCAAGTGTTTACGGGCCTTTTTTTTGGTCCTGAAAAATTAATTTGTCTATACCCCGGGCCGGTAAAGAAAGTTTCTTTTATCCGGTCGTGTTTGTACTATGGTGTTCGAATCGATTTATTGGAGGGTTTTAATGGAAATCAAGGCAGCAACACGGTTTTCTTACGGTGTATACCTTGTCCTGTCATGCCTGGCGCTAAGCTACTCAATTAGACCTCGTACATAAGTATGCATTTTATTTCTTTGATAGAGCAGCTTTATTGTTGACAGGGGGGGAGTCCACATAAGTTAATCGCTGAAATTGAAAGACTGGAAGAACGGAATTTCTTGCAGAAAAAAGGTAGAGCCGGAAAGCTCTGCCTTTTTTATTGCTGACTAACTAAATAGGGAGATTTACAGGAATTCTACGATCAGCAGTAGTACGGCGCCCAGGCCCAGGCCGCTGTGAATGACACCTGTTACGCTGGTCATGGGGCCGGCTTTGCCTTTTATGGCATTGAACTCCAGGCCGAGAATGATTACCAGGGTGAGAACCATAGCCAGCTCGCTGGTGCCACCTTCTGCTGACATTGGTGTCCGGCCAATTCCGCTCAGGTGCGCTGAGGCGCCCATGAAGAAGAGCATTGGTAGCGAGAACAGGGTGTTGGTTCTTGACGCCAGACCGGCTTTGGCGAGAGCGCCTGCGGCGGCGGGGTCGGCTTCGCCACCAGCTATCACTTTGTCGGTGGAGGCAATAACGATTTTCTGGGCCGGCCAGATAATTACCCAAACATTAAGGAACATCAAGGTGCCTATTACCATGGCCATGGTAATGTAGTAATTGATGGCGCTACCAAGGAAGCCCGCTAACACCAGCCCGGACAGGAATGTAAACAGTGCACCGTAACGGAACCACCAGAGGGCTCTGGGGACCAGCTTGGATATCGCCGCCGATTTGGTGCCTCCATCGGTCTCTTTGAAGAACTCAGTTTGCACAAAATTAAAGTAGTAAAGGATACCGATCCAGGTAACTCCGGCGAAAAAGTGTATCCAACGGACAAAAAAGGCGAGGAAATTTTCCAATTCCATAGCAGGGACTCCAATGTGGTTTGGTTTTTTTATGCCTGTCAACGCTACAGTAGCGTCAATCAGCTAACACTGACTCATGTTAGCACTAGCCTGAGCAGTTCGCCATCCATCGTCGGGGATGGTATGCGGCGAGAATTTCTAGGATAATGTCGGGCTATGAATGAAAACGATGAATTAGGTAATATTCCACCGATGGTGCCGGACCGCGACGATGTGAGTTCACATCTGAGTGATAAGAAGGCCCAGAGCCAGGATATCGTGAGGCCAGCCTACTACACTGAAAAAGTGAAGGTGAGCACCTGGCCTGTTCGCATCATGCTAAGCCTGCTCACGCTGGCAATGATGGCTGCGGGCTATGGTAGCTATTACTTTTTTGGAGAATATCAGAATGACTTGCGCCAGGCTGATTTGCGCATCAGCGACCTGGAGCGACGCCTGTCTCTGGCAGGTGACAGTGCAGATGACTCTGCTATCAATATGATCGATCGCATGGATTTCAATTTCACAGAAATCGATAAACTTTGGGCTGCACGACGGGTAATAAACAGCTCGCTGGAAGATCTTCAGTCTGAGTTGGCGAAATTGGCCCTGGTGAACGAAGGCCAGGACGAGGTGGTAGCCAACAACAGTCAACAGATAGCCAATACCAACCGCTCCTTACTGACCACTGATACCAGGTTGAATACAATTACCACAGAATTCAGTCAGTTGACACGATCTATGGCGACTCTGGACGCGGGAGTACAGGAGTTGCAAGGCCTGCGTTCTGATATGGCGATTATTAAGGCAGCGCTTAACAGTGGTGACAGCACTGTACTGGGATTGGTCGGCCGCTTGGAATACATAGAAGAATCCATGGAGTCTGTGAATGCGAACAGACAGCAGGTGAATGAGAGCCTGTTGCGCATTCAGGAAAGCATCGCAGCATTACGACGTAGCAATAATTCCCCTGGAGGCGGCCTTTAGGCTGAGCCAGGCTCGCTGGAATTCTGCTTCCTGCAATTTTCTTCCCTGCCCGGATTCGGTCTTCTATTTTCCCGTAAACTGAGGCTGCCGTTTTTCAACGAACGCACTAACGCCCTCGCGAAAATCTGCCCGCGAGGCGCAGTCTGAAAAGTACTCCGCCTCCGCCTGCAGCTGTGACTCAAATTCACTCTCCAGTGAGCGATATAACAGCGCCTTGGTATTGCCGTAAACACGGGTAGGGCCGTTGGCAAGGCGAGTCGCTAATTTTTCTGTCTCCGTCTCCAACTCACCAGTGTTGACGACAAAATTGATCATGCCCATGTCTTTCGCTGCCTGAGCATCGAAGCGGTCTCCCAGCAAAGCAATCTCCATGGCCTTCTTTATGCCCACGGCTCTGGGCAGGTGAAAGGAAGAGGATCCATCGGGGCTGGTGCCAATCTTGCAGTAGGCCAGAGTAAAGAACGCATCTTCGGCAGCAATCACCAGGTCGCAGGCGAGGGCAAGGCTTACTCCTGCCCCAGCAGCTGCGCCCTGGCAACTGGCGATAACAGGTTTCGGCATGCGTCGCATCGCAAACATGATCGGATGCAAGTCGTGAATTCGCAGCATGAATTGCTTGCGAAGCTCCAATGGGGATTGCTTGATTGATTCATACATACCTTTGACATCACCGCCCGCCATAAAGTGATCGCCAGCTCCTCTAAGGACGACACAGCGTACCGAGTCATCTGTTTCGATATCATGCAGGACGTCGCATAGCTGGGATCGCATTTCTACGCTCAAGGCGTTGCGGGCCTCGGGTCGGTTCATTGTTAGCGTGGCAATAGCGTTGTTATGAGTAACTTCTAAGTCGGGCATAGTGAAATCCTGGCGGTAAATTCTGGTTCAAATGAAGGCGAGAGACCCAGTATAGCGTGGGTTTCTTGCAACAATAACAGAGGATTAATGCGGCAGCATCCCTTCACACAGCTACGCTTGGCAAAGCTTCGGGTTCAGGTATAATACGCGCCCTCTCGATGGGTTTCAGCCCCGAAGCATGCGGACGTGGCGGAATTGGTAGACGCGCTAGATTTAGGTTCTAGTATCGAAAGGTGTGGGAGTTCAAGTCTCCCCGTCCGCACCAATCTAAGCTTTTCTAAGCTTCAGCAATGTCTGCAATCCCTTTGACTATCTAGGATAACCCCTAAAACAGGCTCTATTAGCGTCCAGTGCTGTATTGCAACATCCAGAATATAATGCAACACGGTTTGTAACATCAACTTCTACTGATGGGGAGAGTGTTACAATGGCGAACACGACTAAGCCGCTGACCAACACCGAGGTGAAGCAGGCAAAGCCTCGGGAAAAGGAATATAACCTG
>CAVOFA010000029.1:0-27308 GCA_963694865.1 Gammaproteobacteria bacterium | reverse complement strand
TATAGTCCGCTGGATCAGGTCAACCGCGAAAACGTCGACCAACTGCGCATGGTCTGGACCCGGGACCTGGCAGTAGGCACCGGTGAGATTACGCCGCTGGCATACAACGGGGTGCTCTACGTACCGCAGGTCAGTGACGTCATTCAGGCCATCGATGCGGTGAGTGGTGACCTCATCTGGGAGTATAGCCGCGACATTCCGGAAGACCTCTACGAGATGGTGGGCGGCAATGCCCGCAACAATCGCAATCTTGCCATCTACGAAAATTTGATCATCAACACCAGCGATGACAACTATGTGTTCGCGCTCGATGCACGCAGCGGCGAGGTGGTGTGGGAGACACAGATCTTCGATTACAGGGTTAACTCGGCCACCCACAGTTCCGGCCCGATCATTGCAGATGGCAGGGTGATCTCGGGGCGCAGTTGCCGGCCCTGGGGTGGCCCTGACGCCTGTATTATCGCCGCCCACGATGCCCGTACCGGTGCCGAGCTGTGGCGCCGGCGCCTGATTCCGGCACCGGGAGAACCAGGCGACGAGACCTGGGGCGACGTTCCATTCGAACAGCGACAACACGTCGGCTCGTGGATGGTGCCAAGCTATGATCCCGAGTTAAAACTGATTATCCTGGGCACCTCAGTAACCTCACCGGCACCGAAATTTTTCCTCGGCGGCACCGAAAACACACACCTCTATCACAACTCCACACTGGCACTGGAAGTGGACAGCGGGGAGATCCGCTGGCACTACCAGCACCTCAACGACCACTGGGATCTGGATCATCCCTTCGAACGGCTGCTAGTTGAGACCGCGGTGACACCGGATCCGGATGCAGTAAGCTGGATCAATCCAAATCTACAGATCGGTGAAGTTCGCAAGGTGGTCACCGGGATTCCCGGTAAGACTGGCATCGTCTATACCCTCGACCGCGCCACCGGAGAATTTCTGTGGGCGACACCAACGGTGTATCAGAATGTAATCGAAGACATCGACGGTGCCAGCGGCGCGGTAACGGTAAATCCCGAGGTTATTTTCAGAGAATCGGAGCAGGTGGTGTTCGTCTGCCCCACCTGGATTGGGGGCAAAGACTGGGAAGCCGGTGCCTACAGCCCGCTTACCAACACCATGTACTACCCGCTGCGCAACACTTGCGCGCAGATGTTGGCCACCGCCGATTTCAGCAGTGATACGGCGCAGGCGCTGACCGCGGGTGGACAGGGCGGCCTCGCCATCTACTCGCTGGCCGGCAGGCACCAGATCGCGCCGGGCACCGACAACCTCGGCACAGTGCGTGCAATCTCGGCGGAGACCGGAGTCACCAAGTGGCTCTACGAACAACGGGCCGGCACCATGTCACTGGTGGCAACCGGCGGCGGGCTTATCTTCGGCGGCGATTCCAACGGCCGCTTCCGGGCCTTCGATCACGAGACCGGCGAGGTTCTGTGGGAAGTTAACTTGGGTTCTTCGGTCAGTGGCTACCCCATCACCTTCGCTGTCGACGGCCAGCAATACGTAGCCGTCAACACCGGCGGTGGTCAGATCAACCTGACACCAGAGCTACACCCCAGCAGGGGAACCAATCTTTTCGTCTTCGCACTACCGACTAACTAGCTTAAACGTACAAATACTCTCGAGAAGTACTAATTTACAAGACCTGATAATCAATAAACCCAATCACACATCAGAAGGTGTTCCGATGCGAAAATCTATTTCCCTCACAGTCCTCTGCTTGCTAGCTTTCGCGTCGAATCTGTACGCGCAGAATCAGTCCGAGACCAAACGCTATCTGTACCTCAGCACGCCCGACGCCGCACAGGTTGAGGGTCAGGCCGACGGTGCCGGCATTCTGATATTCGATATCGATGATGGCCACAAGCTGGTTCGACGCATCGACATTCCTATCTTCGAGGAAGGCATTCGTGGTTTCGCTGCCAACCTCGAGACCCACAGCGCTTACTTCTCTACCCAGAATCCCCGCATCGGCGCCTTCGATTTGGAGACGGAGCAGATTAGCTGGCAACAGACTTATACCCTGGGAAGTGATCGCTCATCGGTCACCCTGGACGGCAAGAAGGTCTATGTTCCTACCGGCTGGTGGATATCCGGAGATGAGAGCGGTGTGCTGGTGCTCGATGGCGACAATGGCGAGCTCATCAAACAGGTGCACGTCGGCAGCAAGGCCCACAACAGCCTGGTGAGTGTGGACGGCCGCTATCTCTATCTCGGCACCACCATGATGCTAACCGTTCTCGATACCCAGGATGAGAGTGTGGTTTACCAGATCGGCCCCGTGGGCGAGCCCGGTGGCCAGGGCGTGTTTCCGTTCACGGTGGATAGCGCCAACCGGTTTGCCTATGTCAGCCTCGGCAGCCATGTTGGCTTCGATGTGGTAGATCTGCAACAGGAGAAAATCATCCACCAGGTGCTGGTGGGAGATGAACCGATTCTACATCGTACTCACGGCGTCGCACTCAATCCCGATGAAACTGAGCTTTGGATCAGTGATCAGGAGAGCCGGAAGCTGTTTATTTTCGACGCGACCCAGATGCCGCCGGTGCTAACCGGTGATGTCGACTTGACCCAGGGTGGTCATGGTTGGGTGACCTTCAGCCTGGACGGCCGCTACGTCTGGACCCATACCCCCGATGTCTTCGATGCGAAAACCCATGAGCGTGTCGCCGTGCTACGGGATGAAAACGGCAAGCCGGTAAGCGGTTCCAAGTATATCGAAGTTCACTTTCGCGACGGCAAAGTCGTGGCCGTAGGCAATGAATTTGGACTCGGGCGCAAATAGAATAAATAGCAGAGTCGATAAACGCTAACATTCAAGACCTGACCCCAGCCTGTTTATTTGCTTTGGAATTTTATCGCGTTATGTGCGAATCTGCTGTGTCAATAAAGAGGGAACAACTATGCTTCATTATCTGTTAAGACTTGCCGGTAGCTGCTTGCTGGTATTTACGGCGGCTGCAGCCAGTGCGCAGTCCGAAATCCACTACGCATCTCACAATTATCGGGTCGCGACGGTTGCGGAGGGCCTGCTACAGCCCTGGTCCATGGCCTGGCTACCCGGCGGTGACATGCTGGTTACTGAAAAACCCGGCCGCTTGAGAATTATTCGAGACGGGAGACTGCTGCCGGAAGCTGTTCCGGGATTGCCTGAAGTATTTTACAGCGGCCAGGGCGGACTGTTCGAAGTCTTGCCACATCCGAATTTCAGCGACAACCGCTGGATTTACCTGAGCTATGCCAAGGCTGAAGGGGAAACTTCAGTCACCGCGGTAATCCGCGGACGTTTAGAAAATGACCGACTTAGCAATGTCGTGGAAATCTTCTCTCCGCAAGCGGCCGGTTTCGGACACTACGGCGGCAAGATGGTCTTCGACAACGACGGCTACCTGTTCCTGACTCTCGGTGAACGCCAGGCGCCTGCGAGGGGGGATTTGACTGCCCATCCGGCGCAGGATCTGAGCAACCACCAGGGCGTCATTGTGCGTCTGCATGACGATGGCAGCGTGCCCAGCGACAATCCCTTCGTTGGTCGTAGCGACGCACTTCCCGAAATCTGGACGTATGGACACCGCAGTCCCCAGGGCCTGGTGATTCACCCGGAAACCGGCGATCTATGGGAGTCCGAGCACGGCCCTCAGGGTGGAGACGAGCTCAACCTGATCGAGCCCGGAAACAATTATGGCTGGCCTGTAATTGGCCGTGGTACTAACTACGGTACCATCGGCAGCCCAATCCACGCCGCCATCGGTCAGGCAGGCATGACAGACCCGAGCCATTTCTGGGTACCTTCTATTGCCACTTCGGGCCTCATGGTCTACACCGGCAACAAGTTCCCCAGGTGGTATGGCAGCATCATTTCCGGCGCTCTGGCTGGAGAAAAAGTTGCGCTGCTGCACATGGGCGATGATTACCGTCATGTGATCAGGGAAGAAACCCTGGCCTATGGCATGGGGCGAGTTCGTGAGGTACGTCAGGGTCCGGATGGTTATATTTACCTGGCAATTTCGGACGGTAATGGCGCCGGCAGAGGCGACTTCGAAGCGACGGCAATCTTGCGGCTGGAGCCGGCTGACTGAGCTGAACCCGGGTAAACAGGAACCGAGATAATTGCCGGGACTAAAAAGCTGTCAGAGCAAAAAAGTCCTCGGCAATTATCTGAATCAGGTGCTTGCGTTGTATCTCACCCGATCACCAACTGGTCCAGTCGTTGACATCACCGTCTCTGCAAGTCGAAGGTACGAAGCGCATGCGAGTCAGTTGATTGTTTACGGTGCAACGGAAGGACAGGGTATTGTCGCCATTGAGTTTAATCTGCAGATGTATACCAATGTCCGAATTATCCCATTCGGGCTTCCGATGTGCCCGCAGCGCAATGACGCGATTCGGGCCCTTGGGCTGATATTCAATCTGCTGCCACATATTGTGAGAAGTTCCAAAAAGTGTTTCGTAGGTATAGAAGGGATCTCCATGCAACTGTCCATCGGCGGCAGGAGAGGCCGGAATTACCGAGTCCAGAGAGCCCTGTTCATTGAATCCCACTTCGACTCGCCGTCTTAACTCACTTAACAGCAGTACGCCTTCAGTCACTTTTGCCACCACTATATAATCCATGAATACAGGAATAGCTGTGCTGGCAAGAACCCCAATAATGGCCGTAACTGTCAGCATCTCGATGAGTGTAAAGCCGGCGCTTGAACGACGTTTTGGTTGCGAGTGCGACATAGGTTCTAGTTTACCAACTCGGGAATGGGGCTATTCTTGCTTACGAAAATTTCACTGTAGCCAAGCAATTGAGGCTGTGGGTGAGAGACTATAATGTCATCAGCTGATCTGGTGACGATATTGGGCAGGTCTGTCTCTGCGCACTTCAGGGTTTCGTCCGGAACCTGGCCATTCTGCAAAATTTCCGCAATTTCCCAAAAAACCAAAACGCACGATTCGACCTGATCCCGCACCAATTCTTCGGCGAAAATTACTCCCAGTTGTACTTTTTCTTTCTTACCCCGTATTGATTGTTGTTGCGAGAACTCGCTATCCAGTGACTCACTTTGCGCTCTGCGCTCGGTCAGCATCTGCTCGAAGCTATCGGACTTGCGGGTTTGAGCAGCGACGAATTCACTGGCCGCACTCAGCTCGAGGCAAGCCTCGCACAGGGTAGATCTCTTAGTATAATTCGTGCAGAAACCGCAGGTATGTGTACCGCAGTTCGAGCATTCAGCAATTGCATCCGCGTTAGGATGAAATTTGCACTTCACGTCAATCATCTCCAGATTGAATCAATATTGCGGTGAGCAGCCTGGCCAGGAGTCAGAGGCAAGCCAACAGCAACTTTATTAGTCCTATTGTGCTTTCCCCCAGCGACCTGATTATTTTTAGAGCCAGATCAGAGCTTTTCCCACCGTAGTATAAAATCTAGGTACCGAGTTTTCCAATACAATGAGAGGAGAAACGGCTCGCTGTCTCTCCATTCGGCATCACTAACCAACCTTTGGCTGTTCACGAACCGCTCCACAACAAAAATCTGCCAGTTTGCGTGGCAGTAATACGTCACATTGTCTACAAGGCTTTAGCCGACTAGTGGACACTCACAACTTAACAGCTTTAGGTATTGCTGACCTTAACAGTTTTCATTTTTACCACAATGACGCGACAAAAACTGGGACGAGCCACCGAAGTTTCTCGCAAAAGCCTGAGCGGTCGAGGCCGGACTTGCATCTATCGCACCCATCTGTACACCGAGTCTCCACTGCGCCTCCCGAAAGAACTCACCGAGGCCGTAGAAGATTGGCTTGCCCTTATAGATCTCTATCACACGGAGCAATTGCACGCCGTGTCCGACGAAAGCATCCGCTTCAACATCGATGGCCTGGTGTGCCAGATCAATATAGAAACTCGGTGGTCGGGTGCTCAGATGCCTCATCTCCAGTACCGACTGACCCTGATGAATGTGCGCACTGGCGATTACGAAATCCGCATATTGTTTAGCGTTACGAATGCTCCTTAGAATCCTGGAGAGATCTGCTGGATTCATGGTGTAGTCAATGGTGCCAGGGATCTCACCTGGTTTCGCTACCCGGTACTTGGGATCCGTCGAACCAAAGGGATTAAAGCTGGAGACGGGAAATCTGACACTGTCAGTGGCATCGTCAGCGGGCGCTGGCCTTGGATTGTCATAGTTCACGCTATAGCTTTGTAAATCTTCCTGTACTTGCTTGAGTGTTGCCAGTTGCTCTGAACTAAGTACGATGGTCTCAGTGTAGTTGAGCATATTGAGCCCGGGGCGCCCACCATAGCAACTCTACCCTGGGGTAAATCCAGGAACACCGGAGCTGCGGCTTCAGCGAGATTCCTGCCGCTTCCTGCGTGAGCGATGCCGGCCTCATCCAGCAATGTATTGGTTGAAAACATACCCTCCAGCTCCGAGTCGAGCAGGTGATTTTGAGCCCGATTGAGTATGTCAAATCCTATTGCTTTCAAATCCGCAGCAACTTCATGAGAACCGACGAAGCCATTCAACGGCCCGTTGAATTCACGAAAATTGGCAAGCTCACCTTCCATGTTTGCAACCGCAAGGTCGGCATTACGAATAAGTTGAAACACCTGCTGCACATCGCTGTCCAAAGTCTGCCTCGGCACTACCGAATTATTTCGGGATAGCAGAAATCAGTGGGCCGCTTGCAGCACCGCCAGCAATTTCGGAAATAGCACAGGATTCGCCATCAAAATATCCTGTTCATAGAATTGGGGATCGATGCCCGCGGGCACTGCACTGAAATGTCCGGTTTCTGCACCCGCTTCCCTGGCGATCAACTGGGCTGCTGCAAAATCCCAGAGACTAAGGCTTTCGTAATAGGCATCCATCCTGCCCGTTGCCAGGAAGCAAATATCCAGCGCCGCAGAACCTAGCCGGCGAATATCAGCACAATTGGCAAGTACTGCATGCACTCGCTTTATTATCGGCTCAATATTGGATTTTTCGTAAGGAAAACCAGTGGCGACAATTGCGCGCGACAGTTCAGTTTCTCTGGCGACTGTAATCGGCTCATCATTCAGAAAGGCGCCACCGCCCCGGCGCGCTGAAAACATCTCGTCGGAGAAAGGGTTGAACACTACCCCTACTTCAATCTGCCCGTTTTCCACATACGCGATTGAGACCGCGGAGTGGCTGTGGCCGTGAGCAAAATTTACCGTGCCATCGATGGGGTCGATGATCCAGACTGGTGTGGAAAGGTCCTGAATATTTCCAATATCAGGAGAAGACTCTTCTGAAAGAATATGGTGCTCCGGAAACTGCTGCGATATTCGTTCGCATATCAAGCTGTCTGCGGCAAGATCGGCGTTGGTGACAAGCTCGTTGCCATTTTTCAACTCCAGGGTAAGCGCCGCTCGGGCACGTTCATGGACGATCAAATCCCCCGCCGCACGGGCAACGGCCAGAGTAAATTGCAGTACATCAGTCATTTCGAATCCAAATAGTAAAACGGAAGTCAGGGAGCCGCTGATTAGTGCATCAGCCGCTTACAAGGTATAGCGCAGAACCGATCTTAAAGCCAGAGCATCGAGCATTTTTGATAAGGCGGTAACTATTGCAGCGCTGGAAATTCCAGTGACCCTAAAATCTCCATCAACACTGGCAGTGACTCCGGCAATTCAAAGTCAGTATAGTTGAGCCGTGCTTCACGATATCGAGCTGCCACTGCTTCGGTGTCGGATGTATTTTCCAGTTGATCGTAGATGCTAGTTAGCGCCGCTACTGCTTCAGAAAACTCGGCACTTGCATCGAGGAAATCCGCACCGGGCTGCATTAGCACAGCTTTTAACATCTCCATAAAACTCTGCTGTGCGGTGGTACCGGCAGCCACTAAGGAATCGAGATCAGGACGAACACTGGCAACTGCCGAAATTGCTGCAAGCTCTTCCACCTGAGCCAGGTCTCCTGCAATCACCGCCGCCTCCACCACAGTGTCTGCCACCCGCTCCTGCAGGCGTAAATTCGAGCTAGCAGCCGATGCCGGCTGTGGTGCCTGGGCTCTCGCCAATTCCGCCTGAGCTCTCGGGACCACTGCATTGACAGTATCGGTCGAGGCTATAAGTCTTGCTGGTGTTGCCAGCGCGACATCGACGCTGTCATCCTGATCCTGGGCAATTCCTGCAGTTGCTTCTGCTCTCGAGCTTGTGGCGCCTGCTGAAACCGCCTGACTTTCTCTTTCCAGGCTAGCAACAGCGGCGTCGGCTGTGACTTAATCCGTACTTGGCCCGGCATTTCCCGGGGCTACCTGCCGCTGGCGATTTTCAACGTTAGGACTAGCGTCCAGCACCACCGATGGTGCTTCGACGGGTAAGTTTATGTTGTCAAGTTGCAGCGCCAGTGCTGGGGCGGCCTGCTGTACGTCAACTTCCGGTTCTTCAATAGCGGCTTCACGAGTGAGCAACGGAGCCTGGTCACTCTGAATTGCGTTGTTGGCATTGGCATCAAATTCGGCGACACCGAGGGCCGACTCCGCTATCAGCGCAATTTCATTGTTGTCCGCAGGCACAAAGGTTTGAAAGGATATGGAGACCGCTATGACAGCCACCGAAAAAGTCGCGACAGCAGAAACCCAATTTTGATTTATCCAATTGCTGCTAATAGCAAGAAAACCCGGTTGTGCGTTTGCATCGCTCGCGGCCGCCTGTGTCCTGGCATAGTCCAGAATATAATCATCCACATGCTGCGGGGATTTTGGTGGCTCTGCCTTGCTCAGTAATACAGATAGCTCTGCATCATCTATATCTTTTCTATTCGGCATATTGCACCTCGAGTATTCGTTTCAAGTGGTTGCTCGCATAGAGAATACGGCTCTTGATGGTTTCCTCGTTCGAGTCTGTCATAACAGCTATTTCACGGCGGCTGAAGCCTTCCTCCTTGAGTAAAAATGCTTGTTGCTGCTCCTTGGAAAGTGACTCGAGCGCCAGTAACAGATCCATCGATAAGTCTATGGCATCGACAGAGGGCCCCTGGGTGTCGGCAATTTTTTCTACAATCGGCTCACCACTCTCATCGTTTCGATCCAGCAGGTAATCAAATTTATTCTTGCGCCAATAATCGACTAATTTGCGATGTGCAATTGCGTACAAATAGGTTTTGAATTTTGCCGACGGCCGGTAATTTTTTGCCGAGTTAATTATTGCGATCCAGCTTTCCTGAGCAATCTCTTCGATGACATTCAGATCGACGTGTGATCTGTACAGATAGGCGAACAGGGAGTCTTTATGTCGTCGATAAAGTTTCTCAAACGAGCTTGAGTCACCCTGTTGATATTTCAACATGAGTGACTCGTCGCTGATCTTTGTAAGTAAGCCTAACATGATAGGTCCATCTCTTAGACTACCTCAGCTTGGGATACTAATCATAAGGCTGATAAACATGGGTGATAGTAGCTACAGGATTTTCGCGAGTTCGACCAGTTTAACCAACTCACTGCGATAGCCGTGTATGTCATCTCCCCTGGACTGACGTGCCAGCTGCAGCAGTGCATCGTAGTCCCAGGCTGAGGTGTGCTTGCCACCTTGCAGTAACTGACCAAAACCTGCGACTGCGGCGGCGAAACGGATATTATCGCTGAGCTGGGAAGTTTCAACGTCCACGCTCTGGTTACTGACCGCGACACCGAACTCGGTGCTCCTGTCCTAGTCTGGTAGCTTGTAACGAATATTAACGTAGGCGAGCTCATCGCCAAAGTCTGCCGTTGCTGTTTCTGGCTGAGTATATCTGCGATCAGGAATCATGGCGCCCCGAGAGCCTTTCAGGCTCACTTCGTACAAAGCCGTCACGGTATGACCGGCGCCAATCTCGCCTGCATCTACTTTATCATTGCGAAAATCTTCCCGCTTCAGCATCCTGTTCTCATAGCCAATCAAGCGATATTCGGCAACCACGGCTGGATTGAACTCTACCTGTATTTTGACATCTTTGGCTATGGTCAGGAGAGTCGACTGCATCTCCTCAACCAGAACCTTCTGCGCTTCAGATAATGAGTCGATGTATGCCGCATTACCATTTCCCACATCGGCTAGCTGCTCCATCAGCGAGTAATTGTAGTTGCCGCTGCCAAAACCCAAACTGGTCAAAGCGATGTCATTCTCGCGCTTGTTTTCAATGAGTTCTGTCAGATCATCGATACTGGTTATGCCGACGTTGAGGTCCCCGTCACTGGCTATGATAACTCGATTGATACCGTCTTCGATCTTGTTTTCTTCGGCAATGTGGTAGGCCAGTTCAATCCCGGCGCTGCCATTGGTGCTACCGCCAGCAGTTAAGGTATCTATTGCCCGCAATATTTTCGACTTTTCGTCGGCGCTGGTTGATTCCAGCACGACGCCAGCGGCACCGGCATACACCACCAGCGCGATGCGGTCTTCTGCCTGCATTTGCGAGACCAGAAGTTTCAAGGATTGTTTCACCAGCCCCAATTTATCCGGCGACTGCATGCTGCCGGAAACATCCACCAGAAAAACCAGGTTGGCGTTGGGCCTTGCGTCAAGATCCGGTTCGAAGCCCTGAATACCTATCATCAGCAGTTGATTATCGGGGTTCCACGGTGATGCCATCATCTCGGTGCTGATGGCGAGTGGTTGAGTCAGGCTGTCAGGCGCGGCATAGTCGTAGTCAAAGTAATTTATCATTTCTTCCAGTCTGACCGCGTCGTAAGGTGGCAGTCGTCCCTCGCGAGTCAACATGCGCCGAAGGTTACTGTAAGCAGCCGTATCAACATCGATGCTGAAAGTTGAGACCGGCGACTCCGTTACCCGCTTGATTTCATTTTGTTCGAGCTGCGTATAATTCTCGGTATTTACCACCTCCCGCGGTCCCGGGTAATAACTCAGGTGGTCAAAATCAGAGTTTCTGTTAACACTTGATAGCGCCGCCGACTGGGGCAGCACACTGATGGCTTGACCCGTGGAGACCAGAGCCTCTCTGCGCTGTCGTACTTCTATGTTTTCGTTAACGACAGCACTATTAGCTACCTGTCGTGATGGAATTACCGCGCAGTCGATCTCTTCAATTTTCGAAAGCACGTCGACGACTGCCGCAGAATCATTGGAGTCGATGCCACCAATGCTTTGTTGTTCGGGATTTACCGATAGTACCCCAGGCTGAATCACCGACTCCGGTGGTTGGGCACCGCAGCCTGCCAGCAGGACTGTGGCGATACTGATGCACAATATCGAGCTACAGAAAGGAATTGATGCAGCTTGCATACGGCTCTTTGGATTTACAGTTTGTTTATTCATAGTCGT
The DNA here is from genome assembly GCA_963694865.1 of Gammaproteobacteria bacterium. Lineage (GTDB taxonomy): Bacteria > Pseudomonadota > Gammaproteobacteria > Pseudomonadales > Pseudohongiellaceae > UBA9145. The sequence continues at coordinate 16,016 of CAVOFA010000029.1, read as the reverse complement.
TCCCCTTTTTACGGTTGTGATGGTGTTACTAGTGTTAATCGCGCAAAATCGGGAAAAGGGGTTAAATCTTTTGATGTGCCCACAAAAAATTGTTTTTTTATAATTGATGCGTGTATCGGGGCTTGGCAAGGGGTATTGTTTTTCAGTTCCGTTGGGCCATCCTTGGCCCCCCGCGTTCCCGTCCCTGGACGCTAGTCACTGCAAAACAACACCCCTTGCCACTCCCCTGTCGAATTCAGCGTCCATTTCAACTGCACGTCTTGTTGCCTTTGCAATTAGATCGCAGCGACAAATAATTAGTGGAGCCAGATTGTTTGTGGGTATATCTCAGGCTTAACCCTGATGGAAAGTCTGGGTGATATTGAAAATCAGTGCGTCGGAGTGGAATCTCCTGAGCCTGGCTGCAGGTATGGTAAAGTATTAACCGCAACAAACTACTATTTCAGATCACAGGATTCCTCCATGAAGGTTCACGGCTGGGGCCGCTACCCCGAAGTATCAGCTGAGTTGTTGGAGCCTGTCGATGCGAAAGCTTTGACGAAAATTGTAACGGCGAAGAAGAAAGCCGGGGCGATGATTGCGCGCGGTGCTGGCAGAAGTTACGGCGATAGTTCCTTGTCAGATGTCTTGGTCAGTAGTCGCTTACTAGACAGTTTTCTAGGGCTGGATGAAGAATCCATGACCATCCGCTGCAGTGCCGGCATCAGTCTGGACAGTGTTCTTAAAGTCTGTATCCCCCGTGGCTGGTTTCTGCCGGTACTGCCGGGTAGCAAGTTTGTCAGCGTCGGTGGCGCCATCGCGGCCGACATTCATGGCAAGAATCACCACCTGGACGGATGCTTCTGCGACCACGTCGTGGAACTCACTTTATTACTGGCCTCAGGAGAAATACTTAGTTGTAGCCCAGGGCTCAATGCTGAGCTGTTTCATGCGACTTGCGGAGGCATGGGCCTTACCGGCTTCGTTCTCGATGCCACCATCCGCTGCCAGCGGATAACAAGTGTTGCAATTACACAGCAGTCGCTGCCAGCAAAAAATCTCAGCGAGTGTTTCGAGCTACTGGCGGCGAACGCTGATAGCAAGTACTCGGTTGCCTGGCTGGATTGCCTGGCCACGGGCGACAGTCTTGGTCGATCTGTACTTTATCTGGGTGAACATGCTGACGCGGCTGACAAAAGAACTGAGTTGAAGCACAACACCCGGATTGGGCCAGCAGTGCCCTTCGATACGCCTGGCTTTCTTATCAACAAATTCACCATGGGTATTTTTAATAGCAGCTACTTCAATTTAAAGCAACGGAGCCGGAGGCAGTCAACGATCAACTACGACGCCTATTTTTTCCCACTGGACCACATCGGCAACTGGAATCGCCTCAACGGCTCCAGAGGATTTCTGCAATATCAATTTGTGCTGCCCTCAGCCTCCGCACTCGAAGGCATAGGCCAGGTGCTAAATAAAGTTTCGAAGGCAGGCAAAGGTTCGTTCCTTTCTGTGTTGAAAAAATTTGGTGAAGAAAATAAAAACTTGCTCTCGTTTCCGCGAGAAGGATATACATTAACACTGGATTTTAAGCGCGAAAAAAGTCTGTTCCCTTTACTGGACGAGTTGGACGAGATCGTGTTGGCCCACAGCGGCCGAATATATCTTGCCAAAGACGCCCGCATGAGCGAGTCTGTTTTCAAGGCTTCTTATCCCGAGTGGGAAAAATTTTTACAGCTAAAAGCCAAACATGATCCGGCGGGTGTTTTCTCATCGCTGCAGTCGGCTCGCATCGGACTAAGGTAAAACGTCCCACGAAATTAATTTATGAAGATTCTAATCATCGGCGCCACCTCAGCCATTGCCAAAGCCACGGCAAGAATCTACGCCGAGCAGAAACACGAACTTTTCCTGCTCGCTCGCAATGCCGACAGGCTCAATCAGCTGACGGCGGATTTAAAGGTGCGAGGCGCAGCCGCAGTTGACAGCATCGTCGTTGACCTCAGCAAGCACAACGAGCACGGTGCAGCCCTCGAAGCGGCTTTTGCCTTTCTGGAGACCATCGACGTGGCACTGATCTGCCACGGCTCCCTGCCCGATCAGACTGCGAGCGAAATTAATTTCAAGCTAGCACAGAAGGAAATTAACACTAACGGTCTTAGTGTGATCTCGTTGCTCACCATCCTCTCACAGAAACTTACGCAACAAGGCGGCGCCACCATCGCAGTTATTACTTCCGTAGCCGGGGACCGCGGTCGCCAGCCGAACTTCGTTTATGGTGCGGCAAAATCGATGGTGTCTGTCTACCTGCAAGGCTTGCGTGGAAAACTTTTCCCTCACCACGTGCATGTGCTTGATATTCGCCCCGGTCTGGTAGACTCTCCGATGACAGCTCACCTCAAGAAAGGCGCCTTGTGGTCAAGTCCTGAGAGAGTTGCGGAGAAAATAGTGAGAAGTATTAAGGCTCGCAAACATATTGTCTATGCACCAGGGTATTGGCGGGCAATTATGTTCGTCGTCCGACTAACCCCGGAATTTATTTTCAAGCGGTTGAAATTTTGATTTCCAGCAACTTCTGAAGCTTTGACTTGTGAGCAACCTGAATCCCAAACCACCTTTGTTCGTCGACCTGGACGGGACGGTAATCAAGACCGACTTGATGTTCGAGTCGGTGCTGCTGTTACTCAAAAAAAATCCTCTCGCGATATTCCTGATTCCAATATGGCTGTTAAGGGGTAAGGCCAACGTAAAGCATCAACTGGCACAGCGCGTGGACATTGTGGTTGATCTGCTGCCACTAAACCCGGAGTTTCTCGCCTATCTGAGAACACAAGTAGATGAGGGTCGCGACATCATTCTCATCTCCGCATCCAATCAGCAGCCAGTGCAACAGGTCAGTGATCATTTGGCACTGTTTATAGATGCAATCGGTAGCGACGCAGATCACAATCTTAAAGCGGAAAACAAACTGGCTCGCATTCAACAACTAATTTCAAAAAGCGATTTTTCCTACGCCGGCAACTCCAGTGCAGATCTATCGGTGTGGTTCCATGCCGAGGAAGTGCTAATGGTAAATTGTGGCAGCGTACTGGAAGCGCAGCTACAAGATAAGACCAAGTTGGCCGCGCTGTTCGACCCCGCCTCATCCCCTCTAACGAAATTCTGGCAGGCCATACGTCCACACCAGTGGCTTAAAAACGGATTGGTTTTCCTACCGCTGATTCTGTCTCATCGAGTCAACCAGCCTGACTTGCTGTTGCAGGCTTTTGTTGGTTTCGTCAGTTTCAGTTTCTGCGCGACCAGCGTGTACCTGCTGAATGACATGCTGGATTTAAACAGCGACCGCCAACATAAAAGCAAGTATTCCCGGCCCTTCGCCTCGGGCGAGCTATCGCTGGCCTATGGTTTCCTTGGTGCACCGCTGCTGTTGCTCGTCGCTTTTTCGGTGGCTTCATTCCTGCCCACGGGATTTTTGACTGTATTGCTCGCGTATTGGCTACTTACCTGTGCCTACAGTTTCTTGCTCAAAAAGTTATTCCTGGTGGACGTACTGGTACTGGCGGTGCTTTATACTCTGCGTATCGTCGCCGGGTCGGCAGCAATTTCGGTGCTTACCACAGCTTACTTAATCGCGTTTTCCATGAGCTTGTTTTTCGGTTTGGCTATCGTGAAGCGTTATACCGAACTCTCCAATTTGCAGGCTCTCGGTAAGACCGCATCAGAGGGCAGAGCCTATGCCTGGGGGGATCTAAAAATACTGTCGGTGCTAGGCATTAGTGCTAGCCTGGCGGCAGTTCTGATCTTCACTTTCTATGTCAACGCACCAGACACAACCGCTTTATACAGCACACCAACGCTGCTGTGGTTAATCTGCCCACTACTGCTTTACTTGTTGGGCCGCATCTGGCTGCTGGCTTATCAGGGCCAACTGGACGAGGACCCGGTGTTGTTTGCTGTCAGCGACTGGCAGTGTCGGATCATTACCCTGTTGTGTGGTTTGCTGACCTGGGTAGCAATCTAAGCCGGCCACTACTTCACAATCATGAAACTCTCTGCGATCGGGTTCCATTTGCCAGGCTTGTCTATCCTGGTGACCCTCATCGGTTGCTGCACTTTCGGTTCGAGTAGGCACTCAAACTCTTCCACATTATTAAACGCCGGGTCCAACCACTTCTCCACCAGTGCTGCATCTTCAAAGTTCAACATCAGCGGCAGGGATTTTGGATGGATTTCATCCCACTGCGGCACTAGCGGCGGCAAGGTGATAATCGAAGCAGAATACACTATCTCACCAGTCTCTCTGTTCAGGTGTTCCTTATACACGCCACCGAAGGCGATTGCCGAGTCTTGCAGCTCAATCTTGTGATAGGTTTTTTTGTCACCGAGACCTTCAACAAAAGCACTCGCGGGAATAATACAGCGGGACTGTCGGTAGGGAATGTAGGCAAGCGCTCGTTTGCTGTGCAATTTGTCGGAGCGGGAATTAAAACTGGCGTATTTGTAGTTTGGCTTCAAGCTCTCGTGATCCAGAAACAACCACCAGATAGCATCAGAAACTACGCGCTCGCCACCGCGGTTATGCACTATAGCTATCACGCTCCCGGGCGCAATATCATGGCTGCTGTGTTTCGCAGTCAAACTAATCCCCAGAGATTCACAAAGCCACTGGATTTCAGGACTATCAATTACGTTAAAGCGCCCGCACACCTATTTTTGCTCCTTTTTACTCTATCGACTTTTAGATGTTAAAGTCTGTCTCTGTTTAGCCAATCTCGGAAGCTGACCAAATAATAAATGAATAAGGATTATCTCATGTTACGAATTCCAAAGACTGCTGTCGCTGCACTCTCCCTGTTAGCTCTGATCAGCATTCCAGGCACAGGCATTGCGCAGCAAGCCAGCCTCGAACAAGCTCAAGCCTGCCAGGCTCTGCAACAATTGCGCAATCTTACCATTACCTCGGCTGCCATCAGAGAGAATGATCAGTCGCAAGCTCCCTACTGCTATGTGCGCGGCATTATCTCCCCGGCGATTCATTTCCATGCCCAGTTGCCATTGCCGGAAAACTGGAATGGTCGCTTCCTGCAATGGGGTGACGGCGGCAAGGACGGTGACCTGGATTTCGCCGACCATCGGGTGGCAGAGGGCTACGCCGTAGCCAACAGCAACATGGGCCATTGCGCCGGCGGCGCCAACGATCCATCGAACTGGACGGCAGGCAATTTCCAGTGCCGATAGTCATGTCCAACCCTGTCATCTACGACAACAGGCCGAAGAAGGTCCAACTGGAGCAAGGGCAGGAGTATTATTTCTGCGCCTGCGGCTTGTCCAAAAATCAGCCCTTTTGCGACGGCAGTCATAAGGGTTCGAGCTTCACGCCGAAAATATTTACGGCCGAGCAAAGCGGTGATAGCTTTCTGTGCCAGTGCAAGCATTCCGCCAATACGCCCTATTGCGACGGCACCCACAAGCAATTCGATGACGACCAGGTCGGCAAGGAAGGTCCCGGCAATAACGCCAGAGCCGGCGAAATTCCAGCTGCTACTCCAACGCCGGAAGAACCCTCGGTCGCTTTCATCCATGAATTGGCCCGGGATGGGCTCAGCAAGATGGGCCATCACGGTCCGATGACGGCAATGGGCGTGCCGCGCAACAGCTTGCCGCAATGGGATGATATCCAAATCATGGCTGCGCAAATGGCCACCAAGCCCCTGCAGGAAAGCGCAGCAGTCAGCACCGAACTGGTCATTGGACCAGAAGCACGAAAACCCCTGATCCTTAAGATCCCTCTGTTCGTTTCAGACATGAGTTTCAGCGCCTTATCGGAAGAGGCCAAGCTGGCGCTGGCGCAAGGTGCCGAGATGGCCGGCACCGGCATCTGCTCGGGCGAGGGCGGCATGCTGCCAGAGGAACAAGCCGCCAATTCCCGCTACTTCTACGAACTGGCCAGCGCCAAATTTGGCTACAAAGAAGAGTTGATCGAGCGAGTACAGGCCTTTCATTTCAAAGGCGGCCAGGGTGCCAAGACCGGCACCGGCGGACACCTTCCCGGCGCCAAGAACCAGGCTAGAATAGCCGAAGTACGAGGCATCCCCGCAGGCCAAGCCGCCGTCTCGCCCCCCAGCTTCGCCGACCTCAGCAGCGTCAAGGACTTCGCTCGCTTCGGCGATCGCATGCGTGAAATAAGTGGTGGCATTCCTATCGGCTTCAAGCTCAGCGCCAACCACATAGAAAGAGATCTGCAGTTTGCACTGGATGCCGGCGCCGACTACATCATCCTCGACGGTCGTGGCGGTGGCACCGGCGCCGCCCCGGAAATTTTCCGCGACCACATCAGCGTACCCACTATCCCCGCCCTGGCCCGAGCACGCCAATTTCTCGATGCACAAAACGCCAGCGGCCGTGTCACCCTCATTATCACCGGCGGCCTGCGCCTGCCCATGGATTTCGTCAAGGCCCTGGCCCTGGGCGCCGACGGCATCGCCCTTGCCAACAGCGCCATGCAGGCCATCGGCTGCATAGCCGCCCGCATCTGCAACACTAACAACTGCCCCGCCGGCATCGCCACCCAAAAACCCGAACTACGCCAGCGCCTGCAAGTAGACAAGTCCACCCAACAGCTCAACACTTTCCTGCAAGCCTCTATCGAACTAATGCAGGTAATGGCCCGCGCCTGCGGCCACCACCAACTGTCAGAATTTAACCCTCAAGATATCGCCACCTGGAACCGAGAAATGGCCTTGCTTTCAGGCATTAAGTATTCCGGAGTAAGCCCCATTACACCGTAATCCAATTGCAGCAAGCACCGCTATCAAACTAGGCCATATCGAAAAGATGGCGGTGCATCACATATTCGTTCGCTCCTGTACAACCATTGTTGCGTACTCCTCCTTAACATTGTCCAGTGAAGGCGCGCTACGCTGGCATACCCTACCGCTTTCGAGTCCATCGCAGAATCGATGCGTGTCTATTAGTAAATCGATTCACACTATTTTTAGTTACGAGAGAGCTCATTGGTCAGGTGTTGCAAAGCTAAGTAGGAACTGCAAGCACTGAGTTAGAGGCTCCTGTTGACTCGGCAATTAAGGCGCAGCACCGATTGACCGAGGGAGACCGTCTTTTGGGGCTTCCGACCGAGTGAGGAGAATCTATCGATCGACTTTAGAGTACTGCGTAACTGCAGCTAGACTTACGGTTTCAGTGATTCCTTTGGAAGAACTCTCCCGGGAGGGGTGCAAGCCGCCGAGACAATAGGTGCCTCTCACCCAGTGCGTTCTGTTCAGATATCACTTAACTTCGTCCCATCTACGAAAAAGTCACATTCAGCCAGCATCGATGCCAGTCCCAAAGCCCACTATACATTCCTATTTGCCGCGGTTAGTGGTAATTTCCACCCTTACATTTCAGAACAACAGAGCCAAGAGGTAATTATGAAACTCGGCCATACACCGTTATCCTTTTTCACCGCCACCATCCTAGCCACCTTTTTACTGATTTCAGCCACTGCCCAGGCACAGACTGAAAGCTATCGTGCCCGGCTATCGCCCATGCCCACCACCCCGCAAACAGTATCTACCATTACCGGAGCGGGTGAAGTCCTGCTCTCACTCAATGGTAATACGCTGAGTATTGGGGGCAATTTTGAGGGCATGAGCTCCGCTGCCACCATGGCCCATGTACACAATGGCCCACCCGCACAGCCAGGACCCGTAGTTCACCAGCTTGAGGTGAGCGAGGCCACTGCCGGTGTAGTTAGCGCCGAGTTGGAACTCACTGACGAGCAAGTCACCGCACTGCGCAATAACTCGCTCTACATCCAAATTCACAGCAACGACAATCCTGCCGGCGAATTGCGCGGTTGGATTTTTGCCAGAAACTAATTGAGAGTCCACGGATGAAATTTTCACGAAACAGTATCTATAAATTTATCCTCGGAGCGGGCATGGCGTTAGGCCTGGTAGCCTGCGGTGGCGAGCAAAACTCGGCGCCAGCAGCAGAAGTTGTTGCTGCCGTTACGTTTGGCTCGCAAGCCGAAGCTGGCGCTGCCGCGTTCTCCACTAATTGTGCTGCCTGTCACGGCGCCAACCTGGAAGGCACTACCCTGGGTCCGATTCTTTCCGGTCGGCCATTTTTGCTGCGCTGGGGAACACAAACCCCTGCGCTACTGCTGGGTAATATTCAGGCTAATATGCCGCCCGGCGGTAGTGAAAGTATTAGCGACGGTGACTATCTCAATATCGTTGCGCATATCCTCAACAGCAACGGTGTCGATGGCGACGTCGACGCACTCGTTGCCGACACCTCATTCGTCATTTCGCAGAATATTTCCAGTATCGTAAACCAAAGACGGGTCGAGCCAGAACCGCCACAGGGCGTAACCATCGCCGGTACCGTGGAAAACTTTGTTCCCATCACCGACACCATGCTGAGAAACCCGGATGCCGGTGACTGGCCCATGCACCGCAGGGATTACTACGCCCACAGCTACAGCCCGCTGGATCAGATCAACACCGACAATGTTGGCGGCATGACACTGGAGTGGGTGTGGAGCATGCACGATGGTGACTCGGAACCAGCGCCACTGGTCTACGACGGCATCATCTATATGATAAATCCGGGCAACGTCATCCAGGCGCTGGACGGAGCCACCGGCGAGCTGATCTGGGAAAATTGGACCGGACCGGCGAATCGGCAGGACATGCGCAATATCGCTATCTACAACGACAAGATAATCCAGGCCACTACCGATGCACGTCTGGTAGCCCTCGACGCTCGCTCCGGTGAACAGGTATGGGAAGTAGCGATAGCGGATTCCAGCAAGGGCTTTTCAAATTCCAGCGGACCCATAGTGGCCGATGGTAAAATTATTCAGGGGTTGGGGGGCTGCTCGCGTTATATCGTAGAAGATTGCTTTATCAGTGCTCACGATGCCGACACCGGCGAGCTGATCTGGCACTTTAACACCATCGCCAAGGTAGACGAGCCCGGCGGCGATACCTGGGGCGATCTCACCAACATCTTCCGTGCCGGCGGAGAGACCTGGATTACCGGCAGTTATGACCCGGATTTAAACCTTACCTACTGGGGCACGGCGCAGCAGAAACCCTGGGTGCCGGTGAGTCGCCATCTGACTATTAATGAAGTCGGGCTTTTTACCAACTCGACGGTAGCCGTCGATGTAGCGACTGGAGAGCTGGACTGGTTCTTCCAACATGTACCCGCGGAGGCGCTGGATCTCGATGAAGTCTTCGAGCGCGTGCTGGTTAATCGTGGCGATGACAAGTTTGTGTTCTCCGTCGGCAAGTACGGCATTCTGTGGAAGAACGATCGAGTCACCGGCGAGTTCCTCGGCTTTAAGGAAACCGTGTTCCAAAATGCCTTCACCAACATCGATCCCGATACCGGTCTGGTGACTTATCGTGAAGATATTCAGAACGCCGCATTGGATGAATGGACTTCGGCCTGCCCGTCCAGTACGGGCGGCAAAGACTGGCACTCCATGACCTATCATGAGCCCAGCGGCACTTTAGTCGTGCCTCTGAGCCAGACCTGTCTCGAAAATGCGGCGCGGGAAGTGGCGCTGGTGCAGGGCAGTGGTGGCACCGCTGCCAGTCGCAAATTTTTCGAAATGCCGGGCTCCAATGGCAACATGGGCAAATTGGGCGCCTACAATGTCGATACTCTGGAAGAAATATGGAACTACCAGCAACGGGCTTCGTTCCATACCGGCACCATGTCCACCGCCGGCAACCTGGTCTTCGTTGGCGATCTGGATCGTCGCTTCCGGGCCTTCGATGTCCGTACCGGCGAAATTCTCTGGGAAACCCGACTGGGCACCTCGGTGCAGGGTCACCCGGTTTCGTTCTCTGTAGACGGCAAACAGTATATCGCGGTCAACTCAGCATTGGGGGGAAGCAGTCCGAGAACCGTACCCAGCGTCATCGCTCCCGAAATTACCTATCCACGCAATGGCAACGCACTTTACGTTTTCAGTCTGCCCGACTGATGTAGTCGAAGCCTTGCGCGCAGAGGTGTCGGAGCAATGGCTCCGACACCACACAATAAAAACACCTCACAGACAGGTGTAAGAACAGGTGGCGCGATAATGAATAATAGAAGCATCTTCTCAATTCTGAGTTTAAGCTTGCTTGCCGCCTGCGGCAGCGATGATTCCAGCACAGCAGCCGGCAGATTGTTTGCCAGTCAGGCGGATGCCGGCGCCATGGCCTACGCCACTAATTGCGCTGCCTGCCACGGCGCCAATCTGCAAGGCAGTGCGCTGGGCCCCATCTTGAGTGGTCAGTCGTTTCTGGGCCAGTGGGGAAGACAGAGCCCTGGGGATTTTTATAACTACATCAAGGCCAATATGCCCCCCGGTGGTAATGAAAACGTCAGCGATGAGGACTACACCAATATCGTTGCTCACGTCATGCGCAGCAGTGGCGTCGCCGATACTAATCCCATGCTCACCGCGCAATCCGATTATCCGCTGGCAAGCAATATCCCCGGCACCGCGAACCTGCTGGCAGGTCAGGGCGCGCAGCAGCAGGACGCAGCGCCCACTGGCGTGATTCGTCCCGGCACCGTACCAAACTACATACCGATTACCGACGCCATGCTGACCAACCCGGCAGCGGGTGATTGGCCCATGCACCGGCGCAACTACCAGGCCTGGAGCTATAGCCCGCTGGATCAGATTAATACCGGCAACGTCGCCGATCTGAAACTGGAATGGGTCTGGAGCATGTTCGACGGGGATTCCGAACCGGCACCGCTGGTGTACAACGGCATCATCTACCTGATTAACCCAAGCAATATTATCCAGGCACTGGACGGCAAGACTGGCGAGTTGATCTGGGAACACCATGCCGGCCCGGTAGATAGCGAGGACATGCGCAATATCGCTATCTATGACGACAAGATTATCCACGCCACCACCGACGCTCGTCTGTTGGCACTCGATGCGCGTACCGGCGAGCCAATATGGGAAACCGAGATTGCCGATAACAGCAAAGGCTTCGAAAATTCCAGCGGGCCCATCGTCGCCGACGGTAAGATCATACAGGGGCTGGCAGGTTGCTCCCGCTACATCGAAGAGCCCTGTTTTATCAGCGCCCACGACGCCAACAATGGTGAACTGCTATGGCGTTTTATCACCGTCGCCGAATCCAGCGAGTCCGGGGGTGATACCTGGGGTGATATCGATGACCTGTTTCGGGCCGGCGGTGAGACCTGGATCACCGGCAGCTACGACCCGGAAACCAAGCTCACCTATTGGGGCACGGCGCAGCAGAAACCCTGGATGCCGGCGAGCCGTAATCTCTCTATCTTCGACACCGGCCTCTTCACCAACTCCACGGTCGCAGTGAATGTGGCCAATGGAGAGTTGGATTGGTTCTTTCAACATGTGCCCGCCGAGGCCCTGGACCTGGACGAAGTGTTTGAAAGAGTCTTGATCGACAGGGGTGATGACAAGTTAGTTTTCTCTATTGGCAAGCATGGCATCCTCTGGAAACACGATCGCGTCACCGGAGAATTTGTCAGCCATCTTGAAACCGTGTTTCAAAACGCCTTCACCAACATCGATGCTGCCACCGGTGCAGTCACCTATCGGGACGATATTGCCAATGCACAACTGGGTCAGTGGATAAGTGTGTGCCCGAGCACGGCCGGTGGTAAGGACTGGCATTCCATGACCTATCATGAGCCGTCTTCCGCTCTTATTATTCCGCTAAGCCAATCCTGTCTGGAAATCTCCGCCAGGGAAGTGCCATTGGTGCAGGGCGCAGGTGGCTCCGCCGCCAACCGCCGCTGGTTCGAGATGCCGGGCTCCGAAGGCAATATGGGTAAGCTGGCGGCCTTCGACGTCGACACCATGACCGAACTGTGGAGCTATGAACAGCGCGCCGCATTTCTCACCGGCACCATTTCCACCGCCGGCAACCTGGTGTTTGTGGGCGACCTGGACCGTCGCTTCCGCGCCTTCGATGCCCGCAACGGTGAAATCCTCTGGGAAACCCGCCTCGGCACATCCGTGCAGGGCCATCCGGTGACCTTTGCCATCGATGGTAAACAATATGTAGCAGTGACCACCGCCATGGGAGCACGTGGCGTAAGCCCAAGAATGGTTCCAAGGGTGATCGCGCCGGATGTGAGACATCCCAGTAATGGCAATGCGCTTTATGTGTTTAGCTTGCCCGACTGAATCCCCGAAAAAATCAAGACAAGTGCCTAATAGCGACATGACTAAAACTCGGAGAAAATTTCGCCGCTACTCTGATACATCCAGGTCGCCGACGAGTCCAAATCAGGTAACTGAGCATGAGTGAATCTAACGAACAGAATGACGGCGAGGATAAGGCTGAAGCACCCTCCAATATCGGCCACATCGAATGGATGGATCTTACTGTCGACGATGCCTCACGGGTGAAAAAATTCTACTGCTCTGTAGTAGGCTGGTCGAGTAATGAAGTAGACATGGGCTCATACAGCGACTTCAATATTACTATGCCCGGCACTCAGGACACTGTCGCCGGTGTCTGTCACGCCCGCGGCAGCAATGCTAATTTACCTAGCCAATGGCTTATCTACGTGCGCGTAGAAAATGTGAAAGCCAGCGCGGAACAGTGTAAAAAACTCGGTGGTAAAGTGTTAGACGGCCCACGCCGAATGGGCGGCAGTAATTTTTGTGTTATCGAAGATCCTGCCGGCGCGGTAATGGCGCTGATGTCAGATTGAACTAGCGAAATCGTTTTCATGAAAGGGAATGTCGAAAGAATTTATATTGCCAGCAGCAGCCGCGTAGCAGTAACGCAGGTGCCATCGGCAACGCTGGAAGCGGGAAAGGGTATCGTCGGTGATCGCTACCATGTGAAATCTGCACAATTGATTGCGACAGGTAATCCCGCCGCCGACCATCATTTGAGCCTGATCGCAAAAGAACAACTGGACGATTTTTTGTCCAACAACAATGCCACTATCGACTATGGGGATTTTCGCCGTAGCCTGATTACCAGCGGCATTGATCTCAACACACTGGTGGAAAGGGAGTTCTCAATCGGTGATGTAGTCTGCAGGGGCATCGAGCTATGTGAGCCCTGTGCATTCCTGGCTGCGACCGTACACAGAGCAGTGCTGCCCGAACTGGTTCACAGGGCCGGGCTGAGAGCAGCGATAGTAACTGGGGGAAAGATTAAGACAGGAGATAAAATCACGTTTTAACGCAGTGTGATTTTCGAATAATTATAAAACAAAAAAAGGAAAGCGATATGTCGAAGATACTGATCCTCTTACCCGGTGTGGTCGCCTATGCAGTTGACATGGGAGGACTCACTTTTTTTATTCTATTCGTGGGAGGCTAGAATTTCATGCCCATCCATGTCAATTCGGGCAGCGCCGGGCCAATCGGTTCCGCTTTTGCTATAAATGCAGGTTTGATCCTGCTATGGAGTTTGCAGCACTCAATCATGGCGCGGCCGGGATTCAAGAAGACCTGGACCACCATCGTGCCGAAGGCCATGGAGCGCAGTACCTACGTGCTGATCTCCGGTGTTCTCATGATTCTCATCGCCCTGAACTGGCAGGCCCTCGATGGCATGCTCTGGGATGTGGAGAACTCTGCGGCGCGAACCCTGCTTAATGTGTTACATGTTTCGGGCTGGGCGATTGCAGTGATGGCCACCTTCCTGATCAATCATTTTGATTTGTTTGGTCTGCAGCAGGTCTAGTTTAATTTTAAAGATCAGCCTGAGCCCGCTCCCAACTATACCGAAAGATTCCTCTACAAGATTGTGCGTCATCCATTACAGATGGGCTTCCTGATGGGGCTTTGGATTACACCCACTATGTCTTTGACATTGTTCAGCCTGTCGACACTGATGACTATCTATATTCTGTCGGTTTGCACTACGAAGAAAAAGATCTGGTCGCGTCTCTTGGTGATAGTTATGTTGATTACATGCGACGCGTTCGAAAATTAATTCCAATCCCAAAATAACAATGACTGGATTCAACAAACTACAACACAATCTGTCCCTGAGACCATTTTGGATGAATGGGCTGCTCTTATTCTGTGGCTTCATGACCTTCATTTACCTGCCCTGGGACCTGTTTATTAAACCGGTGGCAGAAGATCAGGAGGTGTGGTTTGGGTATATGTTCACCGGCTGGGCTGCCAAGGGCACCGGGGTATTGCATTGGTATGTCTATGGCGCGGCTAGCTGGGGTTTCTGGCAGATGAAATCCTGGATGTTCCCGTGGGCAAGCCTGTACACAGCACAGGTCGCCATCGGCATGTTTGCCTGGAGTTTTTTAAATGCCCAGGGGCCAGGAATAACGGTTGCCCTGATCTCCGCCATACCCTTTGTGTTATTGGCGGTCGCGTTGTGGCGGGCTAAACATAGATTCGATGGCGACGGCAGCACAAAAAATGATAGTCATGCAGCTGAGTAAGGTTTATCCATATGAATCACAGCAATGCATTGCTAAATACAGACAACGACCAAGGTGTCTATTCGTGGTGAAATCACAGGGTTTTAACGTCGCCGCAGAGCTTGTGAAACTGCCGCTGTGACATGCAACTCTATTTCCACCAATGCTCGATGGAGTTAGCGTAGTACTGCACTACCCTGCGACGATCTGGATTAATGCTGTATTTATCGTCTTTTTCTAGCAAGAGATCGCGTTGCTTTAACAGATCCAGGCTGCGAGACAATGTCCTGTGTCGGGGTTTTTCTTCTGGTTTCATCGCCGCGCCACGCGCTATCATTTCATCGATCAATTCGTCGCAATCGCTGAGTATTTCCAGGGATGTTAACGACTGCCCATCCGCACGCAACAACGCCGCCGAAATAATAGGGACCGGTAAAATCGGCATCACATAGCGTACTGAATCCATCAGGTGCGCGGCCAGTTCGGCGACTTTTTGAATGCGCTGCTCCTTCTCCAGATGTTTGAAGTCGACAGCGTTGGCAGAGCAGTACTTGACCATCGATACCGGCACTCCAAAATTCACGCTGGCGTAGCCGAAACGCTTCCACCTCTGGCGAGAACTTACAAACAGATTTTTTCTCATGAACTGCCAGAACTTGCCCAGATGTTGGCGCTTGCTGAGTTTCTTGCCCTTGTTGTCCCAGTACAGCAGGTTTTGGTCTTCCAGTACGTGGTCATAATTTATTCCAATCGGAACAAACACTATATTGCGATCAGTACGCCAATCAAAACTGCGCAGCATGTAGTCCAAAAATCCAAGTTTGGGCTCACCCAACAAGCCATCCCGACTCAGATGACATTCAAGGAATACCGCCTGACACACGCCACTCTGTGTCGCCATGTGGACATAGCGTTCCAATACTTTCCAGTACAGAGGGTTTTGTGAACTGCGCCGCACAAAAAATGCTGCCATGGCCCGAATAAGATGTTCCAATGGAAATATTCTGGCCCACTCGCCAACGGCATAGGACAGAGTAACCTGTTCAGCCGCCAGGTAACTTATAAGCACATAGTCCATATTGCTGCGATGGTTCATCACAAACACGACGGTGGCATCGGGGTCGATGGCTTGCAACTTGGCCGGGGCGACAGCGGCGACCCGTACCCGATAGATAAATCGTGCGACCGATGTGGAAAGCCAATAACCTACCTGGTAATAAATATAGGCATTAAACGACGGCACGATTTCCCGCGCATAGTTTTTCACCTTCTGCTGCAAAACATCGCGGGGAATATTGTCCTGCTGTGACTGAGTTTCGATCAGCGCGATGATTTCCTAATCGAACATTAGCTGATCGATTAGTCCCTGGCGCTTGGTTCGCTGCAGGGTACGAATTTTAATCTGCAAGCTGGTATTGAGCTTGTCCACGGCTCTGTTCAGTCGCCGCCGCAGATACCAGCGCACGCTAGGATACAGGATGCTCATAACTGCTGCATAGCCGGCGCTCAGTGTACCCCGTCAGCCCTAGTTGGACATAATTGGCCCATTGCTTAAGAGGTACTTTTAGCTCATCGTCAACCCGAGAGGAAAACGATGATGAGAAAGA
>CAVOFA010000028.1:0-27497 GCA_963694865.1 Gammaproteobacteria bacterium | reverse complement strand
GCATTGCCACCAAGAAAGTGGCACTGGGAAGAGCGGCCACCGTGGCAATCCAGCATATCGATTTTCTAAAGCCTGTAAGCGTGGGTTCAACTGTGAGCTGTTACACCACACTAATCAAAACCGGGCGGAGCTCAATGCACATTGGCGTTGAGGTCTGGATGTCGAACTGGAGTATTGAACAAAGTTCCTGCAAGGTGGCGGCAGGCATATTTGTTTTTGTGGCTATAGATGATGAAGGCAACCCCCGAGCCTTGCCGAAATAGTCTGTTTTAGTTTGCAGGAAGCTCTGTTGGCAGGGACCGCGCCTCGATATAGGCCTCTTCCGAGATACGATGGTAGTTCTGTACTCCTTGCTGAAAGCGCTTGTAGGAGTCATAGATTCGTCCCGTAACCGCGTCGGCCTGAGACAGTTCCCTGACTACCTCGTCTGAAATTTTTCGTAGTGCAATCAACACCTCGTCAGGGAACTTCCTCAATTCGACATCGTGTTCTTCCAGCAGCACTCGCAAGGCTGCATTATTCTTGGCGGTTAGTTCGTCCATCAGTAGTTGATTCATTACCTCGGCACCGGCATACAGGATGGCCTGCAGATCATCGGGCAAAGCCTCCATCGCTGACTTGTTAAAAAGCACTTCCAGGGTTGAGCCCGGCTCATGCCAGCCCGGGTAGTAGTAATCAGCCACCGTATGGTAGCCGGCCGCCAGATCATTGTAGGGGCTAACAAACTCAGTTGCATCCAGCGCCCCGGGCTGCAGTGCGGTGAAAACCTCGCTGGCCTGCATGGTTACCGGAGTGCCGCCGGCACGTCGAAAGACCTCGCCGCCGAGGCCGGGGATTCTCATTTTCAGCCCTTGCAGATCATCCAGAGAATTTATTTCCTTGTTAAACCAGCCAAACAGTTGGGTACCGGAATTGCCGCCACGAACCGGTATCAAATTGAAGGGCGCATAAAGTTCGCGCCATAATTCATTGCCACCACCGTAGGCCAGCCATGCATCCATTTCAGTGCCGGTAAGCCCGAACGGAATTGTGGAAAAGAACGGCGCGCCAGGCATCTTTCCCTGCCAGGAATAGGCAGCGGGGTGTCCTATTTCAGCTACGCCCTGGGAGACGGCATCAAACACCTCCAGGCCACCAACCAATTCATTGGCGCCGTAAACCCGAATCTGCATCCTGCCATTGCTCATGGTTGCTACGATGTCAGCAAATTGTTGCGGCGAAGTTCCCAGTGCCGGCAAGTTTTTTGGCCAGGAAGTAATCAGCTTCCACTCATAAACAGTCTGGTTCGTGGCCAGGGCTATGGTGACACCGGGACTCGACGCTTGCTCGCCGCAGGCGACGACACCGAAGAGTAAGAGAAAAAGAAAGATTGATCGCATTGTTGACGTACCCTATAAACTTAAAAGAATTATTCGGGGTTTCCTAAACCAACACTTCCAGTTTGGCATAAGACAAGACTAACCATTTACTGCCCCCGGCATCAAAATTTACCTGCACTCTGGCGTTCGAGCCCTGGCCTTCATAGTTGAGTATCACGCCTTCGCCAAACTTGCCGTGAGCTACTCGCTGACCCAGAGTCAGATCGGTTTGCGGAACTTCGATATTGCCAGCAATACGTCTGCCCAGGCCTCTGCTATTGCTGTCAGGTCTCGAGGGGGGATGGCTTATGCTGGTTTTCAGTCGAACTTCATCCACTAAATCATCCGGTATTTCGCGGATGAATCTGGAGGGGCGGCAGAGATTAACATCGCCGTGCAGGCGTCGCGACTCGGCGTGGCTGAGATAAAGTTTTTTCCGTGCCCGGGTGATACCGACATAGCAGAGTCTGCGTTCTTCCTCCAGGCCGGAGATATTATTCATGGACATCTTGTGAGGGAAAAGCCCTTCTTCCAGACCTGCCAGAAAAACCAGCTCGAATTCCAGGCCCTTGGCAGAATGTAAGGTCATTAACTGAACGGCGTCATCAGACTCGTTCGCCTGGGTATCGCCAGCGTCGAGCGCGGCCTGATCCAGGAACGCTGCAAGAAAGGCTTTTGAAGTGAGATCGAATTCCCTGGCCGCAGGCAAATCACTATTACTTTCGTTTTGATCTTCTGTATAGACGGTCACATCATCAAAGTTGTTCGCTGCCGTTACCAACTCCTCCAAGTTTTCAATCCGTGCCCTGGCCTTCTCACCGCCTTCCTTTTCATGATGCTGAACCAGGCCACTGTTGGTGATGATGTGTTGCGTTTTCTTATGCAACTCAAGGCGATTGCAGTCGGCATCCAGCTTGTCGATTAATTCCAGAAACACCAACACCGCATTCGCGGCTCTGGAACTAAGCAGAGAGTCATTAACAGCCTTCACACAGGCCTGCCAGAGTGAGCATGATTCAGCTCTGGCCAGTGTGCGAACCATTTCCAGGGTGCGGCCCCCTATGCCGCGGGTGGGGACATTAATGACTCGTTCCATGGCAGTATCGTAATCCCGATTAATCAACAATCTTAAATAGGCGAGGGCATTCTTGATCTCCAGGCGTTCGTAAAAGCGATGGCCGCCATAGATCCGGTAAGGCATGCCGACTCGCAACAGTGCATCTTCCAATTCTCTCGATTGTGCGTTCGAGCGATATAAGATCGCCGCGTCGGAGCGCCTGTTGCCGGCATTGAACCAGTCCTGCAGCCGACCGACGATGAATCTGGCTTCATCTTGTTCATTGAAGGCCTCGTAGAGGCTTATGGATTCACCCTCGCCGTCCTCGGTCCACAGGGTCTTGCCAAGGCGTCCCTGATTGTTAGAGATCAACTGATTTGCCGCCTGCAATATGGTTGATGTGGAGCGGTAGTTTTGCTCCAGGCGTACGATATCGGCGTCAGCAAAGTCGACATTAAATTGTTGAATGTTTTCTATCTTGGCGCC
Organism: Gammaproteobacteria bacterium; assembly: GCA_963694865.1. Classification (GTDB taxonomy): domain Bacteria; phylum Pseudomonadota; class Gammaproteobacteria; order Pseudomonadales; family Pseudohongiellaceae; genus UBA9145. The sequence goes on along the minus strand of CAVOFA010000028.1, from coordinate 24,596 downwards.
ACGCCAGCCATAGATGGACTGATCATCATCGCCCACCACCATAAGCTGATTGTCATTGCCGGCGAGTACACGCAACCAGGCATATTGGATGGTGTTGGTATCCTGAAACTCATCAACGAGGATATGCTGAAAACGTTTCTGATAGTGGGCAAGAATCTGGGGATTTTTTAGCCACAGTTCATGCGCGCGCAAGAGAATTTCACCAAAGTCGACCATGCCGCCACGATTACAGGCCTCTTCGTAAGCCCGGTAAATTTCCAGCATGGTCTTGGTGTAGTCGTCATCGAAGTGTTCTATGTTCGCCGCCCGCAGTCCCTCGTCTTTCTGTCCATTGATATACCACTGGCATTGTTTTGCTGGCCATTTGTCTTCATCAATTTGCAGAGAACGATTGATCCGCTTGATCAATCGCAGTTGATCGTCACTGTCGAGAATTTGAAAATCCTGCACCAGGCCAGCTTCCTGCCAATGGCTTCGAAGCAGTCGATGGGCAAGGCCGTGGAAAGTGCCAACCCACATACCATTGTATGATTGCCCCAGCAGGGACTCGATACGGCTGCGCATTTCTCGTGCAGCCTTGTTGGTGAAGGTCACAGCCAGTACTGAGAAGGGAGACATCCCCTCAGCCTCCAGCAGCCAGGCGATGCGATGTACCAGCACACGCGTCTTGCCGCTGCCAGCACCTGCCAACACCAGCAGCTTGCGGGCAGGACTGGCGACGGCATTGCGCTGTGGATCGTTGAGAGAATCGAGTATGTGGGAGACATCCATGGCGGCGTATTCTATCAAATTGTCTGTCACAAGCTTCGATAAATCTGCTAAGGGTGATGACAATACTCAGCCAAGAGTAGACTGTTTAGAGAATGGCAGGCTAATTTGCTAGAATATTGCGCCTGCGATTAGCCGCTTGAATGTAATCAACGCACAGGGGCAGATGGCTAGCCCCTCAAAGCACAGAGCATGGAATACGAACATTTTAGCAGGAGATAAATATGTCTGGCAGATCGGACAGCGTGGCTTTTGATTGGCGAGATCCTTTTCTGATGGAAGCACAGCTCTCGGAAGAGGAACGGCTGGTCAGAGATTCCGCCCGGCAATATGCCCAGGGCAAACTTCTACCCAGAGTGCGTGAAGCCTACCGCAATGAGCACACCGACCCGGCGATATTTCGTGAGATGGGTGCCCTCGGCCTGCTGGGCCCGACAATTCAGGGCTATGATTGCGCCGGCGGGAACTACGTCTGTTACGGTCTGGCAGCAAGAGAGATTGAAGCGGTCGATTCGGGTTACCGTTCGATGATGTCGGTGCAGTCCAGCCTGGTGATGCACCCGATTAACGAATTTGGCAGTGAAGAACAAAAACAGAAATACTTACCCCGCTTGGCCAGCGGCGAAGCCATTGGCTGTTTCGGTTTGACGGAGCCTGACTATGGCTCTGATCCTGGTGGCATGATTACCCGGGCCAAAACTGTCAGCGGCGGCTACAGTTTAAGCGGCGCCAAGAGCTGGATTACTAATTCCCCCATCGCCGATGTTTTTATTGTGTGGGCGAAAGATGATGACGGAGTTATTCGCGGCTTTATACTCGACAAGGAAATGGAAGGGCTCAGCGCGCCAAAAATCGAGGGTAAACTCGCTCTCAGAGCATCTGTGACTGGCGAGATTGTGATGGACGAGGTGTTTGTGCCTGAGCACAATAAACTGCCTCATGCACAGGGCCTCAACGGGCCATTCAGTTGCCTGAACTCGGCTCGTCTGGGCATTGCCTGGGGGGCCTTGGGAGCGGCAGAAACTTGCTGGCATACCGCACTGCAATATACTCTGGATCGTAAGCAATTCGGCCGGCCGCTGGCCGCCAACCAGCTTATTCAGAAGAAACTTGCGATCATGCAAACCGATATTTCGCTGGGCTTGCAGGGCTGTTTGCAAGCTTGTCGGCTTAAAGATCAGGGCAAGCTGGCGGCACCATTAATCTCTTTACTAAAACGAAATTCCTGTCTGAAGGCGCTGGATACCGCCAGAGAAGCTCGCGATATGCTGGGTGGTAATGGCATCTCTGACGAATTTCCAATCATGCGTCACGCCCAAAACCTGGAAGTCGTAAATACCTACGAGGGGACACAGGACATTCATGCGCTAATTCTTGGTAGAGCCCAAACGGGCATTCAAGCGTTTACCGGTGCCTAACTGCCTGGCATTGCCGGCTCTCAAAAAGAGCCAGGGCCCCGCGCTGAGAGCTACGCCGTGTTGTTTAGAGCTGCCCTAGTACGATACCCGCGAAGACTACTGCGCCTACCCAGTTATTGTTGAGAAAGGCTTTGAAACAGGGACCGGGTAAGCGATCCTTGATCAACGTCTGTTGGTAGACGAACAAGCCAGCGGCGACTAGTAGGGACACAGTGTAGAAGCCCCCCAGCTGAAACTGCCGGCCGGCTAACCACATAGCCAGGAGAAACATGAGCTGCAGCGATGCAATTATGGGTTTATCGGCGTCACCGAACAAAATAGCCGAAGACTTCACCCCTATTTCGATATCGGATTCACGGTCCACCATCGCGTATTGAGTGTCATAGGCTACAGTCCACAGGCAATTGGCCACGAACAGTAAATAGGCAACTTGCGGGATTGACCCGGTTTGCGCGGTGAATGCCATGAGTATGCCCCATGAGAATGCAATCCCCAGCACCAGTTGCGGCAGGTTAGTAAAGCGTTTCATGAATGGGTAGATTGCCACCACTACAATTGCCCCCAGTGATAACAGCACGGTAGCCCGGTTGGTTAATAGCACCAGGGCGAAAGCAACGACAGCAAGAGTAATGAAACAAGCCAGGGCATCCTTGCGCTCTAGCGCACCTCGGGCAAGTGGTCGTTGTTGCGTTCTGTTTACTCTGCCATCAATCTTGAAATCTGCAAAATCGTTAATGCAACACCCGGCTGAGCGCATAACAGCAGTACCCAGGATAAAGATAATCAACAGCGACAACGACGGCAGGCCTGCTGCCGCCAACCACAGGGCACCGATGGTAGGCCAGAGCAACAAGTAGATGCCAACAGGTTTGTCGAGTCGAATTAATTCGGCAAACGCCGGTAATTTGGCGTAAAAATCTGGAAACCGGGATTTAAATCGGGCGAGTATTTTTGACCACAGTGGCGGCAGGGTGTTCATGATACTGGGGCACCTCTGAATAATTGCAATTCAACCTGTAAGCCAGAGACCGTATGCCATTGTTCAGAGGTGCCCTCGGGGTACTACTTCCGAATGCGGCAATAGGGGTATTGTGTGCCTACCTAGGATAAAAGAATTTTACCCAGAGTAGAAAGTAAAAGCTGCAGTAATTTTCGCTTCGTTGTCGGATTCTCGGTCTATGCAGTAGTAATTTATAAGCGGCTTGCTAGCGCCGCTTGCTAAACGTTGGCGTAGTTAATCTTCTCGCCAAGCCAGCGCTGTATCAGCGGGTCGATGATCTGGGGATACTGGCTCATGATTTGATCGGAGGCTGTTTGCACTGCGTCCAGCAGACTGGCGTCGCGGACGATATCGGCAACCCTGAAACTCATCAGCCCCGTTTGTTGGGTGCCCAGGACCTGGCCTGGCCCCCGTAGTTCCAGGTCCTTTTCAGCAATATAGAAGCCATCGTTGCTTTCTCGCAATACCGACAAGCGTTGCTTGCCAGCCCTGGACAGAGGGCTCTGATAGAGCAAAATGCAATGACTTTGCTTGGCCCCGCGACCAATTCTGCCACGCAGCTGATGCAGTTGTGCGAGCCCGAGGCGTTCGGGGTTTTCTATTACCATGAGGCTGGCGTTGGGCACGTCGACGCCGACTTCAATGACCGTCGTTGCTACCAGCAATTGCAGCTGACCGGCTTTAAACTTAGCCATAATCTCGGATTTCTCTGCGGCCTTCAAACGGCCATGGATTAGCCCAACTTTGACATTTGGCAGCAACTCGGTAAGTTGCGCGGCGCTGACCTCGGCGGCCTGACACTGCAGAGTCTCCGACTCTTCGATCAGGGTACACACCCAGTATGCCTGACTATCCTCCGCGCAGGCCTTCTCAATGCTGGCTATTACCTGGTCGCGCCGAGCACTGGAAATGACCGCGGTATTGACCGGCGTGCGCCCGGGCGGCAGCTCATCAATAATGGAATTGTCCAGATCGGCGTAGGCGCTCATGGCCAGCGTTCTGGGGATAGGAGTGGCAGTCATCACCAGTTGGTGCGGATGCAATTGAGATGGTGCTGCCTTCTCTCGCAGGGCCAGTCTTTGATGCACTCCGAACCGGTGCTGTTCATCGATGATGATGAGGCCAAGATTCTTGTACCCGACTTCATCCTGAAATAAGGCATGAGTCCCAATCGTAAGCTGGCTCTGGCCACTGGCCATTGCCTCTAATTGCTGCGAGCGCTGCTGGCCCTTCACTTTGCCGGTTAACCAGCCAACGGTTATACCTAGAGGCGTAAACCAGCTTTTAAAGGTGAGCAGATGCTGTTCCGCCAGGATTTCCGTAGGCGCCATCAATGCCACTTGATAGTCATTGCTAATTGCTCGCAGCGCCGACATGGCGGCAACTACGGTTTTGCCCGAGCCGACATCGCCCTGTAATAGCCTCAGCATAGGACTGGTACGTGCGAGGTCTTGAGAGATTTGCTGGTAGACAGATTGCTGTGCCGCAGTTAATGAAAAGGGCAGCTGAGCGATAAACTGATGCAACAAATCATCGCTGTTTTCAAAGCCCGGCGCCGGTTGTTTTTCCGCGCTATTTTTATACCTGCGCATGCACAGTCGGTGGGCTATCAACTCCTCAAAGGCCAGCCGCTTCTGGCCCGGATTCATGCCCTCGTTGATCCAGCTAAGCGATTGTTCGGCCGGCGGTCGATGGATCAATTTAATCGCATCGGTGAGGGGCAGCAGTCCGAGCTTCTGTATTAATTCTGCGGGCAGATAATCTCGAATAGGTACCGAGTTCTGCAGTAGATCCAGCGCCTGCTCGATGAGTTTTCTGAGCCTGGCCTGTTGCAGGCCTTCGGTTGCCGGGTAGACAGGAGTCAGGACGTCAGCAACCGGCTCGTCCTCAGTACCGGTGAGCACTTTGTACTCCGGGTGGTAGATTTCCAGGCCGGTTCTGCCACGCCTGACTTCGCCGTAACAGCGAATTCTTGTGTCCGGTGCCAGTGAATTTTTCTGTGCGCCGCTAAAATAGAAAAAGCGCAAACTAACAATTCCGCTGCCATCATGCAGTGTGCACTGCAGACTGCGCCTACGGCCAGACTGGATATTGTTGCTGCTTATTTCGCCTTCAAGCTGCACCGTATCGCCGGCCCGAATCGAATCGATGCGGTTTATGCGAGTTCGGTCTTCGTAGCGAAAGGGCAAGTGGAACAGCAGATCCTGCACAGTATAGATGCTGATGGCATTGAGCTTTGCTTTGAGTGCGGGGCCAACACCTTTGAGTTTGGTAAGCGGGATTTGATCCAGTTGTTGGCTGGTCATAAGCGGCAGTCAGGCGGGCGGCGGTTGTCTTCTAAAAAGGCTTGTCTTATACAATGTAAACAAGAATATGCAGTCTTCAGGATCAGGTCTCACACTTCAGGATACCTTAGCACAAACGCCTATTTTCACCAATTGCCAACGCTAACATGCAAGCCCTGACCCCCTATTTATTGTGACCCCCTACAGGAGAAACTGCTCTTCGAAGGGCTTGGCGGCCAGGGGCTTTGAATAGTAAAAGCCTTGAATCTGGTCACAGCCGTGCTCACGTAAAAACTCCAGCTGCTCTCTGGTTTCGACACCTTCGGCGATGCAGAGTAATTTCAAATTGTGAGCCATGCTGATAATGCTTTTTACCAGGGCGGCATCCACCGGGTCATTGGCACAATTATGCACGAAGGACTGATCGATTTTAAGTTTATGTATAGGCAACTGCTTCAGGTAAGACAAGGAGGAATAGCCAGTACCGAAGTCATCGATGGAGATGTGAAAACCCAGCTCTCTAAGTTCTCCCAGAGTAGCCATGGCCTTTTCGATGTCTTCGATTAACATGCCTTCTGTAACTTCCAGTTCCAGAGATTGCATGCTCACGCCGTATTGTTCAGTCGATGCAAGTAGACGCTCGGAGATATGGTCGAGCTGAAAAAAGCGCGCCGATATGTTTATAGCCAGGATTAGTTCAGGCAAGCTGCGTTGCTTCCAGGCGCGTAATTTCGCACAGGCGGCATTCAATACCCACATATCGATATCGACTATTAACAGGCTTTCATCGGCCACCGGAATAAAGTTGTCGGGGGATATTACGCCCTTCTGAGGATGATTCCAGCGCAGTAGCGATTCGGCTCCAACCAAATTTTCTGTTTCAGAATCAAACTTGGGTTGAGAGTAAAGCTCGAGCTCGTCATTTAGTAGCGCATGTCTGAGTTCAGTCTCTACCCTGAGCAATTTGGTAATGGCGAGATTTAACTCTTCACTGAAGTAGCGATAGCTGCCTCCGCCATTGGCTTTGGCGTGATACATCGCGGAGTCGGCATTCTTCATAAGATCTTCGGTATTTTCTGCATCCAGAGGGTAGATCGCAATACCGATACTGGCGCTGCAACGCAGTTCATGTCCCGCAATTTGCAGTGGTTGCGGAATCGCTTCCAACAGCTTGTCGGCAACGGCTGAGATAGAGGTCTTAATGTGGAATTGTGAATCTTCAGACACGACAATTGTGAATTCATCACCGCCGAGTCGAGCCAGCATATCGGAAGATCTTACACACTGGGAGATGCGCTCCGAAATCGCCGTCAGGTATTCATCTCCGACCACATGCCCCATGGAGTCATTCACCAGTTTGAAGCGATCAAGGTCGATAAATAGCACGCCGATCATCTCGTGGTTTCTTTCGGCTCGATTCAGCGCCTGCTGCAAAAAATTCTTGAAAGCGGGTCGGTTGGGTAGGCCGGTGAGAGCGTCGTAGTTGGCTTGATGATAAAGTTTCTCCTGCCACTTGGCGTTCGAAAGCGCCACACCGACTCGATCCGCCCAGGCTCGGGTTTCCAGTAATAATTGTTCGGTATTCTCAGGCAATTGGGCATAACCAAGCGCCACTATGGCTGACAGGGCGTCATCGCTGAAGAGTGGTAATATCAAGCGGCCGCGGGCGCCTAAGGAGGACAAAGGCTTAAGGAACTTCGGTGCGCTGTCATTAAGTTCGATAAGTATGCCTTCATGATGTTGTTCCAAAAACCCATGGTCTTGCGATGATAATTCAATCTCTGCTTCGATAATCTCCGACTCTGGACCGTCATCCGGTGCGAGCCCACGCATGTGCATGTGTGTAAACTGGCCATTGCTGTCTTGTGACGCTATGCCGAGTTGGTCACAGCGAATAATTTCCTGAATGCGCACCAGTACCAGCTGGATGACATTTTCGGCATCCTGGGAAGAAAGAATCAGGCGGTCGATCTCAGCCATAGTCTCCAGAGAGCGAAACTGATCGGAGAGTTTGCCGCCCATGGCGTTAAATGAATCGGCCAGGTCCTCGAACTCGTCGTCGCTGTCGATCATTACCTTGTTGTCGAATGGCTATCCCCCACGGCCCGAATTCCCAGCTTGAGCTTCTGCAGCGGAATCAGGATGCGTTGGATTTGACTACTGCTGAGCATCAGCACGACCAGCAGGCTAATGACGAAAATGAGGATGAAGGTAGTTTGGAAATCGGTGATCGGGCTGACAATGTCCTGTCTCGGGATAGTTGTTAACACTGTCCAGTCATCGATACCGTACTCGCCCCTTAGAAAAATACTCCAATAGCTCACCAGGTAGGAATTACGGTTTGGATCCAGCCATTCAAAATTACCAGCGAAGGCGGCGGTGTCTTCAGGGTCCGTCGAAGCAATCAACTGCTCTGGAGTAGTCGGCGAACAAAAAAGCACAGTATCCAAATGATCCAGCATGCACAGGCCCTGATTGGCGGCAATAGTTTCCTGGTTCCATAAATATTCGGTATCCAGCTCTGCGATTAAGGAGCCATTGCTGTTACTGGTTTCGGCGCCAGATTGCAGCATAAAAATGTGACGTTCCCCGCTAACATTCGGCGCCGTAAGAATTGTGAATCCGCTTGCTACATCGGCTGCCTGCGTGAGGACGTTCAGGGCATTAAATTGCCTGCCAAAATGTAGCAGAGGCGTGTACACAGCCTGTTGGTCAAGCCAGCCGATGTTTTCGAATTTTTCGCTTAATCGTAGTTGCGTGCTTGCGCTTATGGAATCGAGTAGATCAGCTGTGTCGTTCATCCGTCTCGATGTGATTAGCTGTAATTCTGATTCCAATAAGGTAAGCCTTTCATAAATGGCCATGCCAATGGCTTTGACTTCCTGGCGTTGCTGTTGTTCATTTTGTACCAGCAGCTGATCGGGAACCCGATTGAAGGAGAGAACGGCGAGGGTTAATACAGGAAGGATTGCAGAGGCAATGAAGACGGTAAACAGTCTCCTGGCAAATCGGCTTGCGAAAATTTCGAATCCTGGTTTCATGTTTATCAAGCTGGGTTATGAAGATTAGTAGCGAGGCCTAGTAATCTTTAGCGATACCTATATAGCGGCCGTTATTAGTACGCACGATATCGTCGCCCCCCTGCTGCGACGTGAAGGGCATTGAGGTAGTACCGTTTTTGCCCATGCTGTACAGATCATAGTCGTCGTTCACCGGCACCAGGTTTTTATCTTTACGCATCTGTCCGCGCTGGGTATTTTCATCGAAAAACAGGAAACGATAGGTATTACCCCATGGGCCTTGCAAGGTGCCGACGCCTGCGGCCTCCAGGGATAGCGGATAGATGAAGTCATTGACGAAATATCTTTCAATCGCCTGATCAATCATTTCTATATCGGCGATGGCCAGGGCGGTATCGACGTTATCGACATAGTCCCGATAGCTGGGCAGGGCAACGGCAGAAAGCAGTCCAATTATCGACACGGTAATTAGAAGCTCTAACAGCGAGAAGCCAGCCATCTTGTTATTGTTTATCCATTCCACCGGCCATTACCTTTAGGCAGTTGGGCTGAAACGAAGCGCAATAGAGTGTGTCAGACCCATAAGTATGGAGGTAATATTGAATAGAAATGAGAACTGCGTAGCAATATTGAAAAAAAACTGACGCTAGTCGGCGTAGAGAACGGCGTCAATCTCGACCATGGAGCCTTTGGGCAGGGCGCTTACCTGGATTGTTGCTCGCGCCGGATAGGGTTCCTGAAAATGCTCAGCCATGATGCCGTTGACTACCGCAAAATCATTCAGATCGGTGAGGTAGATGGTGAGTTTGACTGCATTTTGCAGGCGGCTGTTGGCAGCTGTAGCGACGGCCGTGAGATTCTCAAATACCTGCCGGGTCTGTGCTTCTATGCCACCCTCGACCAGCTCCATGGTTACTGGATTCAGCGGTATCTGGCCAGACATGAACACCAGCGAGCTGGTTTTAATAGCCTGAGAATAGGGCCCAATAGCAGCCGGCGCCGCCGTGGTCTTAATCTGTTCCAATGCTGCCATGGAATTGCCTATTTATTAGTTGCTACCAATTAGTTGCTACCAATTGTACTGCGCAGCGGTTTGCGGACCTTACGGGATTTTACGCGGGTTACGCGGGTTACCGGCTTAATTAAGCGCACTCTTTTCATGACGCGGGCCAGATGCACCCGGCTGCGGACATTGAGTGAAAGCTTAACAATGCTGAAGCGAGCGTCTCGCTCAACCGTACTGATTTTTTCAATATTCGCTTCTGCGCTGGTGATGGTCGTGGCAAGAGTAGCAATTATGCCCCGTTGATTCTCTAGCTCGACCCTTAACTCGACGGAGAATTCGCCTTCAACCTCGGGGTCCCAACGCACTGAGACGCACTTCTCCGGGTTATCCCTGACGTCGGTGATATTGTTGCAATCATCGGTATGAATGACCATGCCCCGTCCGGAACTGATGTGACCAATGATGGGATCGCCGGGAATTGGGTGGCAACATTTGGCATAGTTCATGACCATGCCCTCAGATCCGCGAATGGCGAGGGAGCCCTGATTTTCTGGATCTCTGCTTTCCGGCAGTGCACCGTCATTGTTATGGCTGGCCAGGATTTGGGCGATCATGTAGGACATGCGGTTGCCGAGGCCAATTTCTTCCAATAATTGATCCAGCGATTGCAGCTTGATTTGTTGTAGAACAGTGTCGATATTATCCGCCGATATGGTATCGAGCTGACAGCCAAACCCACCCAGCGCCTTGTTCAGCAAACGTCGTCCCAGAGCCACGGACTCGGAATGTTTCTGATTCTTTAAATAGTGACGAATATTGCTGCGGGCTTTGCCTGTCACCACAAAGCTGAGCCAGGCTGGATTGGGCTGGGTGCCGGGAGCGGTAATGATTTCCACGGTCTGGCCGCTCTGCAGGGGTTCGCTCAAGGGTGCGAGCCGGCGGCTGATGCGGCAGGCAACACAGGAATTACCGATGTCAGTGTGAATGGCGAAGGCAAAATCCACCGCCGTGGATCCGGCGGGCAGCTCAAAAATCGTCCCCTTGGGGGTAAACACGTAAATTTCATCAGGGAATAAATCGATCTTCACGTTTTCGATAAACTCTAAGGAGTTACCGGCATGTTTTTGCATTTCCAGCAAACCATTCACCCATTCCCGGGCACGAATGTGTGCGCCGCTGGGCAGGTCGTCGCTGGACTTGTAGAGCCAGTGTGCGGCGATACCGTTATTGGCCATAGCCTCCATTTCTTCGGTGCGAATCTGGATCTCGATCGGAACTCCGTGCATACCAAACAAGGTTGTGTGCAGGGATTGGTAGCCATTGGCTTTGGGTATGGCGATGTAGTCCTTAAAGCGACCCGGTACCGGCTTGTAGAGGCTGTGGATGGCGCCCAGCACTCGATAGCAGGTATCGACCCGATCGACGATGATGCGAAACGCGTAAACATCCATTATCTCGGAGAAGGATAGGCGTTTGCTGCGCATCTTTTCGTAAATACTGTAAAGGTGTTTTTCGCGACCGATGGTGCGTCCCGGCATTCCCTCGCGCTCGAGGCAGGCTTCCAATGAGGTCTGAATCTGCGACACAATCTCTTTACGATTGCCGCGGATGCCTTTAACTGCCGCTCTGATACGACGCGAACGCATGGGGTAAAGGGCTTCAAAGCCCAGTTCTTCAAATTCCACGCGCACACTGTTCATGCCCAGGCGGTTTGCTAAGGGCGCATAGATATCCAGGGTTTCCCGGGCGATGCGACGCCGCTTATCGGGCGTCAATACATCCAGCGTGCGCATATTGTGGAGGCGGTCGGCAATCTTGACCAAAATTACGCGCAGGTCTTTGGCCATGGCCATAGCCATCTTCTGAAAGTTTTCCGCCTGGGCTTCGGCACGGCTGCTGAAGGTAATCTTGTTGAGTTTGCTGACGCCGTCTACCAAGTCCGCCACGGTGTTGCCGAATTGGGTCTTGATCGCGGTCTTGGTAATACCGGTGTCTTCGATAACATCATGGAGCATGGCGGCCATCAGACTCTGATGGTCCATGTGCATTTCACTGAGGATGCTGGCCACTGCGAGGGGGTGGGTGACGTAGGCGTCGCCGCTGCGGCGATACTGGCCTTCATGAGCCTGTTCGGCGTAAAAATAGGCACGGCGCACGCTGCTGACTTGCTCCGAACCCAGATATCCGGATAAACCAGTTGCCAGGGAGTCGATGGTGTTCAGTGTAGGTACTTGCAAGAATCGACTCCTGGCAGGCTGTCAAAAACTCTCAGCCGAGCCTATACAGCGTTAAAATCCGGCTTAAAATGCTCACTTACAGCCTGTAAACTCCGCTTGTTTGCCCTAGTTGCCTTGTAAAGCACCCATCTGAGATGGGTGCTTTACAACAAGCTGCTGGATTATTAGGTCTCGGTGGAGGCTTTAGCTTCCTTTTCCACAACAGCAGCGTTCACGGCTTCCAGCTCTTCTTCGGCTTCTTCCAGCTCCATGGGCTGCTTTGCAACTAAAATTTGGGCGTCGATCAGGCCTTCCGCAATTTCTCGCAGCGCGATTACCGTTGGCTTGTCATTGTCAACGCTAACCAGCGGATCCTTACCTTCAATCTGCAACTGACGCGCACGTTTGCTCGATACCATAACCAGCTCGAAGCGGTTGTCTACGTTGTCTAAACAGTCTTCTACAGTAATACGTGCCATACCAATACCTTCTATTCGCTGATCAGCTAAACTCTGAGGATCAATTCCACAGTTTCAATGGCGCGGGTTGCGTATTGAGGATGAATATTCAAACCCCACACGTCAAGGCCCGGTTATTGAGGACCGGGAATTCTACTGAATTTTTCTCTAAATTGCAGGTTTTTATTGGCGGTTTAGACCGTCTGGCGGCTCAGGCTAGCGAGCAAATCACCCTGAATCTGCTGTTGCACCCCTATGGTCAAGCGCCGCGATACAATAATGCAGCGAATATCATCTAGCGCCGTCTGGAAATCGTCGTTTACCACCATGTAATCCGCTTCCGCAACGTGGGTAATCTCGTTAACGGCTTGACGCATGCGGCTGTCGATGGTTTTTTCATTGTCTTGAGCTCGCTCCTGCAAGCGCTGCTTCAGATCCTCAAGCGAAGGCGGCAAGATAAAAATTGAACAGGCCTGAGGATACAGCTTGCGGATCTGTTGAGCGCCCTGCCAATCAATCTCCAGAATTACGTCGACGCCGCCAGCCAGCTTTTGATCGACCCAGAGTTGTGAGGTTCCGTAGTGATTGCCATAGACCTCGGCACTTTCCAGAAATTTGGCCTGGGAAAGCATGTCCATGAAACTGCTGGTATTCACAAAGTGATAGTCGACGCCATTTGCTTCGCCGGGTCGGCACGCTCGCGTGGTGTGGGAGACCGAGACGCAGAGGCGCGGGTCATTTTCAACCAGGGCTCTGACCAGACTTGTTTTGCCGGCGCCCGAGGGTGCGGTAATAATGTAAAAAACGCCTTTAGTCATAGTGCCTTGCCTGTGCCGATGCCACTTATTCGATATTCTGTATTTGTTCCCGCATCTGCTCGATGAGTACTTTCAGCTCCACCGCATTGAGCGTGGTTTCTGCAACGATGGATTTTGAGGACAGCGTATTGGCCTCACGATTAAGCTCCTGCATCAGAAAATCCAGGCGCCTGCCCTTTTGTCCCGAACTTGAGATCACTCGCTCAACTTCATTTAAATGGGAGTTGAGGCGGTCGAGCTCTTCATCGACATCCGCTTTTTGGGCCAGCAGAGTGATTTCCTGTTCCAGTCGTGCGGGCTCGAGTTCCGCTTTGAGCTCTGCCAGCTTGTCGGCGAGATTCTGACGCTGTGCCGCCAGAATTTCTGGCATCGCCGTTTTGACACTGGCGACAATTGCACGGATAGAGACTAATCTGTGCTGGATAAACCCCTTCAATTCTTCGCCTTCTCGCCGCCGACTTGCTATCAAATCGTCGAGCGCAGCGTTGAACAATTCCAGGGCTTGTTTTTCAATGGCCTTGATATCGAATTCCTGGTCCTGAATGACCCCGGGCCAGCGTAAAATTTCCATGCTGTTCAAGTTTGTTGAGGCGCTGGCAATCGCCTCAATTTCCGTGTTGGCGCGGATTAGTTTTTGAATTAGAGGGAGATTTAAATGCAGCTCTGTCTGGAAACTTTCTCCAGCTTTGTAACGCAACTGACATTCGACCTTGCCACGGCTTAGCTGCTTCCGCAGGGCCCCGCGCACCGAATTCTCCAGTCCACTGAATAGCTCCGGCAGGCGCACGCTGGCTTCCAGGTAGCGGTGATTGACTGAACGTAGTTCCCAGGTAAGAGATCCCCAATCCTGCTCTGACTGTTGCCTTGAAAAGGCCGTCATACTTAACATCATAACAATAAATCCAAAAAAACAAGGTACTTCCGATACTGGAAAGCACTCTCGATACTACAAAATACTCTGGGTATTAATTAGAACCCCGAAGCAGCCATCGCCTGAATTCTTTTTTTTCCAAAGTAAAGATTACTAAACTGTGTGTGCCTATTTTACCGTATTACGGTTCGAATCACAGCGGACTTTTCCTATAGCTCGCTATACGCAGCAATTTCTAGGATAATTCTTCGCAAGCACTTGCCGTCACCATTTACCTAGCGCAGATGGTGGAACTCACACGATGGAACCCACACGATGGAACTCACATGATAGATCTGATTCGGCCGAGCCAACGCAATTTGAATCAGTTGCGCGAAGTCACACTCACCAGAAATTATACCAAGCACGCAGAGGGCTCCGTGTTAGTAGAGTTTGGTGACACTAAAGTATTGTGCAATGCCAGCGTAGAAGAATCTGTACCTCGATTTCTTAAGGGCAGTGGCAGGGGTTGGGTTACAGCAGAATACGGGATGCTGCCCCGGTCGACGGGAAGCCGAATGGACCGAGAGGCGGCCCGTGGCAAACAGTCGGGGCGTAGTCTGGAAATTCAGCGCCTTATAGGCAGGTCCTTAAGAGCGGCAATAGATCTGCGGGAGCTCGGCGAACACACTATAAAGGTGGACTGTGATGTAATTCAGGCAGATGGGGGAACACGCACCGCATCAATCACCGGAGGCTGCGTGGCGTTGGTCGATGCCGTCAACTACTTATTGGCGAATGGAAAAATTAAAAATAATCCGATAAAACAACTTATCGCTTCAGTGTCTGTGGGAATTTACAAAGGCAACGCAGTGCTGGACCTGGATTATGCAGAAGACTCCAATGCGGAAACAGATATGAATATTGTTATGACAGAAGCCGGTGGCTTTATCGAATTGCAAGGCACCGGCGAGGATGGTGATTTCAGTCATGCACAGCTACAGGAAATGATTGAGTTGGCGGAGGTGGGGATTGGGGAGCTGATTACTGCGCAGAAGCAAGCACTTGGCTAAATTCCCCGGTTATTTGACGATTGAACGACGAGGAACACAATGCAGGATTTTCAATCAGAATTTCTCAATTTTGTAATCGAACACGAGATACTACGGTTCGGAGAGTTTACCCTTAAGTCAGGCCGAATCAGTCCCTACTTCTTCAACGCAGGGTTGTTTAATACCGGTGAAAAGCTAGCCTTTCTGGCTAGTTGTTATGCCAGGGCAATTATCCATTCGAAACAGCAATTCGATGTGCTTTTTGGCCCGGCCTACAAAGGTATTCCGCTGGTTTCCGCGACTGCTATCGCGCTGGCTAATGAGCACGGAATCAATAAGCCTTACTGTTTTAATCGAAAAGAAGCGAAGGACCATGGCGAGGGTGGCAGCATCGTCGGCGCTGAGTTAACCGGCCAGGCTATGATCATCGACGACGTGATTACCGCTGGAACCGCGGTCAGGGAAGGGGCTGAAATACTAAGCGCAGCAGGCGCAAAACTTTGTGGCATCGCTGTCGCCATGAATAGGCAAGAGCGGGGTTCTGGTAAACTTTCGGCAATTCAGGAAATTGAGCAAAATTACCAGATAGAGGTTGTTAGCATAATAACACTGCAAGATATCATCGATTTTTTGCAAAAAATAAATTCAGAGGCCCTGCAGCCACATCTCGAAAGTGTGATTAAGTACCGACGACAGCATGGAATCTAAGCGTAGCTTGTGAGCAAGTTCAGTCGGTATTTACTGTGGTGGGTGCCGAATAAGGTACCAGCAGATTCGCGCTCAGAAAGGACCATTGCAATTTCCAGTTTTCCAACGGAGATTCCTTAAACTCGCTTTGCACAAATTGGATCAGCCTGCCCTCAATTGTCGCTAGCAGTAAGTTTGCCATGGCCGCTGAGGAGATAGCCGTTTTTAGATTCTCTCTGATTTGAGCTTCCCGAAGAATTTGCTTTAGCTGGGATTCCAGCCTGCTGAAAAACTGGGTGACGCGATGACGCAGTCGCTCGGTTTCTCCGGCGAGGGCCTCACCGGTAAGAATTCTGGTCATGCCTGGGTTTCTGTCACAGAAAGTTAATAGCAGAGTAAGGATTTTTTCGCAGCGCACTTCAGCAATAGACTCTTCAGTAAGTATGCGAGATATACGTTGAAACAAAGTCTCTTCGATGAATTCGATGAGACCTTCAAACATTTTCGCTTTGCTTGGAAAGTGCCTGTAAAGGGCGGCCTCGGAAACGCCAACCTCCCTGGCCAGGGCTGCGGTTGTGACACGTTCCCCGGGAGCTGATTCCAGCATGCGGGCCAGAGATTGCAGGATTTGGTCTTTGCGAGAATATTTACTGGTGTTTTCCATAGTCTGTTTTGTGCTTAATTTTTATTGAGACCGTCTCTGGTAATTAGTGTCCCCACGCCCTCATTGGTGAATATTTCCAGTAACACGGCGTGCTCTACCCTGCCATCAATGATATGGGCACTGTGAACGCCGCCTTCTACGGCAGCCAACGCGCAGGCAACCTTGGGCAGCATTCCTCCCTGTAGAGTTTTATCGGCAATTAGCGTGGCAACTTGCTTAATGCTGAGGCCGGTTAAGACATTTCCCTTCTTATCCTGCACTCCGGCCACATTGGTCAACAAGATCAGCTTCTCGGCACCGAGTACTTTGGCCAGTTCACCGGCAACCGAATCGGCATTGATATTGTAGCTGGCGCCTTCGTCGTCAGTGCCTATGGGCGCAATTACCGGGATGAAGTCGCTGTTTTTCATCAGTTCCAGAACTTCGGTGTTAATGCTGACTATCTCGCCGACATGACCGAAATCTGTTTCGCTATGCTCGCCCGACGCTGACCCCTTGCGCTTAAGCCGTAATTTTTTCGCCTTGATCAGCTTGCCGTCCTTGCCGGTAACACCCACGGCTTTGCCCTGATTTTTATTCAGCAGGCCGACGATCTCCTTGTTTACCAGGCCACCCAGCACCATCTCAACAACATCCATAGTCTGGCTGTCGGTTACCCTCAGACCGTCAACGAATTTTGATTCGATATTCAATTGATCCAGAACCCGACCGATCTGGGGGCCGCCGCCGTGTACTACTATCGGATTCATCCCCACCAGCTTCATTAATACGATATCTCTGGCAAAGCCTTGCTTGAGCGTTTCATCCACCATGGCATTGCCGCCATATTTGACAACCACCGTGCTACCGGTGAATTTCTGGATGTAGGGCAGCGACTCAGTTAACACCTTGGCGATGTTTTTCGCACTTTTGAGCGTGAGAGACATGATGTGTGATCCGAAGGAAAAATGGGACAAAAATGGGGACGGAGGCGATTTTCTCTCCGAAAAAGGGGACGGAGGCAATTTTCATTGTAGTTAAGTGGGCTGTAAAGAGGCCAGAGAGAAAATCGCCTCCGTCCCCTTCTTCGTCCTCTTTAAAAAACAGGCTCCAAGGTTTTATCTGCGCTGTGGATTAAAGCTTTAAAACTGGCTTGAATGGCTTGCAGGCGCGGTAGGGTATCTGCTTCGAACCGAAGTAACAAGGCGGCGCTGGTGTTCGATGCCCGTATTAGGCCCCAGCCATCAACAAATTCGACTCGCAATCCATCGAGTAGCACCAGCTCTGCGCCAGGGAAATCGGCGCCGTCGATAATTCGCTGCATCAATTCGAACTTGGTTTCCTCTGCAACCGGCAACACGATTTCCGGCGTACTACAACTGCTCGCAAAACTGGCGAATTCCTCACTGGAGGAATGATCCAGTTGCGACAAAATTTCCACAACTCTGGCCGCCGCGTAAAGACCGTCGTCGAAGCCAAACCAGCGGTCCTTGATGAAGATATGCGCTGCGCACTCTCCCCCCAGAGGCGCTTGAGTCTCTTGCATCTTCTGCTTCATAAAGGAGTGACCGCTGCGGTGCAGTACTGCCGTGGCGCCCTCGGCGGTGATCAGTCGAGCCAGGTTGTTGCTGCACTTAACATCATAGATTATGGGGGCCGCCGGGTATCGGGGTGCAATTTGTTTAACCAGTAACATCAGAATCTTGTCCGCGTCTACGAAATCGCCCAGATTGGCGATAAGCCCCAGTCTATCACCAGCTTGAGCTTGCGCTGTAGCGTAATTTTTGAGCAGACATCTGCTTGGTAACGATGCGTAATATCGAGTTCTGAATAAACCCCGTCGCCCTGCGATAATTGGTTCTCCTCGACCCTAATTCGAATGTTCTGTATCTGATTGGCCGCGAGACAGGCCTGCTTGAAGACCACTTTGAGCCCGTTGTAATTGGCGGGGTTATGACTCGCCGTCAACATCACCCCGGATTCAATACCGCTGGTGTGGGTTGCGTAATAAAGCAGGGGGTTTGGAACCATGCCGAGATTTACCACGTTGCAGCCACTGCGCAATAAGCCCCTGGTGAGGGCTTTGGAAAGGCTGGGACTGGATAGTCTGCCATCGAAGCCCACCAGCAGCGTATCGATACCTTGGCTCAGAGCCTCGGTACCGATGGCGCGGCTAATCTGTTGTACGCTGTCTTCGGTGAGCTACTCTTCGACGATGCCGCGGATGTCATAGGCTCTGAAAATAGATGCAGGAATTGAAAGCGGCGTATCGAGCTGTCCACCACCTAAAGCCACGATTCAATCCTCCTCGTCAAATGCATTCAGTTCTGCGGGCTATTTGGCAAATTAGCGGCAATGAGTTGCAGCATTTTACTAGCGACCACACGCTTGTTGCCTGTAGCCAATTTGGATTGCGCATCTTTGGAAATTACAGTGACCGAGATGCTGTCACTGTTAAAAGTATCGGTGGCATTGTTCGCGAACAGCAAATCCAGGTTTTTCTTTAGCAATTTGCCGTGTCCATTCTCCGTTATATCCGTTGTTTCTGCGGCGAAGCCAACCATAAAAGGCCGCGGCTCAAGTTGCGCAACGAGGCTAATAATATCCGGATTTTTAACCAAATTGAGTTGCATGGTCGCGCTGGATTTCTTGATTTTATCAATTTCTATCTGCTCGGGTCGGTAGTCTGCAACCGCAGCAACACCGATGAAGACATCGGCATCGGCGATATTGGCAAGGGTGGCTTCGAGCATGTCATTGGCGCTGACTACATCGACCCGGGTGACGCCATCCGGAGTGCTGAGGTTTACCGGGCCGCTGATCAACACCACCCTGGCGCCTGCTGCCACTGCCTCTGCCGCCAGCGCATACGCCATCTTACCGGAACTGTGATTGCTGATATAACGCACCGGGTCCAGGGCCTCGCGGCTGGGGCCGCCGGTTATTACGAATTTCTGACCGGCTAACAACCCAGACTCAAAGCTGTCGGCACAGTGTGCCAGCAGTTGCGACGGTTCCATCATTCGACCTGCACCCACATCGCCACAGGCTTGCTCACCAGATTCCGGGCCAAAGATAGCGTATTTCCGTTCGCGCAGGATTTTCAGGTTAGCCTGGGTGCCGGCGTCAGCCCACATCGCCTGATTCATTGCAGGCGCGACCGCTATCGGTGCGGTCGTGGCGAGTACCAGGGTGCTTAGAATGTCGTCGGCCCGACCGTGGGCTATTTTTGCGAGAAAATCGGCGGTTGCCGGAGCGATTAACACCAGGTCCGCCCAGCGGGCCAATTCGATGTGCCCCATAGCCGCTTCTGCTTCAGTGTCGAGCAGATCCAGCTGCACTCGATTGCCTGACAAGGCCTGCATAGTAAGAGGCGTGATGAACTCCGTAGCCGCCTGGGTCATGGCTATCCTGACTTCGGCACCGGCCTTGCCGAATAACCTGGTAAGCTCGGCGCATTTGTAAG
Organism: Gammaproteobacteria bacterium; assembly: GCA_963694865.1. Lineage (GTDB taxonomy): Bacteria > Pseudomonadota > Gammaproteobacteria > Pseudomonadales > Pseudohongiellaceae > UBA9145. The sequence continues at coordinate 4,909 of CAVOFA010000028.1, read as the reverse complement.
CGGCAATACCGCCCGTTATGCCAAGGAGGATGCGTTTGTTCGAGAGGCTGGACATGACGACTAGTATAACTCAGGGGCTCTGATAATAGGACTGGCCCGATTCTGCGTAATTTGCCTGCGAGTTAAGGCATTTGGCTGGCAACGTCTATTCTAAGTATTCTAATCCCAAGGAAGTAAGCGATGTCATTTTCGAGTTGGCCACCACTTGAGCGATCCCGAGAAAAACTGCTGGCCACCGGTGCCAGGGCATTATCAGATGCTGAGTTGCTAGCCGTGTTTCTGCGCACGGGTATGCAGGGCAAAACGGCGTTGGAGCTTGCCAGAGATTTGCTCGTCACCTACGGCAGCCTCAGTGATCTGGTATCCGCGAATCTAAAGGACTTGTGCGCGCAACCAGGCCTTGGGGTCGCGAAAGCAACAAGTTTGGCGGCCATGAAGGAGTTCTCTCAGCGACAATTACTGGAGCGCCTCAAAGCCAGAGATATACTCACCAGTTCGGCGGCAACCCGTGATTATCTCAGGGCCAGATTCAAGTCCTGTGAGAGTGAGGTTTTTAGCTGTCTTTTCCTCAATAATCAGCACCACGTGATGGAACTGGAGGAGTTGTTCCACGGCACCATCGATGGCGCTGCAGTCTATCCCCGGGAGGTGGTCAAGCGTTGCCTTTATCACAACGCCGCGGCAGTAATTTTCGCCCACAATCATCCCTCTGGAATTGCCGAGCCCAGCCAGGCTGGCATAGCAATCACTAGGAAATTAAAATCCGCCATGCAAACGATCGAAGTCCGGGTGCTGGACCACCTGGTGATAGGCGTAGATGAGGTGGTTTCATTCGCTGAGAGAGGTCTCCTGTAGCTCCAGGTTCGAGGCTGCCGGTGGAGGAGATACAGGCCTTATAGTCCTCGGCTTTCGAGGGTTTATCTTGCTATTGGCCAAGTGTTCTGGTATAAAACGCAGCTCTTTTTTGGCCTTGGCTCAAGCACTGATCCGGGTTGGGGAATTTCCCTATTTAATTAGACGTTTACAACGTACTAAAGACAGCGAGGCAGCAAGATGTCCAGGGTTTGTATGGTAACAGGCAAGAAACCAGTTACTGGAAATAACGTTTCTCACGCGAATAACAGGACCAAACGTCGGTTTTCGCCCAATATTCACAGTCACAGATTCTGGGTCGAGTCTGAGAAGCGCTTCATTAAACTACGTGTGTCTACGAAGGGTATGCGCATCATCGATAAGTTGGGCATTGACTCCGTATTAGCAGATATTCGAAGCAATGGCGTACGCGTGTAAATCCGCACGGCTAAAGGTTTAGACAGGCAAAGATCATGAGAGAGAAAATCAAAATGGTATCGAGTGCGAAAACCGGGCACTACTACACCACAGACAAGAACAAGCGCACAACGCCGGACAAGATGGAAATGAAGAAGTACGACCCGGTGGTTCGGAAGCACGTTATCTACAAGGAATCGAAAATCAAGTAAGTTTTCATTGCGGTAGGCGACGCAGCTGCAAGTAAAAAGCCGATATTTCCCAGCGGGAAATATCGGCTTTTTACTGCCGTTATTTTTCAGACCGCTGTTACATCGTTCTTCATCTAAGAGTTCTTATTTGATTTTACGAAGTCGCTTTGTCAGCTTTTCCGTGGCTGCCAGAACCTTCGGGCTCTGTTCAAACTCCGCTTTAAGTTTACCCACTGTGATGGACACGGTGCCGTATCCTTTTAGCTTGAATAGGCTGGCGATCGATTGCAGTGTTACCGCGGAAAGCTCCTGACATAAATACATGGCTACCCAGCGCGGGACATTCTTGGAGCCAGGCCCGCGGGCCGCTTTAACTATACTGGCTTCAGAAACCTTGAATTGGGTGGCAACGGCACTAACGATTTGCTTGCAAGAGGGCCTCCATTTGGCCTTTGCGTGCCTGGATAGTCCCTTCACTGCAGTTGCCGAGCGTTTTTTCTGCGCCGCTTTTCGAAACTTGTCGTCACCCATTATGGATGACAGATTCTTCTTGCCGTAAAAATGGCTGAGCTCGGCATCAATACTCTGAGCCGCATATTTTTTGTAGGCCGCGGCCCGCTTGGCGGTGGTGGTTTTTAACTGCTTGAGAGTCTCGTCGCGATTAAACCATACCGGAGGTTTCGCCTTGTGGGTGAAATAGCTGTAGCTGCTCCAGGGATAGTTGCTGCGCTCAGAGGCCTTAATCTTGGCGTGAATAAATCTGGACAGAGGCAGCAAATAATTGTCCGCCTGTACCAGCACCGCCTTATATCGACCGCGGAAGAGAGACCCGTCGATGCGCTTTAGCCGCTGATACTGTTGCGTGTATAAACCATCTACTTGACGCATAAACCGGCTCAGGTTTGCCTCAGGGGTTTTTACTAGCAGATGATATTCCGACCTGAGCAGGCAGAAGGCATGAATTTCTACGTTTAGACGGGAACAGGTTTCGGCCAGGCTCGCCAGGAATACTTCAAAATATCTAGCCGAAGGAAAGACTCGTTGATTCTCGAGGCCGTAATTGGAAACATGATAGACGGCATCTGGATATTCTATGCGTAATGGTCTGGCCATCTTTTATTCTCTTTTATTGTAGTTGTATTAGATGCCGGCTAGACAGGATCGCGACGGTACAAGGGTTTGCTTATACGAGAACGAGACTGTAGGCAGATAGAATTAGAGCTGACCCTGTTACGAAGCCCAAAGTGTATAGTTAGCGCAATTAGAGAAGAGCGTCAATAAAATTTGGACCGCCACATCAGAAAGTGTATGAACTTTTAGTTTTACTGGGTGTGTCACTGCCATTGCAAGATTTTTAACCAATAATTCAAGCGTAACAAGTCAAATTCTGCGCCCGGCCCGGCACCAGGGGAATTCAGTTTTTGTCCCGATCGTCAACGAGTTCAGGGACGACGAGCTATAACAACGACCCGTTTTGGTGCCGGCAATCCCTCAATGGTTATGTGGGGATCATCCGCATCCAGAGCATCAGACAGCGAGTCGAAGGGCATCCAATCGGTTTTTCTTTGTTCACTGAATGTGGTGGTCGATTGATCGATAACCTGGCAATCACTGAAACCGCATCGAGGCAGCCATTGCAGTAGCGTGCTAATACTTGGCACGAACCAGACATTGCCCATGCGAGCGTATTTTTTGGCCGGTGTTAGACAGTAGCCTTCGGCGCCATCAACATAAATCGTCTCGATGACAATTTCGCCACCGGGACGCAGTGACTCCTTCAATTGCATTAAGTGATCTATTGGTGATCGGCGGTGATAGATAACGCCCATGGAGAAAACCGTATCGAAGTACTCCAGCTTCGACGGCATCTGTTCAAGCGTCATCGGTAATACGAATGTCGGCAGTGTTGGCAGAAAGTGCTTGATAGCCCAGAACTGAGCGACATAGGCAATATGGGGATCAATTCCTATGACCAGCTCGGCGCCTGCTTCCAGCATGCGAAAGCCGTAATAGCCATTGCCCGAGCCTACATCGAGAATTTTTCTATGCGCTAGCGGGGAAAGTGCCTGTTGCAGGCGAGACCATTTGATATCGGAGCGCCATTCGCTATCGATATCAATGCCGAAAACGGTAAAGGGTCCTTTGCGCCAGGGAATAAATTCACGTAGTTGCAGTTCCAGCGCAGCCAGTGTTGCTTGATCGAAATCTGTTGCAGTGCCAATGTCAATCTTTGGCCCAAGGGTAAACGATGAGGCCGTCAGCTGCGGCAGACAGGCCAGTAATTTGCGCCATTTTTTAAAGTCACCCTGGGTAATTTGCTGTAAATATGTCTCTTCGAGAAACGGGCCAAGCGCTGCCAGTGCCGTGTCGTCGATAAGTTCTTGTAGAGGAGTCAGATCCATGTCACTGCTACTTGATGGCAACCATTGAAGCGAAATTGAAACACTGAAACCAGACATCGAAAGAGTGGAAACCGATCTCATTTAAGCGGCTTCGATGGCTTGCAATAGTTTCCGGGATCAATATGTTTTCCAGCGCGGCACGTTTCTGACTTATCTCCAGCTGGCTATAGCCCCGGCTTTCCTTAAAGCGATGGTACAAGTCTATAAACAACTGATTCAGCACGGCGTCAGGAAACAGGATTTTTTCAGAGACTATGAGAATGCCGCCGGCATTGAGGCCGTTGTATATTTTCTGCAGCAGTAGCTGTCGTTGTGCCAGGGGAATGAATTGCAGGGTAAAATTCAATATCACGATGGAAGCATTGGAGATGTCGGTTTGAAGGATATCTTCACAGCTGCATTGAACATGGCCAGTCGGCCTCGCTGCTGCGGCAAGCTTGCTCTCCAGCCTGACAATCATGGCCGGCGAGTTGTCCACAGCCACGACAGAGTAATCTGGGCAAGTCACCTGATAAATGGCAGCGAAGGTAGCACCTCCGAGGCTGCAGCCCAGATCATAGATGGTGGTAGACCGCCGACAATAGCGTTCTGAAAGCACGCCGATCATGGCGATAATGGTATTGTATCCAGGCACCGAGCGGTTAATCATATCCTCGAATACCTTGGCAACTTTTTCATCGAAGACAAAATCGCCAGGCAGCATTTCAGCCGCAAAGATCCTGTCCTTCGGTGGCTTACCGGCACTCATAGTAGAGTCTTCCAGGGGGGTGCTAGCGCTTGCTTGCGACTGGATTTATCTGCCGCGGATTTATCTGCTGTCTGCATTTTACTCCAGGCACTACCCGGCCGGTTGAAGTGAAAAATATTTTGCGATTAGCGGTTGTGCACAACAGCTGTTTATCCTATTTTACGCATTGCTGCTTAACACTAGCCGCGCGACTATTATCCGTTAATCCATGCCACATTCAAATGCCATTGCGGCACCGTTGCTGACAGATAATTTGGCGCTTTTGACCAGCCTGAAAATGCATGCCGGAGTATTGGATC
>CAVOFA010000027.1:0-28445 GCA_963694865.1 Gammaproteobacteria bacterium | reverse complement strand
CCGCTTGTGGACAGCTTTATCAGCTCTACTAAACGCTGCTATAAAATCGTGTTCAGGAGAAAATCTTGCGGTTTATTAAAAAATCCCAAAATTGCCTCTTCGTTGAAGAGGAGACTTATAAGTGGGCGGCACCAAAATCCAGCATTAATCGAAAATTAATAGCCCTGGCGCTGCTGTTCGTGGTGGCGGCTTTGTTGTTTAGCGCCTTGCGATAATAGCGAAAAAGCCTGATTTAACGCGACTTCAAGGTCGCTTTCAGCGTGAGTACCTCTGCTTCGCGCTGAATCTGCAGCTGCACGATATCTCCCGGCGCAGATTGCCGCAAAAGATCTGAATAGGCTTGCAGATCGCTGATTACTGCACCGTCATAGGTCAGCAACACATCACCAGCCCTGAGCCCGGCTGCCGCCGCCGCACTGTTCGGCGTTACCGCTGAGATACCTACTCCTGCACCGGTGAAGGCAAAATCGGGAACGGTGCCCAGGCTTGCCTCTCGGGCAGTGCTTGTGCCGCTACGCGCTACCGCGTCAACTCCTTGCAGGGTGACTCGCAGAGGATTATCCAGGTCGCCCAGGTACACCATTGCTTCCTCCACCCACAGTGCGATATCCGACATGCCCGCTGCATCGAGCTTATCCGCAGTATCTGACGCTCGGTGATAGTCGACGTGGGCGCCACTGAATAGATGCAACGCCGGGATGCCGGCGTTGAGAAAGCTGACGTGATCGCTGCTGGCAATTGTTTGCGACGGGAAAGTGGAATCGACGCCGATGGTGAAGCCAATTCCCTGCGCCATGAAGGGCCACTCATAGGCGCTGTCGGTGCCGAAAACCTGCAGCGTGTTGTCACCTAATCTACCCACCGAATCGAGATTGATCATGGCCGCAATGTCCTTGGTCTGAAAGCCACCACCTGGATTATTCACAAAGTAATCCGAACCTAACAAACCCGACTCCTCGCCGGTAAAGGCCACGAACAGAATCGGTCGCTGGGGAGTGAATACTCGGGACAGCCTGCTGGCTACTTCTAGCAGAATGCTGACGCCGGAGGCATTGTCATCGGCGCCGGGATAGCTGCTGCCACTATTTGCATCCACGCCCAAATGGTCGAAGTGCGCTGCCAGGACTACAGGCTGGGAGCTCAATGCCCGATTCGACCCCGCTATCATACCCACCACATTCGCCATTCTGGTGGCGCCGCGACCCGGCAGCAGCTGTGACCATTCCTGCAGATATGTGCCTCCCAGAGTCTGTAAGCCTGCCGCGCGAAATTGGCCAGCAATATAGCGTGCCGCCTCATCCAGGCCAGTACTGCCCAGGCCACGACCCTGCATGGAAGCTTGTGTTAACTGTTGGGCATGGCGCAGCAAATGCTCTGGCAGGTATTTTGGCGGCAGCGTCGTCAGTGGTGCGGTAACCGGCAGGGTCTCTAACTGCAACGCGACGGCAGCATCGAGGTCCGGCTTGATCCACTGCAGGGGCGATTCGGAACTGGACCACACACCTTTCACATCATTGCTGGGCTCGTCGCCAAGAAAGCTCAAATAAGAGTATTTGCCGTAGTGCGGTAACTTCTCGATCATGCCCGGCATCGCGATCATGTCATCGACATGAATCCAGCCAATGGCGAGCTCGGGGTTGGCGGGATGTCTTGCCACCAGCACGGTGCTGCGATTGGCATAGTCTACAGCGTCACCCGCCAACGCCACGGCCGTCTCGGAAAAAGCGACGGCATAGGGCTGCGCTGCGGTTCCAAACAGGGACACAAAGGGGTTATCCCGACCCAGGATCCAGACGGAGCGATCAGCGGGTAGAGCCTCCAGTTCGGAGCCAAGCAGAATTTGTGAGTTACTAGCCTGTGAATCCGATGCTGGCGCAAAAGCCTCCGCCATTCGGGTCCAGTGTTGGCGGTCGGCATCTGGTAACACAAAAGCTATCTCACTGGCGCCGAACAACTCGCCGATGGTAGGCGGCGTTTCTTCTCTCGCCAATTGCCTGAACACATCAAAATAGGGATCGACCAACACCGCTTGCAGGCGCTCGTAATCGTCCGCCATCACACCTTCGAGCTTCTGTGACAAATTGACGTCGAAGATCTGTGGCTGCGCCTCGCCCGCGTAAAAAAGAGCTACGGGAACCCTCAAATTGTAGGGCGCACCTTCCTGAATTTGAGCGAACATGATGCGACCCTTATTGCCGTTCACTGCTTCGACCGAGATCGACAGCTCCGGCGCCCCAGTCCGATCCACCCACTGGGCAAAGAATGCAGTGAGATCGCGGCCGCTTAACTCCGAAAACAGGGCAGCAATATCGGCAAAGCTTGCCCGTTGGAATTTGTAATCGCTGTAAAATTTACGCAGACCAGCGAGGAACAAATCGTTACCCAGTTCAATGCGCAACATGTGCCAGAGCATTAAGGTCTTGCCATAACCCACGGCCTGGCTCGCCGCAGAATTTCTGGAGGTGAATTCATTGAGCGGAAAGTCCGCACCCGCCGCCACATAGTTCTTGTAGCGCGCCAGCATCTCTTTCCTGTATTCCGGGCCGGCGCCGCTCATCTCCTGGAACAGATGATCGGCTAGATACGCCGTCAGGCCCTCGCTCCAGTTACCGCTCTCGTAATCAGGGTAGACACCATTGCCCCACCAGTTGTGCAGAATTTCATGGGGAAAGGAAGATTCGAGGATGAAGGGAAAGCGAATGACCTGCTCCCCCAGCAGGGTGAAGGAAGGCATGCCATAGCCTGTCTCCCAGAAATTCTCTACCAGCGCGAATTTGCCGTAAGGATAGTCCCCCAACAGCGGTTCATACAATTGCAGATACCTCTCTGTAGCATCCATGTATTGCGCGGCAAGATTTCGATCCGGCTGGCGTAAATAGGCCAGTACTTCAACGTCTTCGGCCTGCTGCGAATATTCTGTGAAATCGGCAGCGATCAGATACACCTCTTCCATGGGCTGGTCACTGGTCCAGGCATTAGTGCCGACGCGCTCCCCCTGGCTTACCGCCGTCCAACTGGCGGCTGTGTCCACAAACTCGACCTGCAGATCAAACGTAATCAGGCTGTCACCAAACTCAGGAATCCAGATGCTGCCCTTGCTGAGGTAGACGCCCTGCTCGCCAATTATCCCCGAGGTCTCGGCGAAGCTCTGGGCATACTCCTCGCTGGATTGCTCTGCCGCGTCGTAAATAGTGCCACTATAGATAAGCAGTACTTGATTATTGTTGCCACGTGAGCGCCTCAGGCTGTAACGATTGGACTGCGCTGCGCTGGCACCGGCATTGTTAATCCCGGAATTGGGAGTAGTTTGCAACGATTGCAGTGTGCCGGAGTTATTGCTGATAGTCAGATTACGATTGAGGGAGAACGACAACGGGCCGGGGCTAGCGGCTGCGGGCAAGGTGATGGTGTCTTCCACCGTGAGTCGCTGATTGGCCGGGTCGAGCAGCACCTTGAGGCTGTGATGAGGAAGTTGCTCAGAGGCTGAGTCTGGCGACAGTTGCTGCGCTAACACCAACTGTGCGACGCAAACACTCGCGAGAGTCATGAACACTGTCAGAAATTTTCTTGGCATTTTCCCGAACCTGGGGCACCTCTAAATAATAGCATACGGTCTCTGGCTTACAGGAGTAGCGGGATGATCCGCAGCCGTGGCAAATACTTCCGGTTAATCAAGACCTAGTAATTCCAACGCTTTCTGATGATCCCAATTGCCCATGTGAATCTGGGCCGTACCATCCGCCGCACGGGTGGTGGTCCAGGCCAGCTTGCTACCGTCGGGAGAGAAAACCGGCAAGATATCGGTGCCGTCGGTGTTGGTGACGCGTACCACCGGATTACGGCCCTGGGGATCGATCATAAACAGTTCGAAATTGGCGTTACCGAGAATATTGCTGGAATAGATAATGTAGTCGCCGCTGGGGTGAAAATAGGGCCCCCAGGACACCATGGCATCGGCGGTGAGTTGACGCTGATTACTGCCATCAATATCCATGGTCCAGATTTCGGCGCTGTTACCATCGGGATTAAAGCGACGCCATACGACTTTATTATTGTCGGGGCTGAAGAAGGGACCACCATCGTAGCCGGGTGAAGCAGTGAGTTGGCGAACATTCGAGCCATCCGCATTCATGATGTAGAGGTCCATAAAATAGGAACTGTCGTCATCGAACAGTTTTTGCTCGGCCTGGCTGAGTCTGCGCTGATAGCCCTCTCGGTTAGAAGCGAAAAGTATTTGGCTGCCATCGGCGGAGTAAGAACCTTCCGCGTCATAACCGTCGGCATTGCTGAGGTTCACCACATTGCTACCATCACTATCGGCCTGGTAAATATCATAGTGTCTGTCGTAATCCCAACCATAGGGGCGCTCGACTCCACTCTCCCGAATTGAGATTTCCTCGGCCTGCTTCGCCAGCGCGTCGGGGTCCTCGTGGGTTGAAGAAAACATCACCCGGTCCAGGGTAGGGTGAATCCAGGAGCAGGTGGTCAGACCGATACCTGACGACACTTTGCTGGTGCTACCGGTGCTCAGGTCCATGACAAATATTTGATAAAACGGATTGCTGCCGGCAATTTCACTTTGAAAGATGAGGTGCTGACCGTCGGCTCCGAAATAGCCTTCACCGGAACGCAGACTGTCACTGACCAGCAGTCGTGTTCCACTCAGCAGCAATCCTTCATTGTCACTATCAAGCAGACCCCGGGGGGGCGGTGGTGTAACCGCGCTGCTTGCTGCAGCGACACCATCGGGCTCGGGCTGCGCCGCACTGCTCGCAGCGGCAGTGCCGTCAGCCTGAGCGTCGCTTTGAGGTCCTGCCGCCGCCACTACACCGAAGTCGATGCTCGCTTGGTAAGCACCAAGCAACCCCAGCAGGCCTAATAAAAACAAAGATCTGTGCAAAATTCTCATAATCATGAGTCCATTATTTTGAGTGCCGGTGCGCTGCTTAGCGGTGCTAAAAGCTGTTAAATCAGTACAATTAATCAAACACAAAATTCTGCTGTTGGGGAAACACGCCGAATAAGCCGCCGGTGTGGATGAACACCACATTGCGGGCACCTGCCAAATGGCCTACTTCGCCCTTGCGCAACTCACTTAACATGCCATGAAAGGCTTTTCCTGTATAGACCGGGTCCAGAAAAATGCCGTCGCTGCTGGCAACTTCTCGAATAGTCTCGAAAATTTCCGGTCCAGCGATGCCATAACCGTCGCCAAGATAGCCCTCGATCGTCGTAATCTTCAGTTTATCCATGTCTACCTGGGTTTTGTAACGTTGCATCCAAAGCGACACATCCTGCCGTATCTTGTTTTCGAAATAGCTGGCGTCATCGCTGACATTAAAAGCCACGATTTGACCGGGTAAGTCGAATATTTCTGCTCCCAGTATCAATCCGCCCTGGGTGCCACCGGAACCTGTCGCCACCACGATGTATTCGGGCTCCATCTGCAAACCAGCGAAGTCCTTCTTAAGCTCCTCGCTGGCAGCAATATAACCCCACAGCCCGATTTCATCGCTGGCGCCGACAGGAATGAAAAAAGCCTTGTGGCCGGAGGCGGCATAGTCGGACTGCAGCTGGCGGGCCAGTTCCTCGTGTCCACGCCAGTCCTGCTGTGGCAGATGGGTGATTTCAGCACCGCTGAGATAGTCCAGTAGCAGATTGCCCTCGGCTTGCTCTGGCTTCTCCCCGCGCAATATCAGGTGCACCTTCATTCCCAGGCGCACACCGAGGATAGCGGTGGTTCGGCAGTGATTCGACTGCAAACCACCACAGGTAATCAGGGTGTCACAGGATTGAGCCTGGGCTTCAGCAATAGAAAATTCCAGTTTCCGGATCTTGTTTCCCGACACTTCGGTGCCGGTTAGCTCATCCCGCTTGATCCAGATAGTCACTCCTGGAAATTGCCGGGACAAATTTTCGAGTCTGGTAATTGGTGTTGGGGTGTTAGCCAGATTAAGTTTAGGCGGCCAATTGATCATGGGGGTTCGTCTTCTCTTAAACGCTGATTCAGCTAATAGTTAACTAGGTACTGCGAGCGATGGGCTAGGGACTCCTGTTTTCTCAGCGATGAAAGCGCAGCACCGACTGACCGAGAGAGACCGTTTTTTGGGCTCTCGACCGAGGGAGAATCCATCGATTGGCTTCTAAGAATCGCGTAACTGCAGCTATACCTATGGTTTCAGAGATCCATTTGGAAGAACTCTCCCAGGATGGGTGCAAGCTGCTGAGAAAATAGGGGTCCCTCGCCCAGCGCGGTCCGCGGTGCTACTCCTTAACTAAGCGATACAAACTTCCATTTCTAAATATTGAATTCAAAATGTTTGTAGCAATGCCTCAACACCCGACTATGTGCCCACAACAAAAAAACGGAAAGGGGGTAATAATCCTTTCCGTTTCATTTTCGTACAGCCTTGCTAATAAACTACAGGCAACTCAACTCTTGGCCTGGGTCGCATCATAAGTCTCGACTCCGCCCGCCGTTTTCTGCTCGTCTGGTTCTGCCGCCAGCGGCTCGATAGCCTCGCTATAAAGGAACAGGTCTGTTAGCACGGCACGCAGATGAATCGAAGCATTCAGGTTATCCACTATCTCCGAGCCAATTTTGTTCTGCGACAAAATGAAGCGCAGTGCGGCACCGGCGTTGCGGCAATCGCTGGCAATCACCTTCTCAAAATCATCACTACTGTCGGCGAAGGCCACTGCGATGTTTTGCATGCCATCGGCGATGCCTTCTATGGTGGGTCTGGCGTGTGGGCCGGGGCCGGATTCGTCTCCAGCTGGCCTACCCTGCGCTGCATAAGCTAACAGGAACTCGTAACCGGCCTCAATGGCCTCAATATCATCTGCTATCACTACTTACTACTCTTCTGTTTGCGCTATTTGCGTACGTGAGAATTAATCGGCTTCTTTCGGTGCCCAACGATTGGTGTCGTGATTTGCTGTCATCTCATCCTCAGAAATCCAGCCAGAAATCATAGACCGCGTATAGAACAGCTTCTCCGGACGCAGGGCGAAATAAATGTGCGTCGATGCCAGGGCAACCAATGCCAGGGTTGATAGTCCGTGTAACAGGAAGATCAAGCCGAGCTGACTCTCAGCCATGCTGTTGGTGCGATCCCAAAAAGGCGAATCGATCTGCAAGAACATCAGCAAACCAGTCACGATTACCGCCAGTACCACAACCGTCACGGCCCAGTGCATGCCTTTCTGCTCGAAAGAATACTTACCCGGCTTCTTGGCAGAGTTGAATGGTTCGCCGAAGTCGCGCGGACCCAGAAGTATTGACTTGAAGTCCTGCCAGAACAATGAGCGAATGATATGGAAAATCACCACAAAAGTGAGAAGCAAACCCGAGATCCAATGCAGATTTAGCCAGGCGATGCGCAAGCCGACGATTGGTGCGATGCCGGTAAGAATCAGCATCAGAATGCTGGCCGCCATTACCCAATGGAACAACCTGTCAATTATTTCGTGTCTGACTACGCGCCGACCTTCGCCAGAAGGCTTATCCATTTTCTTATTGGCCAGCGCAGCCATGATTATTGCGTGGGCTGCGAGCAAGATCAGTGCAGCTACTGCAATTACCCAAAGTAAATCCCACGATACGCCCAGAATTACTTCCTCACCCCAAACATCGTATTTATAACGGACAATTTCTCCCACTGCATTTCCCTCTTATTTTTAATATTTTAAAATCAGCTGAACGGAAAAGCCCCAAGGCTTACCCCCGGATTGCTCTCTTCACAAGATTTTCCATCAGTGGCACTTTGAAATGGTTGTAATTCAATGGTCGTGCGCCGTCACTGGCGATAGCTGCAACCTGTTCAGCAAGTTCGGCCGAGCGTTGCTGTCCACGAATTGCGTCTTCAACTGCATCCAGACGACGCGGTGTGCATTCAACTGCACCACAGACTATGCGCGCATCGGTGATAGCACCACCAGAGACTTTAAAGGCAGCCGCAACATTGACCAGGGCAAAATCCCAGACATTGCGATCAGCCACTTTCTCAAAATAGAACTCGGCGTTAGCCCAGGTGTTTGGAATTCTAACCGCCGTCAGAATTTCACCTTCGTTCAAGACCGTCATGCTGGTGATATCACGTGCGGGCCCGACAAAGAAGTCCGCTGCAGCAATCAGGCGTTGGCCGCTGACGCTGGAAACCACCATGGTGGCATCCAGAGCAACCAGCGCCGGCGCCGTATCCGAAGGACTCACCGCCACACAGCGGCTGGCTCCGAAGAGGGCATGTTCGCGATTCAATCCCTCGGGAGAATCCGCATAGCAAATGTTGCCGCCGGCTCGATAACAATCCAGGCCGCGACGATAATACCAGCAGCGAGCATCCTGATTCAGGTTGCCACCAAGGGTACCGACGTTGCGTATTTGCGGGCTGGCAACGCGACCGGCTGCCGTAGACAGCAATGCAAATTTGGACTGAATCAGAGGGTTGGTAGCGATCTCGGTAATGGTAGTTACCGCGCCAATCTCGACTCCATCTGCAGTTTCTTTAATGCCTTTCCAGGCATCGACCTGGGTAAGTTCAATCATGGCAGCGGGGGTCTTATTGCGATCCTTCAACCACCCGTAAGTGTCCTGACCACCACCCAGCAGCCAGCCATCTGTACCTAGCGTGTTCGCCAATGCCAGGGCGTTGGCTTCATCAGTTGGCTGATAAAGTTCGATATCGGGCATTACGTCATGTGATGTGGCTACCATATCAACCTCGGAAATTGTTTTGAGCTAAAGGTATCGCGTCTTCCGATATATCAGCTATGTGGTTAATGATCATGTCCGTAGTAACAGGCGCGGCGTCGAATAAATGTCCATCCAGCGCGTCTGAAATTGCGGCGTTTAGTGCGGCAGAAACTGAGCCCATAGTTGGCTCGCCAATACCTCTGGCTCCTACCGGATTTTCCGGATCCGGCAGATCTACCCAGCCAGTGCCTATGTTTGCAGGCGTATCCAGGTAGGTAGGTATTTTGCTCTGCCAAAAACCGGTGCTGGCAGGCATTCCATTTTGAGGATCGTAGAGGTGTCTCTCCATGATAGAAAGACCTATACCCCAAACGGCGCCACCGCGTAACTGGTTCGCCAATCCTTGCGGATGCACGACAGTGCCACATTCAGCGATATTCACCACGTCGATAATATCGATATTGCCGGTTTCCAAATCCAGCTCAATCTCGATAAAGGCAACGGCGAAACCGGGAGGGTTACCGCTGTGCCGAGGGTCATGATAGATGCCCATCAGTGCCGAACCCGCAAGCCTGGAAACAGACAATGCCGACAGGTTGTCCAAATCTTCAGGTATTTCAGCCTCACCGGTGAACTTGCCACCCAGTTCCAGTCCACGCTGCGCGACTGCGGCATAGCTCATACCTACCGTACTGTCAGCGATCTGATAGACTCTTGAGCCGTCGATGTCATAGTCGGCGACGTCGCCACCCAGGTCCATGGCTGCTATTTCTTTCATCTTCGCCAGCATATCCTGCGCCGCGCCGTAGGCGGTGCGAGTGTTGGTGAAGATAGAGTTACTGCCATCCTGAGGCGAAGAGATAGCCAGGTGTCTGTCGGTACGACCGGTGATGACATCGCAGTCATCCCAGGACATCTTCAACACTTCGGCGGCGGCTCTGGAGGTAGAGGCATAGGAATAGGTGCCCAGGTTACCGACACCGGTGTGAATCTGTAAGCGGCCATTAGGTAGCATCCTGATGATACCATCCATGCCACTGCGGCCGGCGTTGTGATAACCCTGGCCAATACCCAGGCCTGTCACCTTGCTGCCGCTGGTTTGTCTGGCACGGGCTTTTCTGTCATCCCAACCGAATTGCTCTGCAGCTAGCTCCAGGGCCTCCGGCATATAGGCGCTGGTAAATGGCTGGCTTCTGCTGCCACTGACATCACCGTTCTGTGCCGCGTTCATCTTGCGGATGTCCAATCTATCCAGACCCAGCGTTTCCGCAGCTTTGTCCATGATCGGCGCAACCACCGCCATAATCTGATTTTCACCAGGACCGCGCTGGGCACCCCGGTGTGCGGTGTTGGTGCCAATAGAGGTGTTTCTGAAACGCATGGCTTCGGTTTGATACAGCGCGCTGACACCAGCTGCGGCGGAATTCGCATCACCACCACCACCTTTGCCGCCGCTGTCGGAGACACAGTACAAGTCCATCGCAGCCATGGCGCCGTCGGCTTTAAAACCAACCTTGATCCAGCCTTGCAGGCCTTGTCTGGCACCACCGATGGTGAATTCTTCTTCCCGGGTCACTCGCATCATTACTGGACGATTAATCTTCTGGGCGAATTTTGCCGGGATTGCCATGCTGGGAATACTTCCGGCTCTGGACCGCTGTCCGAAACCACCACCGGTGGCTTCGTTGATGAAGACAAAGTCTTCCAGTGGCACACCGACGATAGCTGCCATCGGTTCGGCGATAGCGGTCAGGCTCTGGGAAGTTCCGTGCAGATAACATTTGCCATTTTCCCAATAGGCCATGGCGCTTCTGGGCTCCATGGACATATGCGGGTAACCAGCGGTTGAGAAAGAAGTCTCGTAGACAAAATCCGAAGCCGCGAAACCGGCTTCCAGATCGCCGTATTCCCAACTCTGCTGCGGTTCTGCCGAAGGCTCTCTGCCGTTTCGGAAACTGGTTATCTGGTCCGTCGTCCATTTCTCCTGAGCAAAGCCCTCTCGAAACACGAAGGTGTTACCGCCGGTATAGGCATCTGCACCGCCTGCTGCCAGGCTCTCCAGTGGATCCAGCACAAAGGGTAATCTTTCAATAGTCAGGGAAATTAAGGCCATCGCCGTTTCTGCGGTTTTCTCATCCACCGCTGCCACGGCGAGAATTGGCTCTCCAACCAGGGTCGGTTCATTGGTGAGTATTTTCAATCCTGTGCTTTGCGGTTCGCCATCTGGATAGACGTCATCGGCAGTCAAAATGCCTACCACGCCATCCATAGCCAGGGCTTCGCTGGCGTCGATATTTACTACGCGACCGTGGGGAACAGGACTGGTGAGCAGCCTGGCGTAGACCATGCCGTCGCGGCTGTAGTCTTCCGCATATTTAATTCGTCCGGTTACCTTGCCAGCCACATCTTGTGGTACGAAATCTTTACCTATATGCATATAAGCCATGATATTTATCCTATTTCCACTGCGCGCATGACGCCATTAAGGTAAGAGTCATAAGAGCCACAGCGACAGATGTTGCCCGCCATACCCTGGCGCACCTCTTCTCTGCTGGGGTTGGGGTTGGCACGCAGCAGTCCTACTGCCGACATCACCTGTCCCGGCGTGCAATAACCACATTGTGGTGAAAGTTCTTCCACAAATGCCTGCTGTACCGGGTGTAAATCCCCATTGGCGGATTCCAGTCCTTCGACTGTTTCAACCAGCTTGCCCTTCACGGAATGCGTGAGCACCGAGCAGGCATAAGAGGGAATATCGTCTACCAGCACTGTACAGGCACCGCATTCACCGCGGTTACAGCCCAGTTTGGTGCCGGTCAAGCCAAGCTTGTAGCGCAGGGTAGACGCCAGCGTCTCTTGCGGAGCTACGTCGACACTACGGACCTGGCCGTTTACATTGATTCTGATAAGCCGCTCAACTGAGCCAGCGGGGCGTTCAGCACCATTGGCTGCATACCAGATCGAAGTCGATGTGGCTGCGGCGCCCGAGGCAATTACCCCTTTGATGAAGCGTCTACGGGTTAGTTTTGGGTTCACGTGATACTTTCGCCTCCGTTATTGAATTTGGGATCATTTTATTCTGGATCTTTTTTGGTGAGAATAAGCTGCGCTTGAAGAATTTTTATTATTGTCTGTATTCAGCCGAGTAGAATAAATCACCTACTGGATTTTAGCAAGCAACTCCAGCGCAGGTGGGACGTGATGTGCGGCGGTTCTGACAAGACCGATTTTGATGCCTGTTAAAAGCCAAAATAAAAATAGGGATGGAGGGATTAAAGCTTTAATTCGATGCTTTACTGTAAGGCAATTGATGCGTGTATCGGGAATTGGGACGGGCTATTGTTTTTCCGTTCCGGTGGGCCATCCCTGGACGTTTTGCACATGGATGTGCGGTATGCAGGTTTTGCAGGAGCAAAAACCTGCCCCGCGCTCCATCCCTGGGCGCTAGTCACTGCAAAACAACAGCCCGTCCCAACTCCCTATCAATTTCAGTGCTCTATCTCGCGTGCGACGTGTTAGTGCTAGCTCTGGAGGAACGACCAAGAAATAGGATCGCAGGGAATAAAATTATGAGGTTCCAACCATAAAAAAGGACGAAAGAATTCCCTCCGTCCCTAATTACTGGCGCAGAGGCGCGGGGTTGCGAATCCTAGCGCCCGTACTTGTTAATGCCGGCTCTGGCATATGACAAGATGCTACCAGCATATTTGTCGGTACTTGCTTATAACTACAGGAAAATCAGCCAGTTACTTCGCTGGCAAGCACGCTGAGAGCCCTGTCTTCCTTGACTTTTTCTGCCGCGATGTTATTGTTTCCGGCCCTCTCGGTGGTGCCCGCATTAGCATCCTGACTTTACTTGAGGGGACTGACTGAATCGTCAAGCCCTGTCAGGGCATCTCAGCAAAGTTGTTTCCATCCCGAGCAGCAGAGTCATCATCGGGCGGTGAAGTAACGGTGGTAGAAAAGTTGGGAGCGGATTAAAAAGAACGATGCAAGAGACCGTACTCTATGAGTAAAGCAACACAGCGAGCCTTGAAATTTGGCTACCCTGCGAAGACAGGTTTGTACGATCCTGCCCTGGAAAAGGATTCCTGTGGTGTCGGCTTCGTAGCCAATATAAAGGGACAGCCTGCTCATCAGATCATGCTGGATGCTTATCATTTGAATTCCCGCATGGGTCATCGCGGGGGCTGCGGCTTTGAAGCGAATACCGGTGATGGCGCCGGCATACTGGTAGCCCTGCCTTACAGCTTTTTCAACAAGATTGCTAAACAAGAATTCGATGCTGAGCTGCCCGCTACAGGCGAGTACGCCGTCGGCAATATTTTTCTGCCGCAAATAGACGCCGAGCGAGAAAAGTGCCGGGCGGTCATCGCCGCCATCATAGCGGAAGAGCATCAGCTGTTGGTGGGGTGGCGTGAAGTGCCGGTCGACGCGGACGCTGCCGATGTCGGACCAGCAGCAAGAATGGTGCAGCCACGCATAGAGCAGCTTTTTATTGCGGCCGCGGACGGCGTTTCTCACGCGGGTTTTGAACGTGCGCTTTATATAATTCGCAAACGCTTTAGTCATCAGCTTCGTAACGATGGATCCCTGACCGAAGCCAAGCAGCTATATGCCTGCAGTCTGTCCAGTAAAGTCATTGTTTATAAGGGCATGCTCACGCCCGGGCAGTTGTTTCCTTTTTACCAGGATTTGACCAACCCGGATTTCGAAACCCATATGGCGATGGTGCACTCCCGCTTCAGCACCAATACTTTCCCCTCCTGGGATCGGGCCCAGCCGAATCGTTTTATGAGCCATAATGGTGAGATCAATACCCTGCGTGGAAATGTGAATTCCATGGTGGCGCGGGAAGGCATGGTTCAAACCGATGCCTTCGGCGACAAACTCTCGTCTATCTTCCCGGTTATCGACAATGACTGTTCTGATTCCGGTAGCTTTGATGCTGTGCTCGAATTTCTACTGCTTTCTGGGCGCTCCCTGGCGGAAGCCGTGATGATGATGATTCCAGAAGCCTGGCAGTCCGATGCCAACATGGCGCCAGCCAAGAAAGATTTTTATGAATATCACTCGGCCTTGATGGAGCCCTGGGATGGACCTGCGTCTATAGTTTTTTCCGATGGCCAATATATCGGTGCCGTGCTGGACCGCAACGGCTTACGTCCGAGTCGTTACTACGTGACCCACGACGACAAGGTAATTATGGCCTCGGAAGTTGGTGTGCTGCACGTCGATCCCGCCAATGTAAAACTGAAGGGTCGCTTACAACCGGGCAAGATGTTCTTGCTCGATTTCGAAGCTGGCCGGCTGATTCCTGACGAAGAAGTAAAGCAGCTTATTAGCAGTAAGCGACCCTACGGTGAATGGCTGGCGGCACAAAAAGTAACGCTCGCCGACGTCGCCAGCGGCAGTGCCGCCCACTCCCTGGAAAGTGACAACATTTTACAGTGCATGCAGGCCTTTGGTTATACATCAGAAACCCTGCAGTTCATGCTCATCCCGCTGGTGACCGAGGCCCGGGACCCTCTCGGGTCGATGGGAAATGACTCCGCGCTGGCCTGCCTGTCTGACAAGCCAAGAATGATCTATGACTATTTCAAACAGTTGTTTGCCCAGGTCACTAACCCATCGATCGATTCCATACGCGAAGAGGTTGTGATGTCTCTGCAGTGCTTTCTCGGCCCGGAAGGCAATCTGCTGGAAACCACTCCCGAACAAGCTCATCGCCTGAGCGTTAAGCACCCAATACTCTCTAACCAGCAGCTCACTGACATTAAGCTAATGAATTACCAGGGCATGCGCTCCCAGCTTATCGACATCACCTATGAAGTCGAGGAAGACAATGGTTTCCAGTCGGCGCTGGATCGAATTTGTGTAGAAGCGTCCGCGGCTATCGAAGCCGGCTTCTCCTTCATAATCCTTAGCGACCGCAAAACATCTCAGTCGAGAATTCCACTGAGTGCGATGATCGCCTGCGGTGCAGTCCATCATCACCTGACTGGCGCCCATAAGAGGACCCAGATTGGTATCGTGCTTGAGACCGGCGAAGCTCGCGAAGTTCATCACCATTGCCTGTTAGCGGGATATGGCGCCGATGCCATCAATCCTTACCTCGCCTTCGAGGCACTGTGGTACGCAAACAAGGAAGGCTTATTAGGTGATCGCTATCCCGATGAGGACTCCCTGGTGGTTGCCTACAAGAAAGGTACCGCCAAGGGCATGCTAAAAGTGATGGCCAAGATGGGCATCTCGACTCTGCAATCCTATAAGGGTGCACAAATATTTGAAGCCGTTGGGCTTGCCAGTGAAATCATCGACCGCTGTTTCGTCGGCACTGCCAGCCGGATTCAGGGCGTGAGCTTCGAGGTGCTGATCGAAGAATCTCGCAGGCGCCACAGCATTGGCTTCCCTACCAGAGACAGCGACAGAATACCGGTGCTGACAAATCCGGGGGATTTTCACTGGCGCAGTGGTGGTGAAACCCACATGTGGAATCCGGATACAATTTCCAGGCTGCAGATAGCGGCGCGAAACAACAGCGCCGATGCTTATGCCGCATTCGCCAAATCCGCCAACGAAGACAGCACTCGACGGGCGTCGCTGCGCGGACTGATGAAATTCAAAATCGATGCGAACGCCTCGATTGACATTGAAGAAGTCGAAGCCGCCAGCGAAATCGTCAAGCGTTTCGCCACCGGTGCTATGAGTTTTGGTTCAATTTCAGCGGAGAGTCACGAAACACTGGCAGTAGCGATGAATCGCCTCGGCGGAAAATCCAATACTGGCGAAGGCGGTGAAGACCCTGCACGTTTTAAGCCCATGGCGAATGGTGATTCGAAGCGCTCGGCCATTAAACAGGTAGCCTCTGGTCGCTTTGGTGTTACCGCCTGGTATCTCACCAACGCCGACGAATTGCAGATCAAGATTGCCCAGGGCGCGAAGCCCGGCGAGGGCGGTGAACTGCCTGGCGGCAAAGTAGACGAAAATATTGCGCGTATACGTCACTCTACCCCCGGCGTGGGTTTAATCAGCCCACCACCGCACCACGACATTTATTCAATCGAGGATATCGCGCAACTAATCCACGACCTTAAGAACGCGAATCGCGCAGCTCGTATCAGCGTCAAACTGGTGTCAGAAATCGGCGTCGGTACGATTGCCGCCGGCGTCACCAAAGCGAAAACCGATCACCTGGTTATAGCCGGGCACGATGGTGGCACCGGCGCCTCACCGCTGACGTCAATCAAGCACGCCGGCTTACCCTGGGAATTGGGTCTCGCTGAAACCCACCAGACACTGGTGATGAATAATTTGCGCTCGCGGGTTGTGCTGCAGACCGATGGCCAGCTAAAGACCGGCCGGGACATCGCCATTGCCGCACTACTGGGCGCTGAAGAATATGGCTTCGCCACAGCACCACTGATCACGCTTGGTTGCATCATGATGCGCAAGTGTCATTTGAATACCTGTCCAGTGGGTATCGCCACTCAGGATGTCGAGTTGCGAAAGAAATTTAAAGGCAAACCAGAGCACGTAGTTAACTACCTGTTCATGGTCGCAGAAGAAATGCGCGGCATCATGGCTGAGCTCGGAATGCGCACGGTCAACGAAATGATTGGCCGGGTTGATCGGCTGGATTCGAATGATGCCATCCAGCACTGGAAGGCAAGTGGCCTGGACCTCAGTGCCATACTCGAGCCGGCAAAAGTAATCTTTGAGGGTACCGAGTTTTACCATACCATGGATCAGGACCACGGCCTGGACAAGGCTCTGGACAATGAATTAATTCGACTGGCACGTGCGGCTCTCGACACTGGCGAGAAAGTTTACATCGAGCATGAAATTATCAATACCAATCGAGTGGTTGGCACCATGCTCTCCAACGAAGTGGCCAAGCGCTGGCAAGAAGACATGCTGCCCGATGACACCATCAATATAAAGTTGCAAGGCTCCGCCGGCCAAAGCCTGGGCGCCTGGCTGGCCAAGGGTATTACCCTCACCGTGGAAGGCGATGCCAATGACTATGTTGGCAAGGGCCTCTCCGGCGGCAAGATTATTATCTATCCACCGTCTGAGAGCACCTTCAAGGCCGAAGAAAACGTGATCGCCGGCAACGTCAATCTGTACGGAGCCACCGCTGGTGAAGCCTACATTCGTGGTATCGCTGCCGAGCGTTTCGCCGTACGCAACAGTGGTGCCAGCGCGGTGATCGAGGGTATCGGCGACCATGGCTGCGAATACATGACCGGCGGCTGCGTAGTCGTACTCGGTAGCACCGGCAGAAACTTCGGCGCCGGCATGTCCGGTGGTATCGCTTACGTGTGGAATCAAGGCGGCGATTTTCAAAAACAGTGCAACATGGAAACCTTCGAACTGGAAAAAGTAAGCGCAGCTGCAGACATTCTCGAGCTCAAGTCTCTGATATCAAAGCACCAGCAATATACTGGCTCTACGGTTGCCAGTGCCATCCTGAATAACTGGGAGCAATCATTGGCTCAATTCGTCAAGGTAATGCCAACCGACTACAAGCGGGTTCTTAACGAAAGAGCGGCGGCAACAGCCGCGTGAAGCCTGCAACAATGCGCAAGAAAAGTGAAATGCGAATAGTTTTGGAACACTAAATGGGTAAGCCGACAGGATTTAAGGAATTCGACAGAGAAACCGAACCTTATCGTGATGCGATAACAAGGTTGGTCGATTTCAAGGAAATTTATACCCCGCACAACGACCAGCTACTGACTAAACAGGGAGCCCGGTGCATGGACTGCGGCGTACCCTTCTGTCAATCGGAAGCAGGCTGTCCGGTTTACAACCTCATCCCCGAATGGAATGACCTGGTCTATAACGGACGCTGGAAAGAGGCGCTGGAGCGCTTGCATAAAACCAACAACTTCCCAGAGTTCACCGGTCGAGTCTGTCCCGCTCCCTGCGAAGGTGCTTGCGTACTGGGAGTAAACGAGCCCGCAGTCACTATCAAAAATATTGAATGCGCGATTATCGATAAGGGCTTCGACAACGGCTGGGTCGTTGCCAAACCACCCACAACTCGCAGCGGCAAGAAAGTTGCAATCATAGGCTCAGGCCCCGCCGGCCTGGCAGCCGCCGCACAGCTGAATCTTGCCGGGCATGACGTTACCATATACGAGCGTGATGATCGCATCGGTGGTTTACTGATGTACGGCATTCCCAACATGAAGCTGGGCAAAGACATCATCGATCGCCGCGTCAATCTGCTGCGGGAAGAAGGCATAAGCTTCGTCGTCAACGCCGACGTCGGTGGTAGCGGCGAGCATGGAATTGCGGTCGATCAAATACTGAGTGAGAACGATGCAGTGTTACTGGCAACCGGTGCGACCACGCCAAGGGATTTGCCAATTCCCCATCGAAAAGGCGATGGCATTCACTTTGCCATGGAGTTTTTGCTCAAGAACACCAAGAGTCTGCTCGACTCAAATTTGGACGATGGTGCCTATATAAGCGCCAAGGACAAAAATGTTATCGTGATCGGCGGTGGCGATACCGGCACCGACTGTATTGGCACCTCACTGCGCCATGGTTGCAAATCACTGGTAAATTTCGAAATTATGCCGAAGCCCCCGGTACTTCGCGCGGACGATAATCCCTGGCCGCTTTGGCCAATGATTCATCGTGTAGATTATGGCCATGAAGAGGCGGCGCAGCACTTCGGTCAGGACCCCCGTGTATATTCAATCTCCGGCAAAGAGTTCGTTCGCGATGAAGACGGCAAGCTGTTGGGTATAAACACAGTAGAAGTGGATGGGGATTTTAAAGAGATACCTGGCACTATTCAATTCTGGGAAGCTGACCTGATTCTTCTTTCCATGGGATTTCTTGGTCCCGAACACTATGTCAGTGAAGCCCTGGATCTGGAGTTGGACGGGCGCTCCAACTACAAGGCTGAGTACAAAATCTTTCAGACTTCCCGAGCGAAAATCTACGCCGCCGGTGATTGTCGCCGCGGGCAGTCATTGGTTGTGCGTGCCATCGACGAAGGCCGACTGGTCGCCGATCAAATTGACCGTGACATTAATCTGTAAGCGTTTACTGTAGTTCGGTGCAAGCGCTTCCGAATATGGCTGTGCTTTGTATAAGTCCGCGCTTCTGACATACTATGGCAGCTCTGAAAAATGCAGTGATGCCCTGGAACTCCCTGCGTGGCGCCTGCGATAAATAGCCTCTGATTTCCCGAGTAGAGTTATGGATCAGCCTGTTCTGCAACTACAGAATGTAGTCAAAACCTACGGCGACTTCACCGCCGTCAACAATCTCGATCTTTCGATTCCGAAGGGTTCTATCTATGGTTTTCTTGGCCCCAACGGGGCTGGAAAAACTACCACTATTCGTATGATTCTGGAGATCATTAAACCCAGCGGTGGTGAGATTTCTATTCTTGGCCACCCCTCTGCCCTCGATGTGCGCAACCGCATTGGTTAGCTACCGGAAGAGAGAGGCCTCTATAAGAAAATGAAGGTCTGGACGATTATTCAGTATTTTGCGATGCTCAAGGGCATGGAGAAAAAACGCCGCGAAGGATCAAGCCTGGCTGCTACTGGAAAAATACGGATTGAAGGATTTCGCAGAGTCAAAAGTCGAAGCCCTTTCCAAGGGTATGGGTCAAAAGGTGCAAATGCTGTCAGCTGTCGCCCACGAGCCGGAGCTGGTTATTCTGGATGAGCCTTTCTCCGGACTCGACCCCATAAACCAATCCGTGCTGGAGGAGTTGATCCGTGCTATGGCCAGCAATGGTCAGACTATTATTTTCTCAACCCATGTTATGCAACACGCAGAGCGACTCTGTGATCATATCTTGCTTATAGCCAGGAGCGCGAAAATATTTGATGGCACCGTGCAGGAGGCCAAGGCAAGCATCCCGCGTCGCGTCATTATTGAAACAAGAAATGATATTGCTGCGTTACGAAAAATCGATGGTGTAAATGAAATTGTCAGAGCCGATAGCGAAGATGCTGGCGGTAGTGCCTGGCAAGTGCAGATATCGGAACAGCTGAACCCGCAGGATATCTTGCGGAGCTGCTTCGAACACCAAATCGAGTTGAGCCGATTCGAGTTTACCGAGCCAAGCCTGCACGATGTGTTTGTGCACCTGGTGGGTAGTGAGGCCGGGGAACAGAAATTCAGATGAATATGATTCGGCTAACCGCCTGGCGTGAATACATTGAGAACGTCAAGACCAAGGGTTTTTGGGTCACAATTCTTATCTTCCCGGTAATCTTCGCCAGTATGTATTTCTTGATGACTGCACTCTCGCGCGCCACACCCACCCGTTATTACATTCTCATCGACCAGTCCGGGCGCTATGAGCAGGCGGTGGATACTGCCATCGATAGAGAGCACCAGCGCCGTATTCTGCAGAGCTTTGTCAGCTATCTGCTGGATAATCGCAAGGATTCCGATCTTGAGCTGACCACTGCCAACGCCACCTCCGCCGCCGACCAACTGGTCGACGACGTAGACGCCGATGAGGTCTCGGCTCTGAACGACTGGCTGGACATTGGCGGCCTGGACTTTGCCCTGGTCATGGCGAGTCCCTACCTGGTAGCAGGGGCCCCTCCTTTCGAGCAGCCTTCACAGCAATTTATTGCCGCAGCCATACCCCCGGAAGTCGACATTAACGCCTCGCCAAGCGAAATAGTTGCAGCACTGCGACCCCATCTCACTGGTGAGCGTCAGATTTCCAGGGGAGAGGACAGCGGCACATTATTTGCGCTTATACTAATTCCTGAAAATGTGGATACCTATATAAGTAGACCTGACGCTACCCCGCAGGCACCCAACACATTTTCCGGCGTCCAGTACTGGGCGCGAAATTTGACAGATTCTCGCCTGCCCGATGCCATCAGCCAAAGCATCAACGCTGAGATCCGGGGTTTGGAATATGAAAAACTGGGGGTAAACAGCCAGGTGGTGAGAAATGTACAACGCACCCGGCTGCCATTGAATCAATTGGACCCGACCGCCGCGGAGGGCGAAGAGGCGGTAAGCCTGGCAGATACCTTCAGGCAGTTTGCACCCATTGGCTTTGTTTATCTCATGTTCGTATCACTCATGCAAAATGTGCAGTACCTGTTGAGCAATACTATAGAAGAGAAGTCCAATCGTATTATTGAAGTGTTACTGGCTTCGGTCACTGCGAGTGAGCTGTTGATGGGCAAGCTTGTGGGTATTGGCATGTCCGGGCTGACGACGATCGGGGTCTGGCTTCTATCTTTCTATTTGTTCATCAGCCTGTACGACAGCTCCCAGACTGAATTTATTTCGCAGATGCTTGACGTGGTGCTCGGCTCCGAATTGATTCCCTGGTTTATTTTTTATTACTTCGCAGGATACGCACTCTACTCCGGTGTTTTTCTCGCCATCGGTAGCCTGTGTAATACGCTTAAGGAAGCCCAGGCATTGATGATGCCGATGATATTAATTCAAATCATCCCCATCGCCATGATGGCATTCGTCGTGCTCGACCCCAATAATTCTATCGTCCGCGCCATGTCCTGGTTCCCGCTGTTTACACCTTACCTGATGATGAATCGTGCGGCTGCCAACCCACCTCTGGTCGACGTAATTGGAACCACTATTCTGCTACTGCTGAGCATCGTGCTGGTATTATGGGCATCGGGCAAGGTATTTAAGCTGGGCGTATTACGCACCGGTCAACCACCGAAAATCCTCGAACTGTGGCAATTGTTACGCAGCAAAGCCTAGCCGTATTGATTCTGATGACCCTTCAGAGTACTCCCAAAATACCAGGATGATACGAAGGCTTTTAGAAGACAGCCATGTCAATTGCATATTTAGGCTTGCTCTTCGTTGAAGGATAAGCAAGTAAAACATTCCCTACGGCCGATCTATGCTGAAGATGCTTGCTCCAGTCACGCAGGTGTAATCGTTATAACCAAGCCGGCCGATGGGCCGCATTCTGGCAACATCTATCAAGCCATCGGCGGTGATAAGTTCATCCCCAATATGCACGCCAATCACTTCTCCCAACACCATCACGAATTTTCCTGCCTCTTCCCAGTACGGTATGTCGACGCTTTTGATGTAGCGGCATTCCAGGTGCACTGGCGCTTCGGCGATACGGGGTGGTTTGATCAGTTGTGACGGTATGGCAGTCAAACCCGCCAGAGTAAACTCATCGGTATCTGGCGTTACAGCGGCAGAAGTCTGGTTCATCTGCTGGCGGGTTTCCCAGGTAGCCAGGTTGCACACAAATTCACCGTTTGCCTCAATATTTCTGAGCGAGTCCTTCATGCCGTCGGACGCAGCGCCGACACCGGCGGAAAACATGACGGTGGGCGGTGAATAACTGACGGCGTTGAAAAAGCTGTAAGGTGCAAGATTAAAGACACCTGCTGCGTCGACAGAACTTATCCAGCCAATCGGGCGCGGTATAATCAGACTATTAAATGGGCTGCTGGCGAGGCCGTGGTTTTTCTTGCCCGGTTCATAAAACATAGAGTTTTCACTTCTGTGGGGGTTTGGTTTACGTTAACAAAATACATTCATAGAGAATAGGGACAGATTTATTTGTACAAATTGCGACAAGTAAACTGCTCCGCTCTAACATGGTTCTCCTCTGTTCTCTTCCTTCTTCAAATTCAGCGCTTGTCCATGGCTGGGAACTTGAGCAAGTGAGGTGCCTCTGTATTGCACTGTTCTCCTGGATGGACTTCCAAGCACATGCACATTATCCTCCGTATTCATCATGTATAAGAAACTATTACTAATACTTCTATTCCTTGTCTGTTCAACTACTGGCTACGGGCAGGGGTCCAATGTGTCAGATTCTGTGCGCGCCATGATTGAGCGCAGCCAGGCTAGCAGTCAGTTTGAGCAGACGGCACGTATGCAGTTGAGTATGCAATATCAGGGTTTTCTTAATGCCCTGAGCGGCGGGGCGCAGAGAAGAAGCCAGATTGAGGCTGTTTTCGTTGAGGTTCTGACTGAGCGCGCCGAGCTCAGTTCACGGGTATCCAGAGGTGAGGCCAATGTTGCCGAGCTGAAAACTGTTGGCGGCTATGCCTATCTCCGCGCTCGTCTGGCGCCGTTGTTGAGCACCACCGAACTGAGTGCGCTGGATAGTCAAAAAGGCGGCCCATCAGATGAGCAACTGAAGAAGGAATACTCTGAGCAGTTATCGCGCAGCGCTGGCGGCCTGTCTGCAGCGACTCGTGAACTGGTACTGGATACCCTAATTAAGCATATTCAGACTGGCGAGGGCGATGCCGCCGAGCTGGGACAGTCCAGTGTGGATGACCTGGTGGCTCGGCAAATTCAATCTTTCATGCAGGTTGGCGAGGAACTGCAGTCACAACTCAGCAGCGAGCAGATGCAACAGGTGACTGCTTTCCTGGGTCAGTTGCAGACCAGCCTATACAGAAACCGCTCGATGTTAGACCAGTAGGGCCAGGTCCTGCGTGTTAACGCGGCTGTTATAGCGTGGTTATCGAGGTCCCGCCTTACAACGCACAATCCTCAGCTCTTGCCGGTAATTGACGTAATATTTAAAACTTAACCCTTTCATTCATCCAAAACTGTTGTATATTTGTAGTTACTCCATTTATTCCATGAGCGGACTCTACTATGAATAATAATCTTCTGAAATTCACCTTTTCCCTATCATTGGCGGTGGCTTCGCTGGCGACTTATGCGCAAACACCAGCCCCGAATGCAGACCCCTATGCCGATAACGCCAACCCGGGGGCAACGGCCTTCCCTCTGGCCGCGCCCGCTGGCGTTGACAGTGGGGCCAGTCGCCGGGCGCTCGAAGGGGCAGCCAATACCGGGCGTTTTAATGCCAGCAGATGGAATTATGGCGACAGGTTCGAGGCGCCCCCTGGTGCCTCGATTTGGAATCCAGTGAAGGCGAAAATGCTCGAAGGCGGCAAGGTGACCGCCGGAACTATATTTGCCGCCACTGACCCCAGCACCTACTGTGCCATGGCCAATGCCGGCTACGATTTCACCTGGATGGAAATGCAACACGGTCAGCGCGACTGGGAGTACGTATCACGGATGTGGCGCACCTGCCCACACGCCGGCGCCGTTCCCGGAGTGCGAATTGCCTATACCGATGAACGGGAAATTCAGCATGCATTGGATGCTGGTGCATTGGTGCTGGTGGTACCTACCGTAGACACCGTTGAAGAAGCGCAGGAGATCGTGGACTGGACCTACTTTCCCCCGTTGGGCCGTCGCAGCAATGGCGGCGGGCAAGCATTTGCCAGAGAAATGTGGGGCACGGTGCCCGGCGGCTACCGCAACACCATTAACGATAATCTGGTGCTGATATTGATGATCGAAACCTTGGAGGGCGTGCAGAATGCGGCAGAGATTGCCAAGATTCCAGGTGTCTCAGCAGTCTTCGCGGCCAGTGGTGATCTGGGGAATTTCTCCGGTTATCGGCAGGGTGAACCTGACTACGAGCGACTAATCAATATCGTTCACGATGCGGCGATCGGTGCTGGAGTACGCCTCTGTGGCGCGCTGGCATGGCGCGATCGACCGGACTTCACTTGTTTTCAGGCAGGGAGCGAAACAGCAGCTATTGCCCGGGGGGCGCGGATGGAGTTGGGAGAGTTGGCGAATACCCAGGGCAACGTAGCTGCAGGGCCACTAGCAAAATGAGGTCCCCCTCCTGCCAGCTACAATAAATTTCCGCTCTGCACCTTGGCGCCGGAATTTCCTGCCGCCAAGGTGCAAGACCTGATTTCCCAGAGACTAATTCTCTTCGGTTTCGACTGATCCTGCGTCAGATTTGGGTGTGCCGTCGCCATTGAAACCCATGGACTCATAGCGTCTCCAGCCGGCCAGAATGCCTACCAGGCCATGATTACCTTCGTGGCAGGCATACTCGTAAACTGGATCGGCAGCGCGCCGTATTGGCATTTTGGCCGACCAACTAACATCCCAGGACAGTGGGTCTTCAACAGTGAAGTCGTATTCCAGGGTGTCGGCATCAACGCGGGTGAAGCGTTCGGTGATCTGGGCCTCTTTGGACATGCCCCTGAGGTTGTAGTCGTGGTACCAATTCTGGGTGTGAACCACCAGGGTTTCACCTTCCCAATGGCCGATGGAGTCGCCTTCCCACTTCAACTGCTTGGTGTGGTGTTCACTGTCGAGGCGAATGATACGTGCACTGTGAACCATTTCATTGAGAATCATGACGTGGTCTTTGGTCTGTACCAGCTGTAGATTGTTATTGTAGGATCCGGGAATCATGGGAGGGCCGCCAACGAAGCCTGTTAGACAGCGATCTACCGTAGTACGCCCCTCGGGGCCGGCACTTTCGAAGACCATTTGGCCATACACGGCGCGGCGTTCACGGCCAGCGACATTTGCAGCAGGGGATCTGCCATTGGGCGGATCATAAATGAGCGAAGTGCGACGATCAGCAACTGTATTGATCCCACGCTCATACCAGAAATTATTATAGGAAATAACGCCGGGAGGATAGCCAGCACCACCGACCGAGTCGATAATCAAGTCGCGATT
This sequence comes from Gammaproteobacteria bacterium, assembly GCA_963694865.1. GTDB lineage: Bacteria > Pseudomonadota > Gammaproteobacteria > Pseudomonadales > Pseudohongiellaceae > UBA9145. Next base: position 3,217 of record CAVOFA010000027.1, on the reverse strand, counting down.
CTGACGCCGAAGTTCAAACTCCTCCCATTCTTTCGCTTGCTCTTCGGTGAGAGTTTCGAAGGCCTCCAATTCTCTGGGCCGGTTTAGCGGAGTAATCGTGCGAAAGGTGTAGGTGCCTTGCAGGTCGGGGTGGCCATACTCGGTGCGGGGAAAATCGTCAGCTTGAGCGGATAGCAGGGGGGCAAGCAATACGCCGGCCAGCACCGCAGTCAGTATACCAAGGACTCTGGTTTTCATTCGAACCTCCAATGTCATTCTGTTGCTCTCGAGGGTTTGTGTCAGTTTAGCAGGGCTAAACTACGCTGGTTAGGGGCACTTATCAAGCAAGAAATGGTCATCAAATGTGTCAGAAATCGGGGTCAGGTCTTGCGTGTTAGCGTGAGCTAAATGGTGGAGCTAACCTGCAAGGCCTGACCCCCTAGAACGTCAAGCCCCCAAAATCCTGATTTGTTCCCTTTTATGTTAATATGCGCTCATTCACGGTCTGCGTAAATTCCACCAATTAATCTTCGACTGCACCCCCAAGGATGCCTTCCTATGAATTCCAAAGTTGATGTAATTGCTGTTAGCAGCGAGCGCCAACCTTATCCGCAGGAAAAGTCTCGTTGGTTCGGAAAGTCCCGTGATAAGAAGCTTCGAGTCGTCTTCAGTTTCTATACCCCGGACGGTAATGAGGTCTCCATACCTATCGCGAGCATGTCGGCTTATTTGAAACGGGACTATCCCTCAGTAGAAATTATATTGAAACCGGTGCTTATACTCAGGGATGCGGAAAAGTACTCGCCAGCCAATTATGCAGAATCTATTAAAGAACTAGACGCAGATCTCATTGCCTTTTCCATCATGAGTCCTCACTGGTATCCTATGGAGCCCTATTTTGAAGCCCTGAAAGCGCTGGCACCCGAGTTACCTATCCTGATTGGAGGCTACCAGGCGATGCTGTCCCAGCAGCAAACAATCGAAAATCCTAATGTGGATTTTATTTGCGTCGGTGACGGTGAGTACGCCATGGGCAATATGGTCGAGTTTTTGAGCGGCACCAAGGATGAACCCGTCGATGGCATGTGGGAAAAGCTTGATGACGGATCAATTTATAAGACTGAACCGCATCAGATAGGCGACATCCAGGCACTACCGTTCCCAGACTACGACATCTACCAGGTAAACGGTGGTTTCGAGGATGTAAACACCTCTATCTTCGGGCCTACGGGCAAACTGGTATTACCGGTCATGACCGGTCGTGGTTGTCCATACCGCTGCACATATTGTTGTAACACACCAATTTTGGATGGCTGGAAAACCAAGAAAACATTCCTGCGCAAGTATGACCCTGATGCCATGGTGAATGAGCTTATCCGGCTTCGAGACAAGTACCATGTTGATTATTTTGAATTTTGGGATGAACTTTTCCTTTCCAACCTGAAGTTCGTCCGCGCCTTCTTTGAGATTTATAAGAAAAAAATTCACTTACCCTTTTCAATCAATTCTCGGGTTGAGGTAATGAATGAGGAATTTTGCCGAATAGCAGCTGAGGCCGGTTGTCATACAATTTGGTTTGGACTCGAAAGTGGAGATGAAGAATTTCGCGCAAAAATGCTGAATCGTAAGATGAAGAACGAGAAGATAGTCGAAGCGGCAGCCAACTGTAAGCGAGCAGGCATTAACACCTTAACGTTTAACATGGTCGGTATGCCATTGGAAAGTGCTGAGAACATGAGGCAAACCTTAAAGCTGAACCAGCAAATTTCACCGAACTATTTCTTTTTTGTGCCCTTCTATCCGTTGCGAGGTACAACCTTGTACGATATTGCGAAGAAGGAAGGGCTGCTGTTGCCCGGGAAGAAAGATTTACATTTTTTGTCAGCGCTAAATGACCGTTAATTCACCCTGAACATGAAAGAATGTCCTGAGCTGCTTACAGCGGAAGAATATAACGAGATCTGCAATGAGATGTTGAATTTCCAGGAGTCAAATAACAGTCTTACCTACTCCGAGGAGGAAGGTCGGGTAGCCAATCCGGCTGGGCCAGTTGATGAAGAGGCGCAAGTTCCTACGCTGGATGAGGATTCTGCTGGTGTTGCGACCGAACTTAAAGACGCAGTGCATGCACATGATGACATCGAGGAAATGCTGCACGACAAGCCAGTGTCTCTGGTTACACGAATATTGAGGCCCTTCAGAAGCCCCTGAGCATGCACGCAACGTTCAAGGTCTATTGAGTGTCTGCACCAGCGGCAGCCATAACCAGGCTGCCACGGATCTGACCCCAGCTAAGCTCGACCAACGGAAGAGCGGAACTTATTTCAACTCCGCTTCCATTTCCAGCCTGCGCGCGCCCGCCAGTATGCCCGGCATTGCATAATTGCCTTCATGACAGGCGTATTCGTACAAACCGTCGTTGGTGGCGTAAAAGCTCAGCTCTGCGGTCCAGGGCTCGCTGTAAATGTTGCTGTCTTCAACCATGAATTGATAGAAGATTTCGCCGTCGGAATAACGGCTGAATCGCTCGATGATGCGGCCCGCCTTGGTGATGGGCACGGAACTCTGACTCAACTGCAGGGGGTGAATGTTGACGGTTTCTACCACCAGCTCATCACCCTCATACCAGCCCACAGAATCGCCAAACCATTGCTCGAGCGCTACCGGCCGTCGATGCGCCCGGGCCTCTTCAGGTGAATCAAACACGGGAATGATGCGGGCATCGTGGACCATCTCCACCATGATCATGACGTAGTTTTCAGTCTGCACGAATTGATAGGTATTGTTGTAAAGGGCGCCCATCATTCCTGGGCCGGCTTTGTTGCCAAAGCCCAACAGACAGCGCTCTGCATTGGGAATGGCTTCCGGTCCACGGGCGTCGCCGAAGCCGGTGGCATAACGGGAGCCGAAATTACGGCGTTCGAAATCATACTGCGGATTTTCCAGGCGGGGTACGCGTCCGCCATCCGGCTCGACAAGATATGAGCTACGGTACTCGCCCTTGACCAGAGCCAGATTGGAGCCGGGATCGACCCAAAAGCTATTGTAGGCCCGGGTGCCGAAGTCATCACCGGCTAAATCTGGTGTTTCGTTGACCCCATCGCCTTCGTCCAAACCACCCTCAAGACCCGCAATTGGAACATTGGCGGCAATAATCCGGGCTTCCTCCGCCGACACCACAAGAGAGTCTACGTCCCTTGGGCGCGAGAGACTGGTTAACGAGGCGTTAGTCCAGATG
>CAVOFA010000026.1:0-28979 GCA_963694865.1 Gammaproteobacteria bacterium | reverse complement strand
TGAAGAGGAACTTCAGCCGCCATGGTCAGGCCGCCGCTGATTAAAAAGACAGCAAAGGCAGCTTGCCTGGCTGCGCCACTTCGGGTGATGAAAGTAGTCATAGTTTGATTGCCTGTTCTGAAATGCGCTAAAAGAGTGAAAAAGACAGCAGGTCTGGAGATTTAATATATTACACTGTGCTCAAGTTGGCTAATTCTATACCGGACCCCGGGGTTTCGAGATGGCGACGGCCGCGCGAGCTATTTATTTATTGATTGGCTCAATGCCCATTGTGCCCGCGCCACAAACCGATTAGTTCTCCTCCCTCGCGCGCTGAATTTCCAAACTGAATGACAGTAAGGCTGCCACCCGTTAGTCATTCGCCAACGCGATTTCGGTATTGTCTTTCCAGCCTTAGTGAAAGCAAGTGCTGTTGAATCCGTTCTCCTATGTATCGCTAGTCCGCTGTGAAATTCGGGCATAGCAAAACCAATCTGAAAGAAAGCCTTGAAGGGGGGGGGCTGATTTTACCATGGACAAGTACTATTTCAGGAACAGAAAGATTACCCGCAACTTGACTGCATTTGTGGCGTTGTTTTTTACCAGCCTACTCACCCCATCGCTGTCCCAGGCACAAGATGCGAGTATTACGGGTAATATTTTATCGATACCCGTGCTGGCCGTCGGTGATGTCTTTTTCCGTCTGGATCTGGCTGTTGTCGCCGACACAGATCCTGTCGAGCTGGAGTTAAGTAACGCAGCTGAGCTAAGCGATGCTACCGCTGAGGGAGCAAGTTCATTTGCAGGCTCAACCCTGTCCATCCCGTCGATAGACACTGGAGTAGTTCAAATAAGCACGCGTCTAACTAGCTAATCGTTCGCCGCAGCGTGATTCTTTAATATTATTTTGCTTATTTTTTGAAGCCCCCCGAAGCCGGTAACTCAGACTTGGACGCGCGTTACTAAAGGGTGGGATGGAGAACCAACAAAATCGGCAGCCGATTGTCTGCTGGTAGCGGTGACTAACGGACTGTCAGTCTGTCGATGGTTGCCTGTCTTAACTGCTTTTTGGCAATTTTGCCAGTAGCGAGTCGAGGCAGCTGTTGGTGTTGGAAAAACACAAGTTCAGGGATTTTGAAAGCGGCTATTCTTTCGGCCAAAAATGCTTTTAATTCGCTGCTCTGAAGCTGATGTTCAGGTTTTAGCATGATACTGGTGCAGAGCACCTCTCCCAGTCGCTCATCGGGAATACCGTAGACAGAAACTTCGCTAATAGCGGGGTGTTCCGTAATCGCGTATTCGACTTCGGCGCAGCCGATATTCTCACTACCGCGGATGACAATGTCCTTGGCCCGGTCCAGGATAATAACGAACCCCAGTGCATCCAGCATGCCAATATCGCCAGTATGAAACCAGCCATTTTTCATTACTTCAGCGGTAGCCTCGGGTTGGTTCCAGTAGCCCTTCATGACCGTTGGACCCTTGATACATATCTCGCCCACTGCGCCGCTAGCTACTTCCTTACCGGTCTCATCCTGGATAACCAGAGCTGTTACTGGTGGTGTCGGTCGGCCGGTACTATTGGGCCGTGCTGCATAAAACTTACCGGAGATAATCGCACCGATGCCGTTGGTTTCGGTAAGACCATAGCCAAGGCCGGGAATGGCGGCGGCGGGGAACTTATCCAGCATCATGCTCAGATGCTCTGGGGGTCGCGGTGCGCCACCGCTATGAACACCCCGCAGACTGCGCAGGTCAGTGCTGGCAAATTTGTCTGACTCCATCACCTCCCAGATCTGGGTTGGAACCCCGTGGAGCACAGAAATACGCTCCTTTTCGATTAATTCCAGAGCCAGCTCCGCGTCCCACTTGTACATCATGACGAACTTACGCCGATACAGGAAACACGCCAGGAATTGAGCATGACTGCCGCTAACATGGAACAGCGGCACATTGGCGATAATGGCAGGGGCGAACTCTGGATTCTTCTCCACTAACTCTGGCCGCATGATCTCTGTGACTCCTCTAACGAAATACCAGGTGTAGAGTGCGTTGATGATATTGCGATGGCTGGAAAGCACACCCTTGGGGTGGCCAGTTGAACCTGAGGTGTACATGATGCTGGCATTGTCTTCAGGCTCCAGCTGTAAGGCAGCGATGTCGGCGGCAGAGATCGGCTGCACAGATTCGATCAGACTATAGAATTCAGGGTGGTTTGATGTTGCGTCTAGCTTAATCGAAATAATTTCGATATCGAGACCTTGCAAATACGGAGCGATCTGCTCCAGTCTGGGCGCGTCGAGGAGCGCTACCCTGGAGCCGCTGTCGTCAAGTCCATACTGCAACTCCGGTCCTTTCCACCAGGAATTCATCGGCACCGCGACGGCGCCTATGGTGGTTATGGCCATATAGCTGATGCACCACTCGGGAGAATTACGAGCGCAGATCGCTACCCGATCGCCTTTTTTAATGCCATAGTGATGCACCAGCACGCTAGCCAGGCGTGCGGTTTTATCCAGTGTTTGTGCGAATGAAAAGCGTTCTTCCTGGTAGACCAGAAAAGTACTGTCTGCAGCGTTCAGGCCAAGCTGATAGATGCCGCCCAGATTTTTTGGCACCTTGCTAAAGACATCTAATTGCTGGCCATCAATCACCAGGGTTTCGGTGGCAAGATCCGATTCTGCCGCCTTGTGGGCCGCAACAATATGTTTTAGTTGCTCCAGATCTTCGCGAATCTCAGCATTACTTATCATGTACCATCTCAGCTTCCTGGCTTTACTTCTGCTTTCACTTCCAGAGTCACTTTGCCCATTACTCGACGCTCGGTGAACACATTGAAGGCATCTACATAGTTGGAGAATGGATAGGACTGGGTAACGATTGGCCGCAACGTGCCTTCATCGTACAGGCTGAGCAGCTCGGCAAAATTACGTTCATACTCTGCCGGCTCTTCCTTGCGAAAGCGTCCGAGGAATACCCCCACTGGTGAAACCGATGACCAATAGTCTGCCATTCCAGTTAATGCATCTGCAGCTCTGATCGAAAAGATCACCGCCGACGGGGTCATAAATCACGTCTGCACCCTTTCCTGCGGTAAGTACTTTTACTTTTTCTTTCAACTCGCCGTCAGCGTAATTGAGTAATTCATCCGGCTTCAGCTGGCTTACGAAATCCAGTTTTTCGACCGTACTAGCCGCTGCGATTACCTTTGCTCCCATTAACTTGCCCAATTCTACTGCTGCCAGGCCGACGCCACCGCTCGCACCCAGAACCAGCAGCGTCTCACCTGCTTGTAGTTGTGCGCGTTGCTTGAGAGCGTAGTAGGACGTAGTGTAAACCATAGCGAAGCTCGCCGCGGTTTTGAAATCCATGCTGGCAGGGATTTTCCTCAAGCCTTCGGCTTTAACCGCGACCTGCTCAGCGAGACCACCAATAGTTGTTGTAGCCATGACGCGGTCGCCAACAGCGAAACGTTCCAGTCCCCCTCCTAGGGATTTGATGATGCCACCCACCTCAGACCCCGGCGAGAACGGCATTGGCGGCTGATATTTGTATTTACCTTGAATTTGCAGACCGTCGGGGAAGTTCAACGAGGCGGCATAGACTTCGACAATAGCTTCATCATCGCCAGCAATGGGGTCATCAATATCTTCTAAAACCAGATTTTCTGGCGGGCCATAGGACACACAAAGAATACCTTTCATTGACTCATCTCCACTGCGAGAAGCCGGATTCAATCATGAAAAGTCTTTTACCGCAATCGCCAACTCCAGTGAATTCGTCGGCCTGGTTTGAATCGGTAGTTGCTGTTGTTGGGATGGTAGCAAACGCGTATATTGGCAGGTCGATTCAGCTCAAGCCGATAAGCAAACATGAATGAAGTGCAGCGCCAGGCCTATCTCAAAGCAATGGGAATTCAGTCATATTTTCCCCGCATCAGCTTAGCCGGGGCTAAAGCCTCGCCACAGTACCAGCTTGATTCAGCGACTGAGCTTGCAACGCCAGAGGCTGCAGTGTCGGAGCTTGCCAGCCCAGCTGCCAGTAGTAGCGGTTCCACGCGGGAGCCGAGACAGCCACTACACAAAACCAGCAAGGAGAGTGGCAGCGAGGTGGGCAATAAGGAATACAGTAGCAATAAGCGCCAGCAAATTAGCGATAAAAACGTCGATGAGAGTAGTAGGGGGAGTGATCAGGAGGCTGCAGCAGAGACAGATTCCCCAGCGGAGCTGAAATTCGAATTGTGCTACTACCCTATCAGTAACAAGCTGGCGGTCATCGATGAGGTTCCGCACCACTGGGGAGGGGAATCACAAGCTCATTCTGTTGCGCTGCTGCAGGCGATACTGCGTGCCCTTGAGGTGAATAGCAGCCACTGCGAATTTCTGCCTGAAACCTTCAGCTGGCCATTTGCGGCGCAGCTGGACATGAAGATTAAGCCAGCACTGGCTGCGCGCAAGGCGTTGCTTGGGTTTATAAAAAAGCGCCATGAAATTAATCGGTTTGAAAATCTGCTGATATTTGCAGGACAGCTTGATGAACTGCTTACGGTTAATGAAGATGGGAAAGAGCAGCGGGATTTTCAATTTTTCGACAGTGACATTACTAGTAACTCTTCTAGTAACTACAGGATCACCATTACCACCAGCCTGCAATCCATGTTGGCTTATCCACTATTAAAGCGTGATGCCTGGAAACAACTACAGTCGCTGCGTCAACGCCTTTCTCACTAGGTCGGTAGGCTGCTATTCCGTGTTGAACTCACAAAGCAAACTGGATTTTTTCGCGCGCAACATGCGTGCCAGCGATTTAGACCTTGTGGTTAAAAATGAAGCGGACGCCTATGACCATCCCTGGACCAAAAGGATTTTCATCGACTGCCTGCGAGCGGGGTATCAATGCTGGGTGTTGGCTAATAAGCAACAGATCGTTGCCCATGGGGTGATGTCTGTCGCCATTGGCGAGTGCCATTTGTTAACGCTGTGCGTCAGCCCTGAGTTCCAAAGGCAGGGTCTGGCACGGAAGTTATTCAATATTTTGTTGGAGCGGGCGTTCAAACTCGAAGCTGGTGTCTGTTTTCTCGAAGTACGTTCCTCTAACGCCGCCGCCATCGCCCTGTATCAATCCATGGGATTTATTCAGATTGGGGAACGTAAAAATTACTACCCCGATGGCACGGGCAGAGAAGATGCTCTAATCCTGTCGGCTTCGTTGCCGCTGCGATAGGCGCTGCAGCCTCGGTTATTGCTCAGAGCCAGCGTCGATGTCATCGCCTTTCGCTGCGCTGAGTTTGTGGAAGAGTCTCCCCAGCAGTTTGAATACGGTTATCAGTAACAGCGCGCCGCCGATGATTGCCAGCAGCATAATTAGCGTCGCCAGTAAAATATTCAGTATTTCCTGACGGGAAATGTCTTGCCACATGGACAAACCCCAGAGACAGGTGACACCGATGAATATACCGGCGATACTCGCTGCGGTTTTCTTACGTACCTTAAGTAGTGAAAATATCAAAGCTGTGGCTCATTGTCTTTATCCCGGTAGCTCGCCGTGCATTCTGGATAGCTGGAGCAACCCCAAAAAATGCCGTTTTTACCAGTGCGTTTGACCAGTAACTGGCCACACTCCCGGCAACGGTATGTGGTTTCGGGAGTGCCATCCTTGTCGGCGAGGGTCACTTTACATCCTTTTGAGTAACCACTGCAAAACCAATATTTGTCATCGCCTTTACCGCTTCGAACCAGGTGCCGGGTACACAGAGGACAGCGATAATGTAAATCAGCCTGCTCTGAAGGTTTGCCGTCGACATCGTTAAGCGTGGTGGTGCATTCCGGGTAGCCGGTGCAACCCCAAAAGGGCCCCATCTTGCCCTGCCTGCGGCGCAGGGGTTTCTTGCAGTCCGGGCAAAAATGATATCTGGAAGGGCTCGAATCGTTACTCGGATCGGGCATGTGCAATCCGTAAAAGCTATGGATAAAGTATAAGCGAATGAACGGTGGTGGCCGCAGCGACACTCGCCCGTCATGTGCAGTATTTCTAAACCCCGGCACTGCCCTTGTCAACCGTACTATTCAGAGCTGGCCTAACCAACGGGTGGCGATTTAATCGCTTGCTGTTCCCTGAAGTATTACCGTCAGGGCCGCGATGAGGCTGGCGTTTTCCTGCTCGCTGCCAATTGAGATTCGGAGTTTGTCCCGCAGGCGGTCCTGATCGAAATAACGCACCAGGATATTGCGCTGTTTCAGTGCCAGATAAAGCGCTTCTGCTCCCACCATCTCGGGAACTGTGCACAGCAAGAAATTAGATTGGCTGGGCAATGTGGGCAATCCCATCTGCTCCAGAGACGAGCGTAGTTTATCGCGCTCAGATCTGATTCTGGCCCAGATTTCCCGGGCATAGTCGATAGACTCCAACGCGGCTGTCGCTAAATGCTGAGAAATAGTGTCCGTGTTATAGCTGTCACGGGTCTTATACAGCATCGGAGCGATCAGGGACTGGGAGCCGATGCCATAGCCGAAACGGAGCCCGGCAAGGGCATAGCCTTTGCTCAGCGTACGCAGAATTAACAGGTTCTCATGCGTCTGAATGAGCGGGACTGAATCGTATGCAAGTTCAGGCTCGACAAAATCTACGTAGGCCTCATCGACTACCAGAACTCCGGGAAAATTCGCTGCCAACTCATCGAGATACGCGCTCGACAGCAGAGCACCGGTGGGGGCGTGCGGATTAACCAGGATAGCAAGCCTGGCATTGCAGTGTTGTAGCTCAGTGAGGAAGTTTGCCGGCATCGACCAATCTGCCTGTAGCGGAATTTCCGCTAGTTTGCAGCCCTGGATATCCGCTAGCACCGGATACAATGAATAGCTTGGCCTGGTGATGGCGACAGTGTCGCCACTGTCTGCGAACGTCGTTAGTACCAGTCGCAATAGCTCATCACCACCGTTAGTGGGAATGATATTGTGGGTGGAAACCTGGTGCAGTCTGGCAGCGGCTTGTCTGAACTTGTCGGCGAACGGTGCCGGGTAGCGGCGCAGGCTATCCACCTGCATGCTCCGCAACACCGCCGCGACCTGTGGGCTGGCCGGATACGGATTCTCATTGGTATTGAGTTTGATGGTATTACCTTCGTCTGGCTGTTCCCCAGGGGTATAGCCTTGCATCTTCTCAATATTGGGGCGTTCAAAAGTCATAGTCAGGAAATACTTTTAGGCTGGGCGCGTGCAAGCATGCAGGGTAATCGGATTTCTCGCTCTCGGCAACATTTCGTAAAAACTGCCAGCTAGGAACCGTGCTGCCGTGTTTACCTGATTCCTGTTAGTGGGGGTAGATAAGTCTGCAGGCGTTGGTTCCAGCCTGCTAACCAGCGCTGTTCATTTCGCTGCGCGGGTGCATTGCGAACCCGCTGCTCCAGTATGCTTGAAGCGGCACTTACGAAGCTGTAGAGGGTGTTGGGTCCGCCCTGCATCTGTTGCAAGACTTGCAATAAACCCCAGCCTTGTCCCTGGTATCTCTCCCGTGGACTCGTTCCTGTGCCTTTGAAGTGTAGGTAGTCTATAAGCGCGTAGATGCCGTAGGGGGCATGACTTCGGGCTATGCTGTATAAGCTGTTGCTCAGATTGCTGCGCTGCTGTACTGCGAGATTGGCTAGCAGCACGGGCACTGATGCCTGCAGCCGCTGGACAATGAAATCAACTTGAACTGACTTGGTGGTGGCAAAGAATTGTCGCAATTCCTGCATCTTTGGCTGCTTGAATTCTGCGTAGAATTGTTGGCGGCTGCGCCAGGGAGAGTCGGCGCCCGGCAGCGCCTGTAGCCACTGTGGCAGGGCGATTTCCTGAGCTTGATAGTGCTGCAGCAAGGCGGGGAAAGTTTCTTCGAAGGGCTCGATTTGATCAGCCTGGTACCATATGAAATGGCCTATTCCCAGAGAAGGAAAATCTTCGCCTGGGTTCCAGCTGGTGAGACAATCGTAGTTGGAGGCACACTCGTTAGTGAACACTCTCTCTCCGAGCCATTGTAATTGCTGTTCGCTGAGTACAGGCAATTGACTTTCTGCTACGGGAATCAAGCCGATTTGCAACAGCAAAAGCAACAAAAAGCGGTTGAAACTGATTGAAATTGCTGGCATTTTGTTTTGTTTCCACATATCGACGGAAAAGCTTACCACAGGGCCTGATCAGCCCGGAAATATTCCGGACGGCAAGGTGCGAAGAAAAAAATTGAGACTCCCTGCAAAAGTAATCGGCAGCTAGCTGCAAAAGAAGTGAAAACGATGGCGGATACAGCAACCACAGATATTGAGATTGAAACTCCAGCGGCAGTTAAGACTGCCCCTGAAGCCGTACCAGATGAGTTCGTCACCCGCCTGTCTAAAGTATACCAACGTCTGAAGCGCAGCAAAAACCTGAAGACTGCTATGAAACAGGTCGAGCAGGATTTGCTCGATCTTTTAGGTGTCAGGTTGTTCACTATTTACCAGAGCGTGGACAATGGTAAAGAGATTTTGGCCAGCTTCAAAGGCGGTGATCCGGAAGACGACGATTCCATAGAAATTCGGGTTCCATTCAGTCCAACTTCCCTCGCTGGTTATGTGGCTCTCAGTCAACGGACACTGGTGGTAAAGAATGTTTTGAACTCTGAGGAATTAACAGATATACACCCGCGACTGCAGTTTAGTAAGAGTTTTAGTGAAGCCAAGGGCTGGTCTGTCAAGTCCATGATCATAGTTCCCATCAAGGATGAAATTTTGTTGGGTGTTATGCAACTAATAAATTTCGAAGGCGATAAGGAGTTCAGCAAGACAGACCTGAAGCACGCCATGATGGTAAGCCAGATGCTGGCGAAGCAATTCCGGGCATCCTTGCAAAGCACCCAGGGCCCTTATGACTAACTGGTGCAGAAAGGTAAAATCACGGCTGTCGAGTTGGCTGAATTGCAGAATAGCACGTCACTCTATGGCGGATCGGTGACGCGTTTATTGATGGAGGACTTTGGCCTGGACGCGGACGTGATCGGTAAATCTCTGGAATATTATTACCGCGTGCCGTACATGAAATACGACGCCAAGCAGGAGCTGCCCTTCGATCTGCTGGAAAATATTGGCGTCAGTTATCTGCGCAGTAACCTGTGGCTACCGGTAGCGGGCAACAAGGAAGAAGCCGTCATCCTCATAGATGACCCTTCCGATTATCAACGCATAATGGAGATTCAGGGCGTCGTTAATGCCCGTAACTACGTATTTCGTGTGGGCCTGCCTGAACACATCATCAATTTTTTGCGTGGTGGTGAAGAAGAGGATATGGAAGCCGGATTCGATGACGTGTTTGCTTCACTGGAGGAGCAGGGCGGCATCGAAATTGAACACGATGACGACGATGACGAGGAAAGCCTGGCTGCAACCTCCGCCATCATCCAGTTGGTAAACCGCATCATCACCGAAGCCGACCGTCTGGGTGCTTCCGATATTCATATTGAACCGGGCAAGGACTCGGCACCAGGTGGCGTCAGGATTCGAGTGGACGGTATTTGCCGGGAACTGTTAAAGGTTCCTAAGGAACACTGTGCGGCCTTGGTCGCGCGCATTAAAGTGATCTCACGTCTCAATATTGCCGAGCGGCGCTTGCCACAAGACGGCAAGTGCAAACTGAAGATTCGCGGCAAGAGCCTGGAATTGCGGGTGGCGACGGTGCCAACGGTACAGGGTGAAAGCGCGGTAATGCGACTGCTGGCTGCCGGCAGTGCCATGCCCCTGGATAAGTTGAATCTCAGCGCAAAAAATCACGAAAAAATCATTGAAATGTCTGGCCACCCCCATGGCTTGTTTCTGGTAGTTGGGCCCACTGGATCTGGTAAGACTACGACGCTGCACGCGGTGCTGGGACATATTAACAAACCGGAACGTAAAATCTGGACGGCGGAAGATCCGGTGGAAATTACGCAGCCTGGACTGCAGCAGGTACAGATGCTGCCAAAGATAAACTTTACCTTCGCCACGGCGATGCGGGCATTCCTGCGTGCCGATCCGGATGTGATTCTCATTGGTGAGATGCGCGACGAGGAAACGGCGAGCATCGGTATCGAAGCCTCGTTAACGGGTCACCTGGTGTTATCCACCCTGCACACGAACTCTGCACCTGAAACCCTTACCCGCCTGTTGGACCACGGTCTGGATCCAGTAAATTTCTCCGACGCGCTGCTTGGTGTTTTGGCCCAGCGGCTGATGCGGACGCTGTGTGGAAAATGCAAGCAGCCCTATAAGCCGGATCAGAAGGAGTTGAAGCATTTAATCGATGCCTATGGCCAAGATGAATTTGATGAGCTTGGTTACGACCGGGATAACATACAGTTGATGGGCGCTATCGGCTGCGATGTATGCGGTGATACTGGCTATAAAGGTCGCACCGGTATTCATGAGTTACTGGAAGGCACCCACGAAATATCCGCCATGATTTACAGGAAGGCTGATGTGAGTGAAATCACCACGCAGGCCATCAAGGATGGCATGATAACCATGCGGCAAGATGGTATCGCCAAGATATTCCAGGGGATTAGTGACTACCAGCAACTGTTGCGCGTGGTGGGCGAATGATCGTGAGTTGCCTGGCCTGCCCGCGCTGACAATCCATAAATCCATCTCTCGAGAGCAAGATTACCGCCTTCAATTGCGGTAATGCCCGCAAGCTCAGGGTGCCAAAAATTCCGAAACCAGATTGAACGAGGTGATTTGCCAACTGCCTTGCGCATAGACCATTTCTATTAACGCGCTGGCCGGCGCGGACTCATAGCTTACTCCAATCTCATAACTGGCGGTCGCTGTGTTTGCAAACAAGGGGAGTAAGGGAATGCTCGCCGTACCGCTTATAGTGTCGAAGGAGGTCTAGGCCCCGAGACGAGCGCTGGTCATGCTAATGAAAGACTGGAAAGATTCGATCGGCGTGTTTTGAGTGAAGCTGGGGTGGATATTCGCCAGTAGCAGCTCCATTGATTCGGAGCTCAGTATGGCTTCAGTGAGTGCCAGAGCTAATTCACTACTACTGCTATCCAGCTGCGCTTTTCGGACCACACCCCAGCCAAGGGCGGCAACCGCGAGTATCAGGACCAGAATTAAGCTGGCAGCCAGGGGCGGTGGTTTATTGATCATGGTTGCAGCTCGAAGGTACTCTACGTGAACGGACGTTATTATAGCTTGAAAAACTTCAATAAAAACAGTGGGAAATGACTGTTTGAAATTGGGGAATTACGTTTTACCCGAGAATTTATGCACAAAAATGCGATGCCTGTCACAAAAGCCCGATAAAATGCAGGTTTTATTTTAAAACGATCTTTCTAAATCTCATATCTCGTTGAAAAATATAAGTTTATTGTGCTGGTTAAAAATTGATCAACTTGTGCCAAATTGGCGAAAATTCGAGCTTTGCGGCTAATATTAAAGAACTATGCACCGACTTATCCACAGTTTCTGTGGAAAAAAATATCCGCGATCAATTTTTCTGAAAACCCAGGCTTCTCAACGGTTTACTGCGATTAGTTTGACAGCTCGTTAGCAAGTAGACTTAAGTGCTTATATTTCAGTTCTGGGGATTTGTTGTTTTAGCACGCGTTCTGTTCCTCATAGTTAAGCTTCGTACAGAGTAAGGATTCTGCTAAAATCAAGATTATGGTATCGTGCACCTCACAGTTCCGTTATAGCAGTAGCAGATGATAGAGCTAAACAACGAAATTCCTTTCTTGTGGCGTCTCAGTGCTGAGAGTAGCGAAGGCTACTGCTCCGTGGCAATGGTGGTGCCCTGTCCTCCAGACACAGAAATTAAAGACCTCACCATTGAAACCAGTGTGATGAGCCTATCTTCTGACAGCACTCGCTCAGAAAAAGAAGAAACCCTGGAATGGAACCAGGAAGACATTAGTCTGTTTTTGAAGTTGGTCAATCAGAAGCAACTGAGTAAACGCGAAGCCATGCCCGATACTGTTCGCATCGACCTCGCCGACCCTGACATTATTGACATCATTCATATCGTTGCTGCGGCGGGATTCGGAGTCGCCTTCACTTCCTACGGCTTGCTCAAACAAACCGACAGTCAGTTTCCTGTGCATCCCTGCAATATCGGCGCATTCGCCTCGCTGAATACGGTGAGCGGCTTCAAACCCTGCGTCATCGTTGATGTGGAAGACGATGACGTGGTGTGTGTGTTGCTGGATGACATCGATGTGCGGGAGACGGATGAATATGACCAACTCTGTCGCCACGATTTATTGCTGGTCAAACGTATAGATATTCTGCACCCGGAATTCGCGGAGAAGCATGCAAAGCCGCATTCTGCCACCTTGCACTAAGCTGGCAGTACCTCACCGCAGGTAATTCTTTACTCGCCACTTCGTCTGGTTTTGCATGTAAGCCTTACTCTCGTCCGCTGCCTGCGCCGCAGACTCAAGTAGAAATCTCATTAGGCCAGACTTGTTGCTATTCTCACTCATGAGTCTGCAATTAATTTCCCGCTGAGAACTTTCTCAGCTCGCGCGCTGATTAAAGCGTTTACCGACCAGGGTGGCAGCAATATTGACTTTTTGTATATCGATAGCGCCACCGGCGATTCCCCAGCCCCAGGCGTCGCGGAGTTTCTGCTCGATAGGGAATTCTTTGGAGTAGCCGTAGCCACCCATTAGTTGCATAGCCTTGCCTGTCACTTCTCTAACTGTTTCATTGGCGAAGCATTTCGCGACCGAGCTTTCGGCGACAGACGGCAGGCCTCTCTCAGCGTTGACGACGGCGCGATAGAGTAGCAGGCGCGCGGCTTCCAGCTTCATCTTCATTTCCGCAAGTTGCAGTTGTACGGCCTGGAAGTCAACCAGCGGTTTGCCAAATTGCCGCCGTTGCTGCACGTAGTCCAGCACGAAGTCGAAGGCTGATTGGGCGATGGCCAAGGACATGGTGGTGTTGCCACAACGTTCGAGGTCAAAGGCATCCATGAGCTTGCCAAAGCCACCAGCCGGCACCAGGATATTGTCGGCGGACACTTCTACCTCATCTAAATACATGTCGGCGCTGTATATTCCGCGAAAGCCCATATGGTGGTCGCGCTTGCCGAAGCTGAAGCCCTTGGTATCTTTTGCTAGCAAAACCGCACCAATTCCCTTCGCACCCGCAATGCCGTCCAGCCGACAGTAAACCACGTACATTTCAGAATGGCCGGCACCGGAGCACCAGCGCTTGGCGCCGTTAAGGACTACGCGGTCGCCGTCAACCCGGGCCTGGGTTGTCAGGTCGGTGAGGGCCGACCCTGCATTGGGCTCCGACATGGAGACGGCAACAACGATGTCGCCAGCGCAGACCCTGGGCAAAATGTCAGCCTTCATTTTTTCACTGCCGAAATGAGCGATCGCCAGGCAGGGCCCAAAACAGGATTCAAAAATCGGGAAGGCTACGGCGATAGAGATTTTGGCAATCTCCTCCAATACCAGCACGGCGTCCAGGTGCGACATACCGGCACCGCCGTAGCGGCTGTCGAGGTTGACTCCCAGATATCCCAATTCCGCAAAGCGCTTTCTTAATTCGATGCCAGCGGGTTCGTCGCTGGCCTCTATCTGGCGGGCCAGTTCGGGTAATTCTTTCTGTGCAAATTGCCTGACTGATTGCTGTAAGGCCTGTTGCTCTGGGGATAGTGTGAAGTCCATGTAATGCGCTCCTGGGTCTCGGCGCGACCATTGTAGTGCAAGTGTCGCTCATGCCAAAGGCTGCGATTGCCTGATCCCAGCCATGCTGTCAGATTGATTCGCCGAGGTTTTCGGGTTTCCCACCAGAACCCTGCAACTGCTATAATCGCGCCGCTTTTATTTTCGCGGCCTTTCATGTTTTGAAGGCGACTTTTATTCTTTTGCAGACAGTGGCTTGCATGCAACTCGCTCAGAACGTTGGTGCCGACTAGCGCCACGGCCAAACCTATGACCACAGCAGCCTTACAAGAAGAGATTCAACGCCGCCGGGTGCTGGCGATCATTTCTCACCCCGATGCGGGGAAAACCACCATAACCGAGAAGTTGCTGTTGCTTGGCAAGCTGATTCAGGTCGCCGGTACCGTGAAATCCCGGAAATCTGATCGTCATGCGACTTCGGACTGGATGGCCATGGAGAAACAACGCGGAATTTCGGTGACATCCTCGGTAATGCAATTCCCTTACCGGCAGAGAATGGTCAACCTGCTGGATACTCCCGGCCACGAAGATTTCTCCGAGGATACCTATCGGGTACTAACGGCCGTGGATTCGGCGCTGATGATTGTGGATGGCGCCAAGGGTGTGGAAGCGCGAACCATTAAACTGATGGATGTGTGCCGGCTTCGCGACACGCCAATTTTTACTTTTGTAAATAAGCTGGACCGGGACATTCTGGACCCCGTGGAGATTCTCGATGAGATCGAAGCGGTGTTAAAAATCAAGTGCGCGCCTATCAACTGGCCGCTGGGTATGGGCAAGGAATTCAAGGGAGTCTATAACTTCAACACTGATACCGTTCACGTTTATCAACAGGGTCAGGGCAGTCAGATTCCGGAAGATGTTCAAATCAAGGGGCTGGACAGTGCGGCAACCACCGCTTTGCTTGGCGATTACGCCGAAGACTTCAGAGATGAGATTGAATTGGTGAGAGGTGCAAGTCACCAGTTTGACAAAGCGGCCTATTTAAAGGGCGAACTGACGCCGGTTTACTTCGGTACGGCCCTGGGCAATTTCAGTGTCAGGGAAATGCTAGATGATTTCGTGCAGTGGGCGCCCGCACCGCAGAGTCGCGCAACAGAAACCAGAATTGTAAGAGCCGACGAGGCCGACTTCAGCGGTTTCGTCTTCAAAATTCAGGCCAATATGGATCCCCGGCATCGAGACCGTATCGCCTTCATGCGGATCTGTTCCGGCGAGTACAGGCAGGGTATGAAGATGCGCCACACCAGAATTGCTAAAGATGTGAAAATTGCCGATGCAGTCACCTTCCTGGCGGGAGAGAGAACCCAGACCGAGGTGGCTGTCTCGGGTGATATCATTGGCCTGCACAATCATGGCACGATTCAGATCGGCGACACCTTTAGTTCCGGCGAAGAGCTGAAATTCAAGGGCATTCCCCATTTTGCGCCGGAGTTGTTTAGACGCATCCGCTTGCAGGACCCGCTGAAAGTAAAACAATTGCAAAAAGGCCTGACCCAACTCTCGGAGGAAGGCTCCACCCAGGTTTTTATGCCGTTGAGGAACAACGATCTGATTGTGGGTGCCGTCGGTGTCTTGCAGTTCGAAGTAGTGGCCTTTCGACTCAAAGACGAATACAAGGTGGACTGCATTTACGAGCCGGTAAATGTGTATGTAGCGCGGTGGGTGGAGTCCGACAACAAGGCGAAGTTAGAGGAATTCCGCAAGAAGGCACACGAGCACCTGGCCATCGATAGCGGTGGTTACCTCACTTACTTGGCGCCCACGCGAGTCAATCTGAGCCCGATGCAAGAGCGCTGGCCAGAAATCACTTTTCACGCCACCCGCGAGCACTAGTAGAACTCCTATGTCTAGCTGTCAGCTGCAGTTTCAACTCAAGGCCACCGATGGCAAAGCTCGTAGGGGCGTCATGCAATTTCCCCGTGGGGAGGTGGCGACGCCGGCATTCATGCCGGTAGGCACCTACGGCTCGGTGAAGGGTCTGAGCCCGGCACAGGTGGCAGCTACCGGTGCCGAAATTGTACTCGGCAATACTTTTCATCTGCTCCTGCGTCCGGGCACAGAAACCATACAGGCCCACGGTGATCTCCACGACTTTATGGGCTGGGAGAAACCGATTCTGACAGATTCGGGTGGCTTTCAAGTCTTCAGCCTGGGCGCGAGGCGGAAGATCTCGGAAGCGGGGGTGAAATTTCAGTCGCCGGTAGATGGCGCCGAAATATTTCTCGGACCAGAGACTGCAATCGAGGTACAGCATAAACTTGGCGCCGACATCATTATGGTCTTCGATGAATGCACTGCCTATCCAGCTACAGAGAAACAGGCACAGGACTCCATGCAGTTGTCTCTGCGCTGGGCCCGGCGCTGCAAGCAGGCCCATGGCTCACACCCGGCCGCATTGTTTGGCATCGTGCAGGGCGGTATGTTTCAGCATTTACGCGCGCAGTCGCTGGCAGAATTGGTTGATTTGGATTTCGATGGCTATGCCTTGGGAGGTCTGTCCGTGGGCGAGCCGAAGCCTGAGATGGTGGCTGTCATCGAGTCCTGCGCCGAGATGATGCCTGCGGGCAAGCCCCGCTATTTGATGGGTGTGGGCACTCCGGAGGATATCGTCCATGCAGTTAGCCATGGCATCGATATGTTTGACTGTGTCATGCCGACACGCAACGCCCGCAACGCGTACCTATTCACCTCTCAGGGCTTATTACGCTTGCGCAATAGTCGCTATCGCCAGGACACCAGTCCTGTGGATCCTGACTGCGGCTGTTACACCTGTCAGAATTTTAGCCGGGCCTATCTGCATCATCTTGATAAATGTAAGGAAATGCTGGGTTCACAGCTGAACACGATCCACAATTTACACTTTTACCAGCAGTTGATGTCGCAATTGCGCAGCGCTATAGAACAGGGTAGATTGACCGCCTTTGCTAGCCAATTTCTGATCGCACAGCAAAGGCTGAAGGCCGAAGGCAATCCGGATTGAGCAGAACTGCCCTGAATTCGATGCTGCGCTTGGGTGCGAGCCTTGAATTCAGTGGATTCATTCCAACTATGGTTGGAACAAATAACAGTGAGTTAACGATCAAACAACAGTAGCAATCGGCGTCATCATCGGGCTTGATACGGGCGGTAACGACGAGACTACGCTTCACCGAGAGAACTTGTCATGAATTTTTTATTTCCCACAGCCTTTGCCCAGGAAACCGGGGGCGCATCCCTCACCTCCAATCTGCTATTGTTTGGCGGCATGTTCGTGTTGATGTACTTGATCATATTTCGACCGCAGTCGAAACGGGCAAAGGCGCAGAAAGAGCTGGAAACCAGTATCACCAAGGGTGACGAGGTAATGACTGCAGGCGGCATGCTTGGCAAGGTAACCAAGGTTAACGATGATTATGTGGCTATTCAGGTGGCCGATAATGTTGAGCTGAAGCTACAGAAATCTTCCATAGTTGCGGCTCTGCCCAAGGGCACTATTGCGCAGATATAGTTTGTGTAATCGTGGCCCATAGCGCCGAATTTTACAGACACCAGCATGCAGGCAGACTCAAAATGTTAAATAAATACCCGATGTGGAAAAACGGACTCGTCATCCTGATTGTGATTCTGGGGTTTCTCTACTCCATCCCCAATCTCTATCAGAATGACGAAGCGATTCAGGTGACTAACACCACTACCGATATGAATGAAGCGGATGTGACCGTTGTCACCACCGCGCTGGAAGCGGCCCAGGTCGAGTTTTTTGGCACCGAAATGGATGCAGACAGCTTGTTGGTCCGACTCAATACTGTAGAGGAGCAGTTGCGCGCCAAGACTGCGATCGAAGATGCCCTCAGTGATGACTATATAGTGGCCCTGAATCTGGCGCCAACGACACCGGCCTGGATGCAGAGTATAGGTGCTGGTCAGATGAATCTTGGGCTGGATTTGCAGGGCGGTGTGCACTTTCTGATGGAAGTAGATATGGACGCCGCGATCGAGCGGCGCATGCGGGACAACCTGGGCAATGTGCGATCAATTTTGCGCGAGCTGCGCATACGCACACGTGGCCTTAGCCTGGTAAGCAGCCCTCATATCGAAGTCCGATTTGCTAGTGAGGACGATCGCAGGAATGCGCGGTCTGAACTGTTGGACAATTTTCCAGAACTCCAGTTCCAAAACAGAGAGTCTGAGGATCTGGCCATACTGGATATGCGCCTCACCCCGGAAACGATGCTGGAGATTCAGCGCGATACGCTGCAGGCAAACAGAACTACGCTGCTGAACCGCGTGGATGCGCTGGGTGTGGCCGAGCCTACGGTGCAACAGCAGGGTGCGGACCGGATCGTGGTAGAACTGCCTGGTGTGCAGGACCCGGCACAGGCGATTCGAGTATTGCAGCGCATCGCTACCATGGAATTTCATCTCGAGGCTGCTATCGGCGCCCCGAGTCTGTCCTACGAGTCATATACAACTCCCGATGGTGTGCCGATCAACGTCGACAACGACGTAATCCTGCAAGGAGACCGCATCAGCAGTGTGCGTTCGACCCTGGACCAGAACGGCTTGCCCCAGGTGCAGATTAATCTCGACGCCCAGGGTGGCAATCAGATTAACCGGGTAACCAGGGATAACGTCGGCCGCAATATGGATATCCTGCTTATTGAAACCAAATCGCGGACCATCACCGCGCTCAATGACGCCGGTGAAGAAGTCGAAGAAACCGAATTTTTCGAAGACAAACGTCTGATCAGTCATGCCACTATTCAAACGGCACTGCCGCGCACCTTCGTCATAACCGGCTTGTCATCGAGGGAAGCGAACGAGCTTTCTTTATTGATCAAATCCGGTTCGTTGGCGGCACCGATGACAATTGTGGAGCAGTCAGTCATTGGTCCGACTATGGGTGCGGAAAACCTGAATCAGGGCATCCGGGGAGTGCAGGTCGCTGCTGGTCTCGTGGTTATCTTCATGTTCTTTTACTATCGGATGTTCGGTTTAGCAGCGAATGCCGCCCTGATCATGAATATCTTGCTGATTTTCGCGGTAATGTCATCGATTATCCCGGCTACGCTCACCCTGCCAGGAATTGTAGGCATAGTGCTAACGGTGGGCATGGCTGTTGATGCCAACGTATTGATCTTCACGCGTATCCGCGAAGAATTGTCTAACGGGGCGTCGCCTCAGAAAGCCATAGATGCGGGCTACAATCGCGCTTTCACTACCATCCTCGATGCCAATATCACTACATTTCTGGTGGCAGCCGTGCTGTTTTCGATCGGCACCGGACCGGTAAAAGGCTTCGCAGTAACCCTGATGATAGGCATTATCACCTCGATGTTTACCGCGATTGTAGGAACTCGAGCCCTGATCAATCTTTTCTATGGCGGTCGCAATGTTAAAAGCCTCGCCATCGGTAACTATGCGAAAGCACCCGCCAGTTGACGCGGTAGCTGAGAATTAAAACCTACTACCTAAAAACCCGATTCAATGAGAGACAGTAGACACTAGTATGTTGATAAGCAGACAAATAGATTTCATGGGCATGCGGCGCATAGCGGGATCGATTTCGCTCATGCTGGTGCTGATTTCGATAATCTCCCTGGCCGTGAATTCGCTGGAGTTTGGGCTAGATTTTACCAGCGGAACTTCCGTGCGCCTGAATTATTCGAATTCCGTGGTGCTGAATGAGGTCAATGGCACCTTGCGCAGTAATGATTACGCAGATGCGGTGGTGGTGAGTTTTGGCTCCGATCGGGATATTCGGATAATCCTGCCGGTGGATGACACTGTGGCAGTGGGCGACCAGGCCGCGCAAGCAGCCGAAGTGGGGGAGACTATAGCCAGCCTGCTGCGCTCTGAGAGCAGCAGTGAGATTACACTGTTGGGATCAGACTACGTCAGTGCCAAGGTCGGCGGCGAGCTGGCCGAACAGGGTGGCCTGGGCATGTTGGTGGCGCTGGGAATTATCATGGTATACATCTCGGTCCGCTTCCAGTTTAAATTTGCCATGGGCGCAGTGGTGGCCCTGGCTCACGACGTGATTATTACCCTGGGTATTTTTTCCGTTTTCGCCATTGAATTCAATTTAAATACGCTTGCAGCCTTGTTGGCTATTATCGGCTACTCGCTGAATGACACCATCGTGGTGTCGGACCGCATCAGGGAAAATTTTCGGCGTCTGCGCAAGGGCTCGCCGTTGGAAATGATTAACAAATCGCTCAATCAAACCCTCAGCAGAACTATGATCACCTCGTTCACTACCCTGTTAGTGTTGTGTTCTATCTTATTTATAGGTGGCGAATCGACCCAGGGCTTTGCTGTTGGGTTAATCATTGGAGTGGTTATAGGCACCTATTCTTCCATCTTCATAGCGTCCAACGTGCTTCTCTATATGAATGTCACCCGCGAAGACTTGATGATTCCAGTCAAAGAGGGATCCGGACTGGACGATATACCTTAAGTCTGCTTCGTTAATGCCGCATACGATCTTCCAGAACTGCTTCCACAGGACAGTTCTTGAATTAGCGCTTGGCGAATTTCAGCTTTATTGCTATGTTGCAGCAGACGCAAATTGGGCACGGAACCAGTGAGTATGACGCTTCAATGAATTCTGCAATGATTACAGTCCTATCGACTTTCCTGTTTCTGCCGGTACGGCGGAAAACCTACCCACTATTTTTTATTTTGATGAGTCTGTCTGCTAATTCGCTAGGGCAGTCCACGGATTTATTTCCCCGCCCAGCCGAGCTGGAACCGGCTATCAATTTTTGGGTGCGGGTTTATACAGAAGTCGATACCCAGAGTGGTTTCTTACACGATTCCCGCAACTTGTCGGTTATTTATGAAAGCCTGCCCCTGAATCGCCGGCAAATCGAATCGGCCCGTGAGCGTATTCAAAAAAACCTTAGAACTCTTTCGACCGGAAAGCGCAACAATTTGACGCTGGGCCAGCAGCGAGTTCTTGCGCAGTGGCCGGACGATGTCAGTAATCGGACTTTGGCTGCAGCGGCTTCCAATGTGCGTTGGCAGTTGGGACAATCCGATCGATTTCTCGGCGGCTTGCAACGCTCCGGTGCCTACCGCCAGCACATAAACAATGTGGTGAGAGAAAAGAATCTGCCGCTGGAGTTGGGTGTGTTGCCCCACGTGGAGTCATCGTTTAACCCCGGCGCGCGCTCCAGTGCCGCCGCCACCGGTATGTGGCAGTTTACTCGTGGTACCGGCCAACGCTTCATGCGTATAGATCATGTCGTGGACGAACGCATGGACCCCTATATCGCCACCAATGCAGCCATGAGCCTGCTGGAATATAACTACAGTGTGTTAGGTACCTGGCCATTGGCATTGACTGCCTACAATCATGGGGTGGGGGGTATTGCCCGCGCGGTTCGCGAAACCAAAACTACAGATATTGAAACCATAATTGCGAATTACCGGGGCCGGCGCTTTGGCTTTGCATCGCGCAATTTTTACCCGCAATTTCTCGCCGTGTTGCAGGTAGAGAATGACGCGCTCCGCTATTTCGGCGATGTGCGACTGAATCCGGCGCTAAATTTTCGGGAAGTAGAAATAGACTCTTACATAGACGCCGAGGTGTTTGCCCGCGCTATCGGTATTAGTCTTGAGCAGCTGCAAGCGGACAATCGAGCCTTGCGGCCGGTAGTGTGGGAAGGCAATAAGAGAATACCTGAAGGCTTCAAGGTAAAAGTGCGAGCCGATGCGGTGCCGCCAGGGGATTTACTGGCCATGGTGTCGGATGATTTTAAATTCCCGGTACAGACACCAGACATTGCCTATGTAGTGATACGGGGAGACAGCCTGTCGGTGATCGCCAGGCGCTTCAATACCAGCGTCTCCAGGCTGGTTTCTCTGAATCAATTGCCGAGTCGTAATCGGCTTGCGATCGGGCAACGCTTGCTACTACCCCAGGACAATGTGGATACACCAGTACCGACGCTGGCGCTGGCCGATCTGGCAGCCACTGACGGCGGCTACACGGTCGGCCGCGGGGATACGGTTTCTCTGATTGCGGCTCGTTACGGCATTACCGAACAAGCCCTGCTGGCGGTGAATGCGTTGCAGGACCCCCGGCGTATCTACCCGGGGCAGCAATTGATATTGCCTGGCTTCGAGAGCAGCGATGACCAACCGGCCTCCATTGCTGCCAGTATTGCACCGGTGCCGCCTATCCAGATCCAATTTGCTGACGAACTGGACAGCGCCAGCATTATTGAACCCGAAATTTTACCGCAGCCGGTGGAAACAGTGGAGCTGGCTACTACAGAGGCAGTCAGGCAAAGCCCGACCTTGTTGACGCTAAATGAGACAGTGCTGCCGCCAGCGGCTGTGCTGCCGGATAACGCGCAGCTGGAAACAGAAGTAACGCCAGCCGAAGAACAGGCCATTGCCCTGGATCCGGTGCTGGATGTGGCGGCGAGTAATGAACAGCTAACCGAGGCTCTGTCTGCAGACCCCTCTGACTATTCGGTAGCGAGTAACAGCAGCATTGAGATTCAGGCTTCCGAGACGCTTGGCCACTATGCCGATTGGCTGGGCATACGGGCGTGGGATCTGCGCCGACTGAACAATATGGCGTTTCGTGATCCAGTTATTATCGGCAAGCGCCTGAGCCTGGCTTTTTCCAGGGTCAACATCGCAGAATTCGAATTGAAGCGTAGAGATTTCCATTCCACCTTGCAGCAGGAATTTTTCAGTAACTACCGTATTCAGGGCGTGGAGCAGTACCAGGTGAAGCGGCGTGACAATATAGGTGTCATCGCCATGGACCGATATTCAACGCCGATATGGTTGCTGCGTCAGTACAACCCGGACCTGGATTTCAATCGCATACAGATTGATCAGGAAATCGTTTTTCCACTGCTGGAAAGAGTGCAGTAATACCCCGCTGTATATTCTATCGGTCAGTTAATTCCGAGAAAATCCTCGCGTAGAGTTTGCGTACGGCGCTCGCCCGGTAGTTTTCCAGATTTGCCTTCGGCAGTTTTTCCCCGGCCAGCTTTAACTGCTGCCATTGCATCAGTCTGGTGACGATGCCTGTAGCTGTGGCGCTATGGGAGTCGGCCCTGGGGTAGAGAAATTCTGCAGCCAGATACTCTGGATACACCAAATCGTCTGGCGTCAGTGGTGTGCAACCAGCAACACAGGCTTCCTGGATCGCCAGGCCCTGAAAATCGTGCAGGGCAGTGGAGAGTACGACGTCGCAGCTGGACAGCAATTCAAGGTAGCGCTGCGGGTCTGCCAGGAAACCAAATTCGAAGTCTTTGCCCGGCAGCCCTTGTTGTCGCTGCAACAGCTGCTGAATTTCTGCAAACGACGCTGGAGCTTGTCGAAACTGCTCGCCGACGATGTGCAGGCGTAACTTAATTTTTCGTCGGCAAATAATCCGCACTACTTCCAATAACAGATCGGGACCCTTGTCGTGCTCCCAACGGTGATTCCAAAGCACTTCCAGGCAAAGTGAGTCCGCCGCTTGCGCTTCTGCTGCCGGGCTTGTTTTTGGGGAAGGCTTGGGTAATTGCATCAGTGGCACAGGTATTACGCGGCTCTGTTCAAGTTTTAACAGGATGGATTTGGCAGGAGTATCCGGCAGTTTCTGCAACAGAGATCTGGCGCCGTCGAGGAAACTGTCGCGGTTATAATGACTGTTAAAGACAACAGCATCGGCGCACAGCGCGGTGTAAAGAGGCAACAGCTGTGGCTCGATATTTTCCTTGCGCTGCGAGCTGGCGGGATAGACAAATTGATTCTCATGAAAGTACACAAGGTTGGGGATGTTAGCCAAAGCGGGAATAAATCCTCTCAGGCTGGCGAGGTCGACCATGGAAGTGGCAATGAGGAGCTCATAGTCTCCACGCCCAATATCCACAGCGCTGTCATTGTCAGCGAAGGCCCAGCACAGACTATTGCCACGAATGCGCCAGTTGAAGTGTCGAGGCGGTAACGCCAGTTGAGTCCATTCATAGTCCGGGAACAGCTGTGCCAGCCGTTCTCGCCAGAGGCGATGGCTGTTGGCGTCGTAGGCTGACAGTAGGAGAATTCTGGGCTTCATAGCGAGTGCTGCTGTTTTGCAAATATCAGCTTAACAATGTCGCTTCTGCTTTCCGCTAAGCGGGCATCAGAACGGCTTACAGGCAATTATTTTAGCATTCCACGGGGGAAGGAAAATGAGTATTAAATTGTACGGCATGCCATTAAGCAACTATTACAATATGGTTAAGGCGGTGCTAATTGAAAAAGGTATGGATTTCGAAGAGGTTCTTGTTAACCCCAACCAGGAAGCAGACTACCTGACGCAGAGCCCGATGGGTAAAGTGCCCTGCATCGAAACCGAGCATGGCTTTCTCACGGAAACCGGCGTGATTCTGGATTATCTGGATGCACTGGGCGAGGGGCCGTCATTTTATCCCGCAGATACCTTCGCCAAAGCCAAGGTGCAGGAGCTAATACGCTACATCGAGCTGTATATAGAATTGCCGGCACGGCGCCTGTTTGGCGATGTGTTTTTCGATAGACCCGCAAGCGCTGAGGAGAAAGCGGCGGTCAAAGCGTTGCTGGAAAAAGGCTTTGCTGCCCTGACAAAATTGGCGAAGTTTGAGCCTTATATTGCGGGCACCGAAATCAGCTATGCCGATTTTTATTTCCGTTACGCCGTCGCCCTGGCAACCATCGTCTGCAAGCGGGCACTGGATTGGGATGCCATCAATGACGTGCCAAACATCAAGGCGCTACTAGAGTTAATGGATGCCAGAGCGTCGGTGCAACGCACCGTAGCGGACCAAAGTTAGGGCGAGCCAGGCACACGCGAGGAGCAGAACAGGAGCAGTTGACCGTGCCTGTTCTGCAGTATGCTGCTTAACGGTGCCCTGGCCTGAGAGCCAACCCCGCTATTCAGAGGTGCCCCATTACTCCGCTATCGTGAAGTGTGAATTCAATGCTGAGGATCGACGCCTTAATGAGTAATATTGAACCCGTTCCCGCCGCCACCGTCGTGCTGGCTCGTGAGTCAGCTGCGAAGGCAGACATAGAGATACTTTTGCTATTGCGCAATTCCCGTCTGGTATTCCACGGTGGGCATTGGGTGTTCCCCGGCGGCAGAATCGATACTGCCGACTTCGCCCAGTGTGAACGGGGTCTCGAGTATCACGCCGCAGTGCAGGCAGCGGTCAGGGAAACCAGGGAAGAAGCCGGCATAGACATCGATGCGTCGCAATTGGTGCACACCGCCCATTGGACTACACCGCCGCGACTGCCCAGAAGATTCAGCACCTGGTTTTTTATCTGCCCATTGCTGGAAGCAGTTACTGTCAGTGTGGATAACAGTGAGATTCAGGATCACCGCTGCATTACACCAACTGAAGCCTTGGCCGCAGCTGCTGCCGAAAGCTTGATCTTGCCCCGACCAACCATTACCACGCTAGAGGATATTGCCTCACTCCGCAGTATTGATGATTTGATGCGACACGTTAGTCAGGCCAGTATTCGGGTTTTCCCACCGGACTCAATATATTATCGACCTGCGGAAATGGGTTTCCAGGCGGTATAGGATCAGTGAATTCTTGCTGTCAGGCATGAGCTGGGGTGCTAGTCGCGCTAATTCGGACGTCCAAAACTGTCCACATTAGGCCCGGAATTCTGGATAAATCGAAATGGAATCAGGCGTTACTCTGACGGCCTGATTTTGCACGGTTTTCATCTGGATTGGAGCCGATAAGCCCTTGCATTTCGGGGCAGGTTAATGGGATAGTTAGGCTCAAGCTGATGCCTGCAATTTGTGTGTGCCTGCGGTCAGTAAAGTCAGTGCTGGATTTCAAACTAGCACGCAATATCGCTAGCATTGACGCCGTTTCTCGCTGGGGGGAGACGGAGGCCAGTAAGCACGGGCATACCATCACCTAAAACTGGACAGAAGAGGCTCTATGTCGACCCCCACCTTCGATAGCCTTCGAACCACACTTAAGAATCTTCGTCGCCGGCGTAACAATCTCTTTGTCCTCAAGCAGAGTAGTTACTTCGTCATCGCCCTGGCCGCGCTGCTGCTCAGCCTCAGCGCATTAACTGCCTGGCTGGAATTGGACAAAGCCGCTACAACCGCCATGTTTGCTTTGTTTGTGGCAATTCTTGGCCTCATGATCTGGCAATTAGGCCGGGTGCTTGATCGGCGACACACCGACGACCGTCAGCTTGCACACTATGTCGAAGATCATATTCCGGATTTGGAGCAGCGCTTGCTTACTTCTCTGGAATTCAATGAAGAAGATCTGATTAACGGCAAACGGGGGGTGTCTCAGCAGTTCATTCAGCAGTTGTGGCAGGACGCGCAGGAACACGTTCAGCAACAGCAGGAGCAAGTGCAGGCGGTTACACCGGCTCGCACATCCTGGTTGTCTTTGGCCTCGGCACTGACAGTTACGGCGGTAGTGATAATCAGCTTTCTCAACTCTGAATTGCTTCTCAACGCCGGCAGCAGGCTGGTGTGGCCGTTTGCCATTAATGAGCCAGTTACAATTGTAGAGATACTGCCAGATATTGAGATTAGTGTGGAACCGGGTGACCTGGAGCTGCAAAGAGGCGACAGCGTGACTATTATTGCTCGTGTCAATAATGCTATTCCCGAATCCATTAACCTGCGCCTGCAGAACGACAACGTCAACTGGCGCGATGTTTCCATGTCTCGAGATGGCAGCGGCAGCGACAGCGCCACCTACAGCTATTTTATTCCCTCACTGCTCGAAGACACTACTTATTACGTGAGTTTTATCGAGCGTGGGGAGCAGAATTCCACCCAATATCGCATTAGCCTGTTCGACCTGCCGCAAATAGAGCAGATCGATCTGGCCTATGATTATCCGGAGTACACCGGTTTTACGGATACGCTGGAAGAAGACAGCGGTGACATGGTGGTGCCGGCAGGTACCGAGGTCGAGCTCATAGTGACTTTTAACAAGCTGATCTCGGTGGCCAGCGTAGAGTTCGATGAAAGTTATAGAGCCGAAGAAGATGAGCTCGATGCGTTCACTCCTTATGCGCCTCTGCAGCTGGAAATTGAGGGCAACATCGGCCGTGGCAGCTTTACGGTAACTCAAGACGGTGTCTATCGAATTTCGGCTACGGATTTCGCGGACATGGAAAGCAGAAATCCACTGGATTACTTCATTCGGGCGATCGAGGACACGCCTCCGGAACTGGCCTTGAAGCGGCCGGGTCAGGATCAGGACGTGATGCCGTTGGAAGAGGTGGTGCTGGAGATTGATGCTAGCGATGACTATGGCTTGAGCAGATTTACACTGAACTACAGTGTGGTTGGGGCCGACGAGGTAGAAGTAAATTTTCTGCCGGAAGTGAATTTACAGAAAGTAACCGGTAATGAACTCATTTACCTGGAAGATCTGGAAGTAGAGCCAGGGGATTTCGTGACTTATTATCTTACGCTGGCTGACAACAACAGCTTGCAAGGGCCTAACGAGGTTATTTCGGATATCTATTTTCTGCAGGTCATACCCACGGATCAGGAGTTTCGACGTTCTGCCGGGATGTCTGGTGGCCAGGGGGCCGGTGGTGGACAAGGTGGTGACAGCAGCGCCCTGGTTAGCGTACAAAAAGACATTATTGCTGCGACCTGGAAATTGAAAAACCGACAGAATAAGGTGTCGGTCGGCGAGTTTACTGCCGATTCAGAGATTATTTCCGAGTCTCAACGGGAGGCAACCGGGCGGGCCCGACAGTCTATCGACAGGCTTGCCGAGCGCCTGAGCTTTTCCGACGATTCTTATGATAATGCAGTAGAAAACCTGTCACTGGCTATCGAGCAAATGAATCTGGCTGCGGGAGAGTTGGATAAAGAGCAAATTACCAGCGCCCTGAAGCCTGAGCAGTTAGCCTTGCAGTTTATTCTTAAGGCCGAGGCCGCCATTAACCGCACCGACATCAGCATGCAGCAAGGTGGCGGCGGCGGTGGCGGTGGCTCCGCGCAGCAGGAACGGGAAGATTTGCGTGAACTGTTCGAGATGGAATTAGGCCAGCTGGAAAATCGCTATGAAACCCCGGACAGCGCTGGTGGTGGTCAGTCTCAGCAAGAGACCGAAGAAGCCAATAAGCTGGAAGAACTGGCGCATCGCCAGGAAGGCTTGACCCGCGCCCAGCGCAATCTTGCCCGGCGCGAAGAGCAGATGACAGAAGAGCAGAAACGGCGCGAACTGGAGCGCCTGATGCGGCAACAGGAACAACTCAGTCAGGAAGTCGCGCAATTGGCGCAACAGATGAGCAGAGGCCAGCAAAGTTCTCAGAGTCAATCACAGTCCCAGAGTCAGTCTTCCAGCAGCTCTTCATCGAGCAGTTCGTCTGCCAGTGGCGGCCAGCAATCGTCTCAGCAACAGCAAAGCGCATTGCAACGGGCGGCGCAGCAAATGCAGGAGGCGGCGCAGAGTGAAACCGCGTCGATGGCGGCTGCGAGAAGTCAAAAAGCACTGGAAACTTTACGTAAACAGCAGCAGGAATTGGAGCAACGGTCCGATAATTCGGTTAAGCAGCTGGCTCAAAGCCTGGGACAGCGAGGACGGCAATTACTGCAAGATCAAAGAGAGTTACAGGATGCTCTGCAGCAGACCACCCGTGAGCAAGGCCTGGGGCAAACTCGACAGGCGGTTCGCGATGGTGAGTCGGTGCAGGGCCTGGTGGAAGCCCAGCAACAGCAACAGCGTAGCCTGGATGAGATAGAAGATATGTTACGGGCTATTATAGCTCGCGGTGACAACGATGATCAGCGGCTTATGTCTCAGGCTCAGGCGGCCTCCAGAGAGCTGCGGCCAATTCGGGAAGAAATGCAAACCAGTAATCGCGTGCTGCGCAATGGCATGGTAAATCTTGCCGTCGACATCGAGGGCGAGTTAGAAAGCCAAATCGAGGAATTTGCGCAGAGTCTGGCGGCACTGAACCCTGCCCAGGGTGGTTCCAGAACCAGTCAAACACAGCAGGCTGCTACGGATGCCGAAGCCTTACGAGAGCAAATTGAAGATCTTCAACAACAGGCGCTGGCTTTCAACGAAGCCGGTCAGCAACCCGGTCCAGGTACGCCTTCGATTCGAGAGATGCGCGACCAGCTGCAACGTACACAGCAGCTTGCGCAGCAATTAACGCAACAGCTACAAGAGCAGGCGCAGGCTGGCGGTCAACCAGGACAACCAGGCCAGCAGGGTCAACCAGGCCAGCAGGGACAACCAGGCCAGCAGGGTCAACCAGGCCAGCAGGGTCAATCAGGCCAGGCGGGCGGTGGTGGCGGACGTCAGCAACTTTCCGGGGCTCGCGGCGGCACCGTTGAC
>CAVOFA010000025.1:0-29913 GCA_963694865.1 Gammaproteobacteria bacterium | reverse complement strand
GCTTCTTAGCCGCCTTTTTCTTGGCTACTTTCTTCCTGGCAGGCTTCTTAGCCTCCGTTTTCTTGGCTACTTTCTTCCTGGCAGGCTTCTTAGCCGCCTTTTTCTTCGCAGCTTTCTTCCTGGCAGGCTTCTTAGCCGCCTTTTTCTTGGCTACTTTCTTCCTGGCAGGCTTCTTAGCCGCTTTTTTCTTGGCTACTTTCTTCCTGGCAGGCTTCTTAGCCGCTTTTTTCTTGGCTACTTTCTTCCTGGCAGGCTTCTTAGCCGCAGCTCTGCGCTTAACTGGCTTCTTTTTGGCCTTTTTGGTTGCTTTTTTCTTCGCCACCTTCTTCTTAGCCACTTTCTTAGCTGCTTTCTTTGCTACTTTCTTTTTGGCCGGCTTCTTCTTGCCAGCCTTGCGAGCCGCTGCCTTGGCCTCCGCTGCTGCTTTTTTGGCTGCCGCTTTCTCTTTCTGAGCAGATTTCTTCGCTGCTATGCGAGCCTTAAGAGCATCTTTACGTGCTTGCTTGGAGGCCTTGCCTGCAGCGGTCTTGGCTTTTTCCTTCTTCCACTTGGCCATGAACGCCTTGAGAGCTTTCTGCAGATCTGCTTCGACCTTGGCCGCTTCTGCTACTTTGCTGGCCTTCGCTTTTGCTACGACTTCAGCGGCACGAGCTCTCGCTTTCGCCATTCTCAACCTGGCATTAAGCGATGCTACTTTTGCTGATGCCTTGCGAGCAGCATTGCGGGCGGCTCCAGCGGCTCTCTTCTTCGCCGCTGTTTTGATTTTGCCGGCAGCTTGTTTTACAGCTGCTGCTTTCTTGCGCGAAGCTGTTGCAGCTTTCTTCGTCGCCGCGTCGGCTTGTTTCTGTATCTTGGCTACCACCTCGTTTGCTTTAATCATAGCCGGGCTACTCACTACGATGGCTGCTGCCTTTTTTCTGGCAGATGCTTTCTTTTTTCGTTTAACTTTAGCCATGCTCGTTTCTCTCCTAGGTTGTGAATCGTAACCGCTTAAGTTTAACAATTGTACCTACCGCTTGCCGGCAACATATCACAAAAATAATCTGGCTTACAGCAAACTCGATACAAAACTGATTAAATTAAATTTCATTTTTACCAGCCCATACAAAAAACCCACTATTGCATGGTGTTAAAGTAATGTTTCGCTACTTGAGTGGAAAACTTTAAGAAAAGATAAACTCAATTACGCTTTTTTCCTTTTCGAATGAACCGCTTTAAGTTTTAATTCTACAAGCTATTTTGATTTTAACTCGGTGAGTCAACAGCAATTAGTTCATTAATCAGTTTGCGAGAATTAACAAGCATTCGAACTAGCTCAAACAACATGGCGAGGCCACAGGGTCGGTTTTAAAAAACCAGCTGCCATTTTTTTTCACTGTCCGGCATATGTGATCCTCGATATCGCTATTCACACACAAAAAAGTCCGAGGACATACTCGGGCTCTTTGCTGTGACAGGACAGGTTTTAGAGTGCCAATTAACTCAACACATTGAATATAGCTTGTTTTATTTCGTCTACCGCCGCTACACCATTTACTTTTTCCACTCTAACCGCCGCTCCTTCCTTTGCACGGTTTTTATAAAAATCCACTAATGGTTTTGTTTGTTCATGATATACGGCCAGACGCTTACGAATAGTATCTTCCTTGTCATCTTCTCGTTGAATTAACTCTTCTCCGCTTTCATCGTCCGTGTTTGCAACTTTAGGGGGATTAAATTCCACGTGATAGATGCGCCCGGAGTCCAGATGCACGCGCCGACCGCCAAGCCTTTTAACAATCTCTTCATCGGGCACTTCGATTTCCAATACCACATCGATTACAACTTCAGCCTCTACCAGAGCTGCGGCCTGGGGAATAGTCCTCGGAAAACCATCAAACAAGAAGCCCTGCTGGCAATCGGCCTGCTTAATCCTTGCCTGCACCAGTGCAATAATGGTGTCGTCGGTTACCAGTCCACCTTCTGCCATCACCCGTTCCACCTTTGCTCCCAACTCTGTTTTTGCCTTGACCGCAGCCCGCAGCATATCTCCGGTGGATATTTGGGGAATGTCGTACATTTCGCAAAGATATTGTGCTTGTGTTCCCTTGCCAGCTCCAGGCGCTCCCATTAAAATCAATCTCATGCTTTACTCCTGCTAGTCGCTACGTCTGTAATTAGTCATAACCCATTGCCCTTGGCTTGCTCCCACAGGGCCTCCAATTCGGGCAGATCCGTTTCAATAAGACTCTGCTCGCGCGTCTGCAGTGTAGCTTCAATCCACTGAAAGCGTCGTTCAAACTTTTTGTTAGAGGAGCGCAGCGCGACCTCAGACTCGATCTTTGTATGTCGCGCCAAATTAACCACGGCGAAGAGAATATCACCCAACTCGTCACTGATCTGTTGCGGGTTTTGCTCCACCAGAGCTTCTTCAAATTCAGCAATTTCCTCTTTTAGCTTGTCTAATACTCCTGTGACATCCACCCAGTCGAAACCAACCGTGGCAGCACGATTTTGTAACTTGCGCGCACGTTCGAGCGCAGGCAATGCTCGCGGCACATCTGCCAGGATGCTCAGGGGCTCTTGAGAATCTTCAATTCCACGTTTCTGACGCTTTTCTTCCCGCTCCACCGCCTTAATCGCTTCCCAGTTAACAACAACCTGTTCCGCGCTAATGTTTGTTTTGCGACCAAATAATTCTACTTTCCCGGCGGGGAAAACATGGGGATGACGTCGAATCAGTTTATTGGTGATGACACTAGCGACATCCGAAAAATCGAAATAACCTTTCTCCCTGGCTATCTGGGCATAGAATATTACTTGAAACAGCAAATCTCCCAACTCATCTTCCAAATCCACCATGTCTCCGCTCTCTATCGCGCTCACGACCTCGTAGACTTCTTCCAGAGTATAAGGAGCTAACGACCTTATTGACTGCTCAAGGTCCCAGGGACAGCCGTACTCACCATCACGCAGCATCGTCATAACACTGATTAATTTTTCAATAGCGGACATTTTTGAAAATTCTTCTACTTGCACTGTCATGTTCTGCGCTTTCCGTTAGTGAGAGCTGGTATTGAAAATACTGCTGCGACAGCCTAACCCACACGCTCAAATTCGGCGATAGATTCCACGTGAGTCGTGTGGGGAAACATATCCATTACGCCTGCAGATTTCAATTTATATCCATTCTCAAGCAATACCACGGCATCTCTAACCAGCGCCGCCGGATTACAGGAAATATAGACAATTTTTTCCGCCCTGAAACTGGCGATTTGCGCCATGATTTCAATGGCCCCGGAACGCGGAGGATCTAAAAGTATTTTTGTGAATTGAGTCTCAGCCCATTGCTTGTCACTCAGTGATTCACAGAGGTTAGCCGCAAAAAACCGGGCATTGGACAGGCGATTGAAGCGTGCATTTTCTTCACCACGTTGCACCATCTCTGCACTGCCCTCTACTCCCACCACCTGGCTACAGCGAGTTGCCAGTGGCAGGGTAAAGTTGCCCAGACCACAAAACAGGTCGAGCACAACATCATGTACTTGCAATTCCAGCAATTGCAGAGCCCGACTTATTATAAGGCGATTGATGTCGGCGTTGACCTGAGTAAAATCCATCGGGTGAAAATTCATTGTCAAATCAAACTCAGGCAGGAAGTATTGCAGCCGATCCAGAGCGTCTGTCGGGTAAAGCTTATGCACGGAGTTAACCCCAGCGGGCTGCAAATACAGATCTACGCCGTACAGGCGGGCAAAACTTGAGAAAGCTTCCAGGTCCGAATCGCTCAAGCCCTCCATGTGTCTGAATACCAGCGCCACCTGATTACGCAGCGAATCCCCGTCTTTAGCTTCACCCACTGCCACCTCAACCTGGGGGATAGTGTAACGGGCCTGTAATTGACTGATAAAATCCCTTAAGGGCTGGATAAGTTCGGCAACCTCCTGCACCAATACCTGGCAGTCAGTCATATCGGTAATGAAACTACTGTATTTTTCTCGAAAACCCACCAGCGCCCCGCCTTTTTTGGCAACTAGGCGCACCGCTAACCTGGCCTTGCGACGGTAGTGGAAACTGCCTGCCTGCAACTTGGGGAGTAATTGATAGGATTCAGGGCTGAGTTTTGCTACATGCTGTAACTGCTCCATCAAAACCCCCTGCTTGAGCTCTAGCTGGGAAGAAGAGTCCATGTGTTGTAAGGAGCAGCCACCGCACTGGGCCGCGAACTGGCACTTTGGAGTTACTCTCGCCGCTGCCGGGATTTTAATTGCTTCGACCTTCAGCTCGTCAAACTGACCGCGCAAACGCACGTAGCTTGCTATAACCGTCTCCTCGGCTAAGGCCCCATCAACAAACGCCACCTTGCCATCAATATGGGCAACACCACGCCCTTCATGACTGAGAGATGTAATCTTCAACTCTACTGGTTCGCTAGGCAGCCTGTGTCTTTTGAATCTTCGCTTAGCCATCAATAATTTTATCCTGCACGGTGCCCGCTAACCTTCATCGCCGTCTGGCTGGCCACGCGTGGAATTAGCAAGTTCGCCAACAGCAGCAATACAGTCTCCGCAGACGATGACCGAGGAGAATCTACTAGTAGCGATTTCATGGTTGTTGACATTGAGACAGAGTTAATCAAAAACTCCGGTAGAAAGGTAGCGATCACCACGATCACAAATTATTGCAACAATGGTAGCGTTTTCAAGCTGTCGGGAGAATTCAAGCGCTACCTGCACTGAACCGCCGGAAGAGACGCCGCAGAATATCCCCTCCTCTTGAGCCAGCGCTCTCATGGTTAACTCTGCCTCTTGCTGATCGACATCGATAACGGTGTCGACTCGAGCACGATCGAATATCGCTGGCAGATACGCCTGTGGCCAACGCCGAATACCTGGAATCCGCGAGCCGTCTTTGGGCTGCAAGCCGATTATCTCGATCTCGGGATTCTGTTCCTTCAGATAGCGTGAAACTCCCATTATGGTTCCTGTAGTTCCCATCGAGCTGACGAAATGCGTAATACTGCCTTTGGTGTCTCGCCAGATCTCGGGTCCCGTGTGCAGGTAGTGCGCGTTGGGATTATCCGCATTAGCAAACTGATCCAGTACCTTACCCTTACCATCGCTTTGCATCTGCTGCGCCAGATCTCTGGCCCCTTCCATGCCTTGCTCTTCTGTAACGAGGATCAGCTTGGCACCGTAGGCTGTCATCGAAGCCTTGCGTTCGTTGCTGCTGTTGTCCGGCATGATCAGTGTAAGTTTGTAGCCCTTGATAGCAGCGACCATCGCCAGGGCGATGCCAGTATTACCACTGGTAGCCTCAATCAGGGCATCTCCGGGTTTGATGTCACCCCGTAACTCAGCCTGCTGAATCATGCTCAGCGCCGGCCGATCTTTTACCGAGCCCGCGGGATTATTCCCCTCAAGCTTGCACAATATGGTGTTAGTAGTGACCCCTGGTAAGCGTTGTAGCTGTACCAGAGGGGTATTGCCAACTTGGGCTTCGATGGAATTATAGGAAGACATATTAAGTACAGGACTCAGCTAACTACGGCAAGCGCAAAATTTTACACGGAAAACAGCAAAAAAAAAGGGCAAATCAAAAAGTGCTGCATAATTAGTACGATAAAAATACAACAGCCTAGCAAAGGATTCCCCACAATTTTCAGTACTTGTGGTGATACTCAATGTCTGAGATATCCCCAGAAAATTCAATGCACCTTGCCGGGATTCAGAGTGACAGTCGTCTGTCCGCGCAGCCGAGTTGCCTAGTCCTCGCTCGATCAGGTAAAACTTGGCAGTTATTGCATTTCGAGTAGCCGTAGCTAATTCAACAAGCCTCACTTATACACTTAAAACTGTGCTAAATGCTCTCCTTTATTACACTAATTCATTGAGCTAACTCGATATTTTCTGGGGGTAGCTTAGACTCAATGCAATGAGACCTTAGCTGGGTTTAGTGGCAAACAGACTGCGGCTGGTGAGTGGTTTTTCGCCAAGGTGAGTCCCGAGAGCGATTCGCAACAGGCGTTTGGCCGTACGCGCAACGGACTCATCGCTCAGATTCATCTCTCGAAGTGCGATCAGGTGCTGGCCAGAAAACAAGCGCGCACTGCTGATTTCTCCCACAGCGGCTTCGGCAACTCCCGCTGCCGTTGCTGCAACGGCGTCAACTGCTTGTTGAAAACCTACATCCGGAGTGAATCGATAACACGCCTCGCTAGTGATCGCTGCATGGCTATGACAATCGGTTTCGAGATTGATGCCATAGCCTAATTCGCATAGCAGATTCAATTCGAATCGGCGCAATACAGTTTGAATATCTGCCGCGCCCTGCAGTGCGATTAGTGCTTCCTGATAATGCTGATAAAGCACCGTGTGTTCTACATGGTTGTGCAGTAAACGGCTTAGCAATTCATTGATATACATGCCGCTGAACAGCCGCTCACCTTTAAGCGTTATCGCCGCCAGGCCTGTTTCCACTCCGGTGACGGTCTTGACTTCGCCCCTACCGCTGATCGATACCAGCAGGGGCTGAAATAATTGCAACAGGGAACGGTATTTGGACTTTTCCCGGCGCGCGCCCTTGGCCACGGCTCGCACCATGCCGTAGTCGAGGCAAAAAAAATCTATCAGCAAGCTGGTATTCTGGAAAGCCCGGCTGTGCACCAAGTACGCGGGTTGTAACTGAACTCTCGTTTCCATAGCCCTCACCGGGGATTATGACGGCTCGATATATCCCAGACTCTGCAGAGCGCGTTCGTCGTCAGCCCAACCGGACTTGACCTTGACCCATAGATTAAGCATCACCTTGGTCTGAAAACTCCGCTCCATGTCTACTCTGGCACTGCTGCCTATTTGCTTCAGGCGATCACCGGCCTTACCAATTACGATTTTTTTCTGTCCCTTGTTATCAACCAGAATCAGGCCGTGAATATGCAATATATGTCCCTGCTGCTGAAATTTTTCTATCTCAACGCTTACTTCATAGGGTATTTCATCACCCAACTGCCTGGTCACTTTCTCCCGAATAAACTCAGCGGCAAGAAACCTGGAACTGCGATCCGTGATCTGATCGTCGGGAAAAAGAAAAGGCCCATGGGGTAACAATTTCTCAAGCAATTGCTCTAAGGACTCTAGATTGTGGCTATTCAGGGCCGACACCGGAACGATTTCGGCAAATTCGCGCTTTTTCTCCAACTCGGTAATATGGGGTAGCAAACTAAGTTTGTCTTTTATCAGGTCGACCTTGTTAATTAACAACACTACAGGTACAGATGTCTGGCTCAATAAATCCAGCACCAACTGATCGGCCTCGTTCCAGGTCAGCCGTTCAATCACGAATAAAATAATATCGACATCGCTAACAACCCGCTGCACTGTTTCATTCATGACTCGATTCAGAGTTTTAGTGAATCTTGCATTCAGACCGGGAGTATCCACATAAATTATCTGGTGATCCGCGTTGCTGTTTATTCCGAGAATGCGATGTCTCGTGGTTTGAGGCTTGCGAGAAGTAATACTGATTTTTTGCCGAAGCAGATGATTAAGCAGAGTCGACTTGCCAACGTTGGGCCTGCCAACTATAGCGACGTATCCGCAGCGTTGGCCTGAGTCTTGCTCATCGGCAGAGGTTTTCATGAAAAATGGCCTAGCTGATCGAGAACTTTCTGCGCCGCTTTTTGCTCAGCTATGCGCTTGCTACGACCACTGCCGAGCTGAGCATCAGGCAAAGATACCACCTGACAGCTAAGCTGAAATATCTGTTGATGGGCTTCGCCAGCAACTTTAACCACCTCGTACTTTGGTAGTGGCAGGCCCTGAGCCTGCATTAACTCCTGCAATCGAGTCTTGTTGTCTTTTTGCTGTTGGTCAGAAACTCGGGAATTTAGTTTAGCCTCACTCCAGGCGCGCACAAAGTGTTTGCACGCTTCGATTCCGCCATCGAGATATATCGCCGCTATAATGGCTTCAAGCGCATCGGCCAAAATAGAGTCTCTGTGTTTACCACCGCTGCTCGACTCTCCCTGTCCTAGCTGTAGACAGTCGCCTAACTCCAGCTCACGAGCAAATTCAGCGAGAACCTCCTTGTTAACAAGACTGGATCGCATTCGGCTCAGCTCGCCTTCTTTGGCGTCTGGGTAAATCTCAAATAATGCTTCAGCGACTATAAAACCCAACAGAGAATCACCAAGAAATTCCAGGCGCTCATTGTTTTGTTTATTTGCACTGCGGTGAGTTAAGGCTCTAAGAACCAATTCCTGATCGGAAAATCGGTAATTGAGGAGTTCCTGTAATTTTTCCAGCCCGGTTGCCATTTACGGAAATACGTTGTCAAACTTGGCGACCACATCAAGGTTCGCGAACAATTCTACACGCCGCTCATAGGCGACCATGATGATAGCTTTACTATTTTCTCTGCGCATAGTTATGCTCGACAAGTCGAATCCGATGACATTGTTTATTCGCAATGTATTCGACACTCGATTTCTGACGTCTGTTATAGTCATGTTGTCGGCCTCACCAT
Organism: Gammaproteobacteria bacterium; assembly: GCA_963694865.1. Taxonomy (GTDB): domain Bacteria; phylum Pseudomonadota; class Gammaproteobacteria; order Pseudomonadales; family Pseudohongiellaceae; genus UBA9145. The sequence goes on along the minus strand of CAVOFA010000025.1, from coordinate 21,411 downwards.
TTTCAATCAGTTCTTTACAGATGCCCGTTAACAAATTGTGGTCGATGTAGAGAGGAACAACCTTCAGACCCGCTGTCAGAAAAAAGGTAAGCAACAAAAACGTCACCAACAGTCCCAGCTTGGAGACTCCTTTCTGCTTCCCAAGATCATTCAGGTATAATTTTTTCATGACGTCATCCGTAGATATTTGTTGACCAAATCAGGGTTAAGACTCTATGTTTATAGCGGAATTAATTCTGTTAGTTGGGTCACAAAAGCCAACTAAATCCTACTTAATCAATTGGTTCCTGGAAAATGTAGGTAAATTCAATCCAGGTTCTTTGTGCATCCACACCGCTACCGCCTTGCCGACGATATCCTTTTCCGGAACCGAGCCCCATACTCGACTGTCGCTGCTGTTGTCCCGATTATCGCCCATCATGAAATAATGACCATTTGGAATTACCCAACTGGTACGCGAGCGCCGTTGTCCAGCACCGTCAATGTGTTGAGCGGGGTGTTCCACGCCGTTAATAGTCTCAGTATATAGCGTCCCCGGTAGCGCACCAACATTGGTGTCTACCAGAATTTCACGCTCTAACTGCTTGCTTATTAATTCCCCGTTGATATACAAATCTCTGTCTTCATAGCGAACGGTGTCACCGGGAAGCCCTATAACCCGTTTAATGTAGTATTTGTCCTCGTGTGGGGGAATGAATACCATCACCTCGCCGCGTTCCGGATACGCCACATCCATGATCTTGGTTCCAATTACGGGCAAGCGCACTCCGTAGGCGTATTTATTCACCAGGATAAAATCACCTACCTGCAGCGTTGGAATCATCGACCCCGTTGGTATTTGAAAGGGCTCCATCAAAAACGAACGCAGTACCAGCACGATTAGCAGCACCGGGAAAAAAGACTTCGCATACTCGATAAGCAACGGTTCCTGGGCCAGACCTGCCACCGCACTTGCAACTTCCTCATCGCTTCTGTGCTTGCCCTGTCCAGACATGTACGCGTCAATTGCTGCCAGTCGGGTTTTTTTTATCAACAGACTGTCGAGCATCCACAACACGCCACATACGCCAACCAGGGAAACCAGCACGATGGAAAAATCTATATCCATTCCTGTTCCTATCCTCAGTTCATTTTTTGACTGCGAGCCATTTTATCTATTACGCTAACTATCCATCTTGAGGACGGCCAGGAATGCCTCCTGCGGCACTTCCACATTGCCTACTCGCTTCATCCTCTTCTTTCCGGCCTTTTGTTTTTCCAATAATTTCTTTTTGCGGGTAATGTCGCCGCCATAGCATTTCGCGGTTACATTCTTGCGCAGTGCCTTAACGGTTTGGCGGGAGATGATCTGACCACCAATTGCGGCCTGAATCGCCACATCATAAAGCTGTCGCGGAATTAATTCTTTCATTTTTTCCACCAATGCACGACCCTTGGATTGAGCATGATCTCGATGCACAATCAGGGCGAGTGCATCTACCTTATCGCCGTTGATGAGAATATCTAAACGCACGAGGCTGGATTTCTCGAAGCGAATAAAGTGATAGTCCAGCGAGGCATAGCCACGGCTTACCGATTTTAAGCGATCGAAGAAGTCCAATACGACTTCGTTCATGGGCAATTCGTATTGCAGGGAAACTTGTTTGCCGATGAATTGCATGTCTTTCTGGGTACCTCGCCTGTTTACGCACAAGGTGATTACCGACCCCAGGTGCTCCTGCGGCACCAGGATACTGGCCAGGACGATGGGTTCACGCATCTCATCGATTGAAGTTATAGCTGGTAAACGGGAAGGACTGTCTACTTTGACCGTCTCGCCATTGATTAATTTGATTTCATAGACCACGGTGGGGGCCGTGGTTATAAGTGAGAGATCGTATTCTCGCTCCAACCGCTCCTGGATAATTTCCATGTGCAACATGCCGAGAAAACCGCAACGGAACCCGAACCCAAGCGCATCGGAATTTTCCGGTTCATAGTGCAAAGACGCATCATTTAGTGTCAGCTTCGCGAGAGCATCACGAAAGTTTTCGAAATCATCGGAAGACACCGGAAACAGTCCTGCATATACCTGAGGCTGGATCTGCTGAAAGCCATCCAGCGCTTCTACTTCGGGGGTTTTTGCCAGCGTGATGGTGTCGCCGACGGGCGCGCCATGAATATCCTTGATACCAGCCACCACAAACCCTACCTCGCCGGCAGCCAGCACTCCGGTCTCATGCCGTTTGGGTGTAAACACCCCGATACTGTCGGCAATTTGCGCCTTGCCAATCGACTTCGCGATGATTTTATCACCTTTTTTCAGGGTGCCGGCCACAACCCGCACCAGTGATACCACGCCGAGATAGTTATCAAACCAGGAATCAATAATAAGCGCCTGCAAATCCCCATCTCGATCACCCACAGGAGCTGGTACCTTGGCGATAATCTGTTCCAGGATCGCATCGATACCCATGCCGGTTTTGGCGCTGGCACAAACTGCATCACTGGCATCGATACCGATTATCTCTTCAATTTCCATCCGCACTCGTTCCGGCTCGGCCTGTGGTAAATCCATCTTGTTCAGAACCGGAATCACCTCCACGCCCTGCTCGATGGCGGTATAACAATTGGCAACGGATTGCGCCTCGACCCCCTGACCAGCATCTACGACCAGCAATGCCCCCTCACAGGCAGCCAATGAGCGGGATACCTCATAGGTGAAGTCGACATGGCCGGGAGTGTCAATGAGGTTAAGCTGATAACGTTTGCCAGCTTTTGTCTCATAAAACAGCGTTACACTCTGTGCCTTAATAGTAATCCCTCGCTCTCTCTCGATATCGAGACTGTCGAGGATTTGCTCCTCCATCTCTCTATCGCTAAGCCCGCCGCACAGATGAATAAAGCGGTCAGCCATGGTGGATTTGCCATGATCGATATGGGCGATTATGGAAAAGTTACGGATGTGGCTTAAATCAGTCACGGAGTCGACTTTCTAGTAACAAAGGGAATAGGACCGGTGCAAAACAAGGGCGCAAGTCTACAGTATCTTCGGGTGGGTGTCAGGAAGTTTGACGGTCTCAGCAAAAATATTCAACAGAATCAGGAGCTTAACGCGAGCGGGCCTCGGTGATGGCCTGCTGCGAGAACCTGGCAATCTCGGCCACTTTGACTGCTGGGAGTTTATGAGCCTTGTGCTAGTATTAGCCTTTTAACTCAGCGAGTTAATTCCAGTGCCCTGGTAGTGGGTCCCTGGCCTTCACGGACTATACGCACCGACACGAATCCCGACTCTGGCAGAGCTCCTGCTATTGCTCTGAATTCGTCAGGAGAGGTAATTCCCTGACGATTCAGGGCGACGATAACATCGCCCACCAGTAGCCCCGCTTCCTTACCAGGGCCATCATTTAATTCGACAATGCGGACGCCACTGAGCCCGCCCAACTGCCTGGTCTCGGTACTCAATTCGCTGATTCTGAAACCCAGCCGGTTGCGACGCTCCGGTACCACTTCCGGGTCGGCTGCGGCAACAATATTGGTCGGTGAACTACCCAGAGTCACAGTCTTGTTGGCAAGCTCACCATTTCTAAAAATAATAATGTCGGCCTGCGTTCCCGGACGGTATTGACCCACATAGAACGGCAAATCGGTGTAGTACTCGATTTGATGGCCATTGAATTCAAGGATAATGTCCTCATCGAGTATGCCCGCCGCCTCCGCGGGGCTGCCTGGCTGCACTTCGTCAACGAAGGCACCGCGTGGACGTTGCATTTCGAAGATCTCGGCCAGCGCATGGTCTACTTCGCGCATACGCACCCCCAGCAAGCCGCGTTCCACCACCCCAGATTCACGCAATTGGGCAATGACATTCATAGCGACATTACTGGGAATCGAGAATGAAATGCCGTTCGAGCCACCGGTGCTACTAAGAATCTGGGAGTTGATGCCAATGACTTCACCGTCGAGGTTGAACAAAGGCCCACCGGAGTTACCCTGATTAATAGCGACGTCGGTCTGAATGAAAGCCATGTAATTGTAGATGGATCTCCCCGGAACCGACCTGCCCTTGGCACTGACTATGCCGGCAGCTGCGGAGAATTCCAGTCCGAATGGAGAACCGATTGCCAGTACCCACTCCCCTACTCTTACTGCATCGGAATCGCCAAATTCAACATAGGGCAAATCACCGGCGGCAAGCTTTAACAGCGCCAGATCTGAGGGCTCATCTAGGCCAATCACTTCGGCATCAAACACACGACGATCATTCAAGGTCACCACTATCTCGTCTGCTCCTGCCACCACGTGATTATTGGTAAGCACATAGCCGTCTGCCGAAATAAGAAAACCAGAACCCACGGCGCCACGTCGACGCGGCTCCGGAATACCTTCGATGTCCAAATCAGGCTCATCGCCGGGATTCAGTCGACGCAATAATTCTTCCAGTTCTCTGTCGTTACCAGGACGTTGAGCCTCAACCTTTCGCGACGTTGCAATTTCAACGATCGAAGGCGCATTGTGTTCCACCAGATCGGCAAAATTAGGGAATACTGTCTGAGCGTCACTGGATACAGCGGACAGGCCAAAAACCAGTGTGAATAAAAGAACCTGTATCCTCAATAATCGGGCACGTTGAACCAACTTCATAATTTATTATCCAATAAGTGGGAACAGCTCACTGAATCCCGGCGGGCTTGCTTGTATCTGACTGCCCTAACTTGTGCTGCCTTAGAACGACATGCAACTGCGAGCATACTTTAGCACACTGCTAGCGCTAGCCACCAATTTTAGGCGCATGCCGGGAGCCGACAACAAGGGAATATGGAGATACTCTGCGGGCGGGCGATGTAGCTACAGTACAGACGCTTATTGCGGCGGCTTGGCTACCGTTTCATTAACCAGACGGAACAGCGGGGAATCCTGGATATGCTCTATTCGAAGCGGCTCTTCGGCATCGATAGCCATACTGCCAATGTAGTCTCGCAAGCGTTGCTGTGCTGCCGGGTCAAGTTCGATTACGGCACTCTGCTCGGCCAGCAAACTTGCTGCCTGAGGCAGCGCGGACGCTGTCTCAGAACCAGCTTCTGCTGAACTCTGTTGCGCCACCGGCATCGCCTCATCGTCAAGGCTGGTTTGCACACCGAGGATAAATACAAGAGCTACCGAAGCGGCAATAGCGAGTTTGGCGAAGTTTTGCTGCCAGCTTGCGGAAACAGTAGTTGCAGTAACATCACCAAGTTGCCAGCTTGCTTCTTCTTCAATTTGTAGGGCGACGCCTTGCGCCAGGCCTGAACTTACCGGGGTAGCAGGTTCATGTAACAGGGCTTGTACCAGACTGAATCGTTCCCAGGTATCCAGTAAGGCAGGATCCTGCTCGCAGGACTTCAATACCCGTCTAATCTCGAGTTCATCAGCTTCATTATCCAGTAGTGCAGATAGTGATTCTCTCTCAAACTGGCTCATACAATACCCCTGCTTCGATGCTACAAATTACTGAGATTAATGTTCTTAGTGTTGGTTGGTTGGTTGGTTGGTTGGTTGGTTGGTTGGTTGGTTGGTTGGTTGGTTGGTTGGTTGGTTGGTTGGTTGGTTGGTTGGTTGGTTGGTTGGTTGGTTGGTTGGTTTGCTTGTTTGCCTATCTACAACAGACCTATAACAGATCCCGAATCTTCTTGTCGATGGCCTCTCTGGCTCTAAATATTCTGGATCTTACCGTCCCTACGGGACACTCCATAACTTCTGTAATGTCCTCGTAACTCAATCCTGAAAACTCCCGTAGTGTAAACGCTGTACGCAAATCTTCCGGTAAATCATCAATAGCCTCGGCTATTGCCTGCTGCAGTGTATCCCTTGCCAAGCTACCCGCGGGATCTTCTATCTCGCGAAGTACCGCCCCTGAGTCACCGGCTTCCGCCTCATTCACATCCACATCGCTTGCCGGCGGCCGTCGACTGCGAGATACCAGATAGTTCTTGGCAGTATTCACCGCTATGCGATACAGCCAGGTATAAAAAACGCTGTCACCCCGAAACGAAGGCAAGCCCTTGTACGCCTTGATGAACGCTTCCTGGCACACATCCTCGACTTCATGGGAATCGTGCACAAATCTTCCGATCAGGGCAGCAACCCTATGTTGGTACCGCAATACCAACAGATTAAACGCATTTTTATCGCCACTCAATACCCTGTCAACAAGTTGTTGATCGGTATCTTCTGCCATTTGTTCCAACTCCGTTAATGCTGGGCTTTACTATCTACACCACCAGGAACAAAAGCACTCATTCTCCGTAGTAGACATTGATTAAGTGCAAAAGTTCGCGAAACCTATAAAATTATTACACTTTTTATACATTTCATGGTGAATTGCAGGATACGACATAGAATTATGGATGAACAAATCCTATCGACAAGCGTCCCTGATTCCGCAATCGTACTGACAAACTAATTCCATTGCTAAACATTTTCAAATAAAACCAGTTATTACAATAAGTTGGTATTGGACCCCATGACAAAGCCTACGGCACTAGCAGACAATATAGTTGACATTCTTATCATCGGCAGCGGTGCCGCAGGGCTAACCCTGGCTCTGCGCACAGCCGATTTTGCTCGCGTCGCGGTGCTTAGCAAGGGCGATTTAAATCAGGGCGCCACTTTTTATGCCCAGGGCGGCATAGCCTCGGTCCTTGACGCGGAAGATAGCATCGAGTCTCACGTGGAAGACACCCTCACGGCCGGTGTCGGTCTGTGTGATCCTGACATCGTGGAATATATGCTGACCAACAGTGCTGAAACTATATCCTGGCTAGTGGATCAGGGCGTGCCGTTCACCACCAAGACCGATGCTGGCAAAGCCACCAACAAAGCCGATCCAGACATCGGTAATTTGAGCTCCTTACACCTCACTCAGGAAGGCGGTCATAGTCATCGGCGTATCATTCATGCCACCGATGCTACCGGTAAAGCGGTTTTCGAAGTCCTGCAGCGACGCGCTCAGGCCCATCCCAACATACATCTAATTGAAGCCTGTGCTGCTGTAGATTTAGTGACACAGTCGCCTGAACAAGGCTCCAGCGAGGTCTGCGTGGGCGCCTATGTGCTTAGTCAGCAATCTGACACCATAGAGTTGATAAAATCCCGCTTCGTGGTGCTGGCTACGGGCGGAGCCAGCAAGGCTTACCTCTACACTACGAATCCTGATGGCGCCAGCGGCGATGGCATCGCCATGGCCTGGCGTGCGGGCTGTCGGGTTGCCAATATGGAGTTCAATCAATTTCATCCAACTTGTTTATTTCACCCCCATGCCAAATCCTTTCTTATTACCGAGGCCATGCGCGGAGAAGGTGCAAAGTTAGAACTGCCAGATGGTAGTCACTTCATGCATAAATTTGACCTCAGAGAGGAACTCGCCCCCAGAGATATCGTCGCTCGGGCCATCGATCATGAAATGAAACGACTGGGTTGTGATTGTGTGTACCTGAACATCAGCCATCGATCTGAGGACTTTTTAAAAAATCATTTCCCAAGCATTTACTCGCGCTGCCTCGAATTCGGGATAGATATCACCCGGCAGCGAATTCCAGTAGTGCCAGCGGCACATTACACCTGTGGCGGTGTCGTCGTGAATCGCGCTGGAGAAACCGACATCGCCAATCTCTATGCCATTGGTGAGACCAGCTTCACCGGCCTGCATGGCGCCAACCGCATGGCGAGCAACTCATTACTGGAATGTTTCGTGGTCGCCTTCGGCGCCGCGAGGGATATTGAAAATAAATTCAGCACGACGCCATTCGCCGAGCAAATTGATGCCTGGGACGCCAGTCGGGTTACCAACGCAGAGGACGAAATATTAATTTCTCATAACTGGGATGAATTACGTCGGTGTATGTGGGACTTCGTTGGAATTGTGAGAAATGACACACGCCTGCATCGCGCCCAGCGTCGGATAGCGTTGCTGCAACAGGAAATTCAAGCGTATTACAGCGGGCATCACATCAACAGAGACCTGTTGGAACTTCGCAACCTGGTATTGGTATCTGAGTTGATCATTAACAGCGCCTTGCTACGCAAGGAGAGTCGCGGGCTGCATTTTAATCTGGACTATCCGGAGTTGAATGCAGATGCAGTAAACACCGTACTTAGCCCGGCCAAATCGAGGTCTGGTGCGGCTTAATGGCAATAACAAGCTCGACTATGGACACTCGAATCTAAGGTAACGTCGCAGGCGCCGTGCTTCAGCTACCGCTAGCGTATCTGGACATATCACAACCGAAATTCTTCCTCGGAGCCTCTTGCCCCCTGTTGTTTGCTTGAAGTTCAATACAATCAGGAACTCGCTGATACAACTCGCCTGCGGCGGGCCCACGTCGAGAACTCTGTCTCCAAAACATAGCTGATTGTGCTCTCTGCCAAGCACAATCGAGTGCACTCGACCCTGACGTCCTCTGCCATATTCTCGCAACAGATAGGCCAGGCTCGCTACGATGCCGAAGCCCAGTAATGTCAATAAAGGCCAGGGCAAATCCGTTAATGTTAATGCATACAAGTGGCAAGCGAGCCTGAAACAGAACTCGAGGCGGGAGCGCCGCAGCGGCAAATTAAGCATAATTCTCATCTTGGGGAGAAGCGAAATGACTACTATTTAGTTTAGATCGCGTTTTGCCTGTACGCCAAGATCTTTGCGATAATCGAGTTGAATCGCTCTTGCGCCGGTGTCTGACGCCCCAGTAACCATGTGTACAGGTCCTGATCTTCCTGTTCCAGCAGATCGCTGTATAACAGTTGATCCTCGTAATCCAGAGTCTCGAAAACTTGCTGCGCAAAGGGCACTAGCAAGAGGTCGAGTTCAAGCATGCCACGGCGGCTGTGCCAAAATATTTTTTGCTTGTTGAATTCCTGCATATAATGGCCATCTATACTACAGATTAGAAGAAAGGGAATTATGCTGAATTTTGTACGCAGTAGCGAATATCCCTGGCTCCGCTACTGCTGCCCAGAGGTTCACTAGATGTCTATTGCCCAATTGGATCACTATCAATTTGTACGTGTTAGTGGCCCTGACAGCCTCCCGTTCCTGCAAGGGCAGCTTAGCTGCAATGTGGACAATCTCACTGCACAGCTCAGTTTGCGCGGCGCGCTCTGTAATCTCAAGGGCAGAGTTATTGCAGATTTCAGGCTGGTATTGGACGCCGGGGACTGTCTGCTGCAAACTCAGCACGGCACAGCGCAGCTCATCGTCGAGACGCTGGCGAAATATGCGGTGTTTTCGAATGTCCAAATTTCAATAGATAGTGATCATCTGTCGCCCCTGGGGGTGATGGGTGCAGAGTCGGCCGAGCTGCTTGCTGGAACTCTTGGCAACTGCCCAACACTTGACGATCAGCTCATCAATAGCGACGGCGTCAGAGTAATAAAAATAGCCGATACCGAGAGTCGCTATGAACTGTGGTTTACAGGAGATGAATGCAAAGGCTCTGATTATCCCGCGACTACCAAGAAATTACTCGACTCCGTTGCCAGCGCTTCGAATGCCGATTGGGAGCGGCGGGACATCGCCGTTGGCGTCGTTCACATTACCCCGAAGTTAAGCGATTCCTTTACCCCGCAATTGTTGAACTACGATATCTCTGGCGTGATTAATTTCGATAAGGGTTGTTACACCGGCCAGGAAGTGGTCGCTCGTATGTACTACCGAGGCAAGGCCAAGAAACGACTATTTCTACTTGCTAGCGACAACTGTATTGAAGCTGACGCTAGTGTCATCCAAACCTACGGCGATAAAGAAACTTCCGCGGACATCATTGCCTTTAGCAATACGTCCAATTCCAATGAGGGTCCGAACTTATTATTGGCAGTGTTAAGTACAAAGGGGGTTGCTACTGCAGGAAAAATTTTGCTAAGCACGAATTCGCAGTCCCCGCTGCAACTTTTGAGTCTGCCCTACGCTTGAGACTGGGGAGGTCTTGGATACAAATAAAATAGCGGGCAGAAAATCAGGGCAGTCCCTATGGCTCGCCCCGATCAGTGCGAGTCAGGGAATCCCAAATTCCTTCCATCAACCAGGGGTCAACGTTTTCCAGCATTTGCATCAGATCGATGCGTTGTCTGACGACTTGCTCAGAGAGTCGTTCATTCTCGAGGATTTTTTTATTAATCCACAAAGCGTCAGCTACGGTAATGAAGTGCAGCGTCGAGTCCAGACGATGTTTTAATTCGCGACTGTGGATCGAAGTGATGCCGTACTCTGCAAGTTTCTGCTGACAAAGATCAATTTCATTAAAGCCAACCCCAAATTGCAAGGGCACCAGGCCGTCGCTCCTTAATTTTACGGGAGTGTGAGCCCGCGCCTCATAAAAATCCTGGAATTGAACAACTTCACCCACAACCTTGTTCCTTTTGCTGTTGAGATTTGGCTTACTACTCAAGTTCCAATAACTGGAGGCTTGAGCAAGTAACAGTTGTTAAATTTTGCTCTCAAGCATGTCAGGTCGTCAACGCATTGATTTTAACAAGGAATTATATTTTGTAATTCCATTTTACGAATACCGAAAGTTAAAATTAAGGCGGCGATTTCAAAACTGAAATCGGATCATCGAGGGAAAGCCGTATAGATTTGCAGGGATTTTTCTTACAAGGGTTCTGTGGTTGGGGGATGAGTATCGTGCCGAAACGATCTCAGAATCTAAATGTAATTGGTGCCCCGAACAGGATTCGATAAATTAGTTTATCTTATTGATATATATGGTTATTATTATTAATACTCAGGAATATGTTACTAAAAGTGTGACTAAAACCCTAAGTGGATCACCTAAAAGTAAACCATTAGTAACCTCGGTTAGAGATTCACGCTGCAAATGAGCAAATCCTTCATCAGCAGGCTTATGCGGGGTAGACAACTTGAGTTAATAGCAGCCTCCGACCACGGCGTTGCCACGCACGATGCCCGGTGGCGAAGTCTGAAAATTGAAGATCTGTGGATCGTTGCCCATGTTTTCAGCAAGATTAACTTCACCTAGTTCGCCGAATTGGATACATCGTTCACCGGTCAGTGCGTCCACGGCAATCAGCAAACCACCGTACACCAGTGACCCGGTGGGATCGGCATGCCACAAGCGATAAGCACTAGCCACCAGAACCAGGCCGGCGAGCAGGTAATAAAAAGACCCACCAAGAAAGACAAGTTGTAACCCGCCTAACACAAGTGGGATGGCAATCAGGAAAAGAATGACGGGGAAGATTCTTGGTGGTTTGGCACTATCGTAAATATTCATGTTCTGAGCCACCCTTGTTATTGATTGCAGATGACTATATCCCAGAAAACTCTAACTGGCTATGCTCCCAGCTATTGAATCAAGATCACCAAACTCCAGGCATCAGGCGCCATCGGGTGCGTTCACAGTATTCTGTATAACCTGGCAGATCACGATGCAACACCTTCTCTTCGTTGAGAATTCGCAAAACGATCATGGCAGGCACAACAATAAGAGGCAGATACGCCCACCAGGAACCCAGCGCCGCTGGCGTGGCAATGTACATGAGCAACGCACCAACATACATCGGGTGGCGTACCTTACTATAGGGCCCGGTATCGATTACGGGCTGCCCTTCGCCTACTTCTATGACGCGGGAAGCGAAGCTATTAACTTTCATGACATAGAGCATGATTAGATAGCCAGCCAGAACAAAAACGTCGGCGAGCAATACCATTGAGGTCGGGATATCAGACCAACCGAAGCGCTTATCGAATCCCGGAATCAGATACATCACCACAATGCTAATGCCGAAAATCGCCATGATTACTTTTTGCTCGCTCTCAGTTTCCTTCGCGTTCAGTCGTCGCTCCAGTAGGTCGGGATCATTTATCAGGAAATAACCAAGCGCCGCAAACATGGGAACCAGTATGATTCCGAAGAACACGTAGACTTCCCAGAAATCCGTGGTGCCAGCAGGGACCAGAAAGAACAACCAGATAACAACCGGCAACGGTGCGATTCGGAGCAGGACTCTTAACAATAAACTATTCACCAGGTGCTCCTATATATTTCTACGAACTAGTTGTTACTGGATTCATTCCTGCGTTGTTCTTCCTTGAATTTCAATTTTTCTTTTTGCCGCCTCTCAATAGTTGGTTGGAGTGTAGCATCGCCGCCAACGGGATATTATCGGTGACAGAGCTAAATACCGCCGACAGAACCAGCAGCGCGCCGGTGCCAAAGAGTGAATCCTCGGTGCCGATAACGAATGTAATTCCCTTGCCGATTAATTCCAGCACCATGGCATGCTCCATTACGTTAATCACGACAAATAGCGTAATGAAAAAAATGATTAGATCCCAGTCAACCGACCGATAGAACTGATTCACCTCCGACTTGAAACGCAGCAGGATGATGACGGCGAAAGAAATTGCGACGAATCCCATGCCCAATTCACGCGCCACGGGCAATATGGAAGTCGTGGCGATGGTTAGGATGAAGAGGATTAACATGCCCGCAGCAAACCAGAAAAATCCCTTACTCTCGATACCGTCATTCTCATCGAAACTTTCAATGAGAGTCACTGACTCGGCAATGGCTGCCGCGTCGGTTAATGGTTTAATAGAGAAAATTTTTGCGCCCAGGATAATGGTCGCCAGGGTGGCCACTAACACATAGGGACTGGCAGTAATGAAGAATTGGATAAAGGTAATTTTCGCTGCACTGCCGATTATGATATTAGGCACAGAACTGATCAGGTCATCAATCCCCCAATATTTGTAAGCAGTCCCTCGATCAACAAAAATCCCAATAACTGATCCGCTTTCTTTAATTTGTTCAACGAAACTGCTGTCAATGAACCGAGTGTAGTTATCATAAACACCCTTTCTTTTTCGGCAACATTACACGGAACACCTACCGATCGCAATTATGCCGATCGCCAATTATTATAAATAGGCAAAATTCGCTCAGGGCCCATATCCTACTCGCGCCGGGTCTCCAGAATAACCAGGGTCATATCGACAGTGCTACCGCGGGAATGTCCAGAACGTTCTGCGATGTAACCATCTCGAAATAAATTTGCCTTATCCACTGCCGGATAGTAGCTCGCTTTCATTCGCGTATCATTGATATCTCGCGCCCAGCGCACGAAATGATCCACTGCCCTTTGTGGACGGTAGGCGTCGAATATCTTTATCCCGAATCCTAAAGTCCCTAATTCTAATTGAACATCCCGTAAGGCTTTGGCGGCCGGCTCTGTCATAACTATCCTGGCAGCATCGTAACCATCAATGGGCAAACCGACAAAATTATCTCGGGAAGAATATCGTACTTCCAGGACCGCATCGGGAATCAGGGCGGCGATATCTACAATGCCTGTGGGGATGCCGATTCAAGCTCGAACCTGGCCCAATGGTACATGCTGAAATTAGCAAGCCTAGCTGGAACCAGCCAACTACCCGGCTACACTTTGATTTACTGGGGGTTGGTAAAAGCATGCCAGGCGGGATGAGTTAGATACATTACTCGAAGCGCAACTAGGCAGAAAACAAGCTGGAGATAGTGCCGGTGCTGTCTCCCAAAACATCTCGTTGCACACCAAAATTTTTCAGCATTGTTAATTGCAAATTACTGATAGGTGCCCCTTCAGGAACACGTATATGACGCCCCCCTTGCAGTGTGCCAGACCCACCACCTGCCACTAATACCGGCAGATCCGTATGCAGATGCTTGTTACCATCACTGATGCCGCAGCCGTATAACATGACGATGTTATCAAGCAGGTTATCTTCACCATCCGGCGTACTGCTGAGCTTATCCATGAAATAGGCCAACTGTTCTATGTGGTGACGATTCAGAACCGCAAGCTTATCCATCTGTACCGGGTTGTCCTGGTGATGGGAAAGACCATGATGAGGATCTGGAATGCCTAATTCAGGATAACTACGAGGACTCACTTCCCGGGACATCATGAAAGTGATTACGCGCGTAATATCTGTCTGAAAAGCCATTAACTGTAGATCAAACATAAGCCGTGCGTGTTCGGCAAAAGTATCGGGGATACCACCGGCTGGACGCTCCATCTTCGGTAGCACCTGGTCGCTGCGCTCGGCAATTTCTATGCGACGTTCTGCGTCTCTAATGGCGTCAAGATACTGCTCAATTTTCTGCCGATCATTAGCCGGCAGAGATTTTTGCAGTCGATCCACTTCTGCTAACAGGGAATCCAGAATGCTGCGCTCTTCAAACAGGCGTGCTTCACGAGCAGCCTGTGTGGTGTCGTTGGAATCACCGAATAGCCTTTCAAAAACAGCCCTCGGTTGATTCTCCATCGGCAGTGGTGATGTGGCGTTACGCCAGCTTAGGGTATTAGCGTAGGCACAGCTCCAACCGGCTTCACAGGCACCAATTAACTCGTTGGGGTCCAGAGCAATTTCCAGGGAACGCATTTGTGTTGTATCACCAATATGATTCGCCGCCATTTGATCCATGGACTCACCGCAGAAAATATCTGCACCTTCGGTTTTCTTTGGATGCGCACCGGTCAAATAAGCCGCTGATGCCCGCACATGATCACCGGTCCCCTCTCCCGGTTGTGGCATGGCCGGCTTACAGGCGAAGCCAGAGAGTACCGATACATGACTGCGAAATGGCGATAGGGGTTCCAGTGAAACCGGAAACTTAAAACCGGTGCCTTCGGTTAATGGCGTCCACTTATCCATGATGATGCCATTGGGTACATAGCCAACAAATAATCTCTGCGCAGGCTGAATAAGGTCTTGAGCGCGGGCCAGGGCTGGCACCATGCTCTCAAGAATGGGTAGCGCTAACACGGCGCCGACTCCGCGCAAGAAGCTTCTTCTGGGCAGGGCTTTCCGGGCAATGATCATAGTCTCTCTCCTCACTCTCTTCCTTACACTCTACTCAACGGCACTCTGGTTAGCGGCACTTCTCATCTGAAATGGGGAACTGTTAACAACCCCTGCAATCAACGCAGACCAACTGTAATTTTCGGCTTTAGCACCGCGCACAATTTGGCGCACGGCAGGTGCATCATAGTATTCTACTCCTCGACCGAGGGCGTAGGTTAATAATTTTCGTACAGCGGTAGTGGTAAAAACCTCAGGGTCTTCAATCAAGGCTTCGCGCAGACTTATGGGGCCATTCACCGCTATGCCGTTCGCCAGAGTTCCAGCCGTGTCGATAGCCTGTCCCGCCGCATTAGTGCTGCGCCAGCGGCCAATCGCATCGAAATTTTCCAGTGCAAACCCCAGGGGATCCATCACCCTATGACATGAAGCGCATACCGGATTACTGCGGTGTAACTCCATACGTTCTCGTACCGACAAGGGAGCCGAGTCTTTATCATCGTTTTCAGACAGAGCCGGCACATCCGGTGGTGGCGGTGGTGGTGGTGTACCCAGCACGTTTTCCAACAACCATTTACCTCGCACCACCGGTGAAGTGCGATGCGCATAGGATGTCACCGTCATCACACTGGCTTTGCCTAACAAACCCATGCGCGTTTCATCTTCTAGTTGCACACGTCGAAAGTGGGTGCCATAGATATTTTCGATGTCGTAATATTTGGCCAGGCGTTCATTTAGAAAGGTGTAATCTGCTGTTAACAAATCGATAACACTTTTGTTTTCTCTGAACTGGCTCTGCAAAAAAAGTTGAGTCTCTGACTCCATGGCTTGACGAAGATTTAAATCAAAGTCGGGAAATTCGGTCGGGTCAGGTGACACAAGTTGGATATTTCTGAGGTGCAACCATTGTTCAGTAAAATTGGTAATAAGAATCTCGGATTTATTGCTGACCAACATCCGCTCGACCTGCTGCTCTAATACCCCCGGATTTCTCAAGCGGCCAGACTCCGCGATGTCCAAGAGCTCTGCATCGGGGATACTACTCCACAGAAAGAACGAAAGCCGGGATGACAGCTCCAGATCGGAAATTTGATAACTGTCTCCGCCAGTCAGATTTCGCGGTTCCACCAACTCTCTGAACAGAAATTTTGGACTGACCAGAATTCGGCGAATCGCCATCTCGATACCCGAATCAAAATCCTGATCCTGACGACCAACGCGGTAGGCCACCAGCAATGGTTGCAATTCCACATCTGACAGTGTCTTCCGATAGGCGAGCCGGCCTATTTTTTCTATTATTTCAGTGGCGCAGAGTTCTTCGTCCTGAGTTTCAGTACTGATCGGTCGGCAACTGAATATTTTACGCCGAGCTGGAGTATCGCCTCTACTTAGCTCCCCGTATGGGCCACGTAGTTCGACTCTGGCAATCCCGGTTTTCTCGGCTCTGTTGCCTGCGTATTCATAGCTGGTGATAGCATAGTGAGGCCGCTGCATGCCTTCAGCTAGGGAGCCATCATCAATAAAATTAACCGCGAGTGTGGCAGGCCCCGCCGCCGCAAAAAAGCGTACCTCGATGCCTTCAACATCGGTTCCGGTTCCGTTCTCCTCTGAAGCCGGTCGACCCACCTCTATCTGCCTGATGAGTTCACCATCGAGACGGACCTCAAGCTGGTTGGCTTCATGCAGGCCACGGATCACGCCATTGTAAGTTCTTAATAGAAATATTCTCGCTACGTATTCACCATCGACAGGGAAATAGTGTTGCAAGGCAGTTCCGCCACGGGAACCGAAAGGCAAGTCTTCGCTAACGCGAACGTCTTGTCGCAGATGCTTGTCCACCTCGTACACGTCAGTAGTGGGGCTAAGCTCAGGGTCACCCACTGCCAGACGGCTAAGCTTGCGCGCCGAACTCAAGTAACGCTCCGTTAACATGGGTGAGACTGACAGTACATCGGCAATGTTGTCAAAGCCATAACCCGCGTCATCCGGTGGTAACAAGACAGTAGTGTCGATATCCAGATCAAGCACATCGCGAACCGCATTCCTGTACTCGGTGCGATTAAGCCGATGAAACGCACCCACTCGGCCTGGCCTGGGAAGACTCAGCGCAGCCTGGTCCAAGGTGTTCTCGAGCATGGCAAGGAAGCCAACATACAATGACTCGTCCGGCCTCGGCATTTCCTGCGGCGGCATAGCGCGGGCCTGTAGTTTTCTGATCACTTTTTCCCAAATTTCTGCATTGGTGGCAATGGAGTCAATGCGTAATTGCGGGAGTATCAGATTGGCGTTTGCCAACTGCTGGTTATGACAGACCACGCAATATTGGTTCAACATCTGCTGGTAATCAGCGATCTGGGGCTGAGCAAAACTTGGTTGCACTGAGCCAAGCAAGGGCAACAATAAAACCAAATTTAACAGCAACGCTGAAGCCGGCAATCTAGAGACGCTTGAATGTGGTCGCCACATACTCGGGGGATCCTCCTGCGTGTTGTATTCTCTGCGGCCTGCGAAGCCTTATGGATGACCGCAGAACCGCAGAGTCGCTAAACACGTTCTAATTTCAGAGTTTCGTACTCATCCTAATATAGCTATTCCTCACTTGTATGTCAAAAGAGGGGATGATAGTGTTCCCGGTCACTTCACCGCCATAACGGACAATTCCACAATGCATCGAGCCAGCTTGCGCAAATTGGCCAACTGTCTCATTTGCCTTTTGATTGCAGGCTTATGCATGCAGGTAAGTGGCCAGACGCCACTTATCGAGGCAACAAAAAATCAGAATGAAAATGCAGTAAGTGAATTGTTGGCAGGGCAAGCAGATGTTAATACACCCCAGGGGGATGGAGCCACAGCACTGCACTGGGCGGTCTACAGAAACAACACGGCAATTGCTGCACTACTTCTAAATAGTGGAGCAGATGCAAATGCCGCTGATGATCATGGTGTAACCCCTCTCTTACTGGCGAGTCTTAATAGCAGTTCCGAATTGGTAGGCTTGTTACTGGACGCTGAGGCCGATGCTAACAAGGCAAAATCCTCTGGTGAAACGCCGCTGATGATCGCTGCCCACGTCGGCAATATCGAAGTTATCGAACTACTGCTGGAAAGCGGCGCCAGAGTGAATGATCGAGAAAACTCGAAGTTGCATACCGCCCTGATGTTTGCAGTAGCTGAAAATCATCTACAAGCCGCACAACTATTAATTGAGAATGGTGCTGCAGTCATTGCCAGTTCTAGAAATAATTTCACCCCACTGTTATTTGCTGCGCAAAAAGGTAATGTGGAAATTGCCGCTTTGCTGCTGGCCAGCGGCGCTTATGTAAATGACTCCGCCGCCGATGGTATCGCCGGCAATACCAATGCCCGCTGGAATCTTATGCCTGACACTGAGGCAAGCGCCCTATTGGTTGCCATCGATAGTGATCATGAGGAGACTGCTTTGTTGCTATTGGCCCAAGGCGCCGACCCCAATCTTAATGGCGCTGGTCGCACCGCATTACATTCCGCTGTACAGCATCGAATGCCAACCCTGGTGAGTGCCTTACTTGCCAATGGAGCCGACCCCAATGCCAGGCTTGCCCGGCCACTGCCCGTATTTAGCCGAGTGATTTTGATCGATAATGGGTTGGCCGTTTCCAAACTAGGCGCCACACCATTCTTTCTTGCATCCGGCTATGGCGACCTTGAGATGATGAACCTTCTAATAGCCGGTGGTGCTGACCCCTTGCTGAATTCCGAAGACGGTACTACCGCACTGATGGTTGCAGCCGGAGCAGATTTTGTCGAGGGTCAGGACAAATACAATGAGCGCTGGTTCGAAGACAATGTGGTGGCATTGCAAGAATCTGCACTGCTGGCCGTCATAGAGTGCCTTGAGTTAGGCATTGCGATCAACGCCAAAAATCAGAGCAATCAAACCGCCTTGCATGGTGCAATATATTTAGGTGGTTCCCAGTTAGTTTCCTACCTGATTGGAAATGGCGCCGATATCAACGCCATCAATGACCGCGGTCAAACCCCCTGGATGATCGCCGGTAAGGGGGAATACCGTGCTGGCTCCCTGATGACCCTGCCGGACCTTGCTGCCCATCTCGAAACCCTAGGAGCTGACACCTTCCTGGGAGAAGATCTGGGGCGATACTATGAGAGAGATGCGAGAGAAGCAGAGCAGCGATAACACGCGCATTATTCTTTCCTGGAAAGTATTAATATAATGAATCTTGTTAGCACCCAACTACTACCTGGGCGTTGCATTTCTCGGCCAGCAAATTAAGAAAAATATAAAAAAACTGCATAGTAGCGAAGAGCGGTATAACATCATACTTCAAACCACCAAATGAATTTTCTACAAACAATATGATCCATCCGCTACGAGTCTGGTCCAGGGCCGGGACCGATATACTGTTTGCTATACTACGCGCTCGGCTTTGGTCTGATATATCCAACGAAATTGAAGCACCGGTCGAGATTGTTGACACCTTTTTCGGTGTCAACATTGCTGCATCAGACGACCCTCTGTGTGATGAATACATTATCGACAGACTGCATGAGTTGGATATCCATCAAGTCAGAATGTGCTATAGCTATTGCTCCCCTTCAGGAAACGCCCAGCGACTATTAGACCGTGTGCTTGATGAAGGAATAGAGGTGTTGCTCAAAATTCTTCCACCACGAGAGGAAGCCGCTGTCCTCGATTCGGATACTACAGTGCAACAGCGCTGGAAAGAATTTTCGATTGCTGTTTTTGATCTTTATGCGGATAAAGTCGCTGCATTTGAAATAGGTGGTACTCCCAACCGAGGTCGTTGGTCAGGTTTCTCGAGCCGTAGTTATCTCAGCGCCTGGAATATTGCTTCCAATGCGGCAGTCAAGTACAACATCACCTTGGCGGGCCCAAGTGTATCTGACTTCGAACCTTTCTATAACATCGGTTTTTTGAAGGCGATGCAACGTATGAGCAAGTCGGCAGAAATTCATACTAATAATCTTTTTGTTGAACGCGTTATACAACCCGAAGTTTATGACCATCGAGCTCTGGGTCACTGGGCCACCAATATTGTGCGCTTAGGTCTAATCAAGAAGGCGAGAATCATTGACAGCATTAGTCGTGATAACGGCTGTGAACAAACTTATTGTTCCTACAACTGCTGGACCAGAAAACGACTTAAGCGTCGAGTTGTTGAAGTTGAACAGAAAAACGCTGACTATCTTGTTCGCTATTTGATGTTAGCCGCAGCGAGTGGTGCGCTAAACCGTGTTTATTGGGGGCCGCTAATCTGTAGCCGAGACGGAATTATCGATTGCGGCGCGCAGGATTACCCAAAAATTGACAACGTGAGTTTTTATAAGGAGGTTCGAGGTAAGCGAGAAGATTTTCGAATCATGCCAGCATTCAACGCGTTGAAATATGTCTCAAAGAGGCTCAAGAATGCCACGTGCCTGCAAGGTATTAGTTGCATGAATGGTGTGAATCATATGGTCTTTGATCACCCTGACAATGTTGAATACCATGTTGCCTGGTGCCAAGATGGTAACGTGTTACCATTGAAAACTCTCTATTCCAAAGATGCAATTGATGCTGCCGTTTTGACGAATGAGTTTGGTGAACAACTACAGTACCGCCCCCATGCAATTACTGAACAACCTCTCTTTATTCACTGGCCGGAACACGGTATGAATCGACCGAACGTTGATATGCTTAGCAAGCTCCCCGACGTTAATAGTGATGGAATAATACACCCTTGCATTGAAGACCATCAATCTATTCCTATCGATAATCAAAACTGGCGCGGTGCTTTGCTTATTAAGACTGATCAAGATGTTGAGCAGGCAATACAAGAATGTCTCCCAGAAAGCTTAGAGTCTCTGCCTGAAGGTCGCATATTGCGAGATACCAAACGCAGAAACCGTCTCTGGAATATTCAGTTGGATGGTTATCCGAATCAAAATATCACAATTAAGCTTAATCGCATTAAGGGCATTAAACGCTACTCATATCGATTTCATCGCAGTAAAGCCAAGCGTCACTGGAATAATGCAGCCCAGATGTTGCGTCTAGGTGTCAATACACCACAGCCCGTTGCCTTTTTCGAACGGCATGTTAAAAACGGTATTAAGAATAGTTACTACCTGACTTATTACTTGGAGGATGCCTTTTCTTGTCGCGATGTCTTCGGGGCTTTCCAAAAAGGTGACGCAATATTCAAGGGTTACACCAAAACGGAAATGTTCGATAAGATTGCTGGCTTTATTTGTCACATGCATAACAGGTCAATTCTGCACCGTGACCTATCTGCCGGCAATATATTGATGACCCAGAAGGCCGAGGGCGATGATATCACCATCTATGTTATTGATATCGGTCGCGCCAGAGTGCAGTCGGGCAGCCTTTCTGGCAGAACCCGATTAGTCGATCTCATGAGGATTTGTTACAAACTGGATTGGAACGACCGAGGACGTTTTATTCAAAGCTACAATCGAGCCTTAGGCAAAGAAGTCTCCAGCTTGTGGCGACTGCCACTACAGTACTATGAAGCCAAGCAGACGATTAAGAAATCGGTAAAGAAAAAGTTAGGTTTGAAGTAATTTGCAACCGC
>CAVOFA010000024.1:0-30606 GCA_963694865.1 Gammaproteobacteria bacterium | reverse complement strand
GAAGAAAGCTGCGAAGAAAAAGGCGGCTAAGAAGCCTGCCAGGAAGAAAGTAGCCAAGAAAACGGAGGCTAAGAAGCCTGCCAGGAAGAAAGTAGCCAAGAAGAAGGCGGCTAAGAAAAAGCCTGCCAGAAAGAAGAAGTAAGTTGTAAAATGGAAGCGTTCAGCGCGAAAGCAGTCACGGCGTTAAGCACAGTACGCCCGTAGCTGGACCGAGTAACTTTAGCCAGGACACCTTCCGTCTGTGCCTGACCGCTTGCAGGCGGTAGGTGTCTACTCGAAACTTCCCGCAAATCCCTCTTGAATCGCTTCAAGGGGGATTTTTACTTTAAATTACGGCATTTACTACCAATTATGACCAATCGCTTTCTAGCCATCGATACTTCTTCCCCCAAATGCAGCGCTGCGATCTCAATAGATGATAAAATAGTCTCTTGGACCAGTGACAGCGACCGGCAGGCCGCACAGCTGATCTTGCCAATGGTCGAAGAGTTGTTGGAGGAGGCCGGCAGCGGCCTGAATGAACTTGATGGTATCGCTGTTGCGGCTGGGCCAGGATCGTTTACCGGGATTAGAATTGGCGTCGGCGTAGCACAAGGCCTGGGTATGAGTTTAGCTAAACCGGTATTGGCATTGTCAAATCTGGCGATCATGGCAATGGCGACGATATCGAAACAAAATTGCGACAACGTTTTGCTTAGTATGAACGCGCGGAATCGTGAAGTGTATTTTGCAGCATACTGCAAGTCCGCCGCCGCTGGCACGGTATTGCTTGGGCAAGAGCAAGTCTGTGAGCCACAATATTTACCTCCGCTACGGGGCGAAGATCGAAACTGGCTAGGCGTAGGCGATGGCTGGGATCAAGCAGAGGAAATACTGCGCAGCTTGCAACTGGAAACAGGAAATTTTCAACTTGTAGAGGATAAGTCAGGCTCAGAGTTGAATATACGCGACATGTGTGAACTGGCGAAACTAAGGTTTCAACTCGGTGAGGGGCTAGCCGCCGAGCAAGTTATGCCTAACTATATCAAAGTACAGCTAGACTATAGCTGAGCGGAGTGCAGCCTTGGACCTTGATCTCATCCAAGTCAGTTTGTTGGCAATCCTGCAAGGGCTAACTGAGTTCCTTCCAATTTCTTCCAGCGGGCACCTGCTATTGCCGTCAATTCTGCTGGACTGGCCCGACCAGGGCCTCACCTTCGATATTGCCGTGCACCTGGGTAGCCTGGGTGCTGTGCTGCTTTACTTAAGATCTGATGTAAAAAGATTGCTAGTCGCTTGGTTCTTGAGTCTGACCAGGGGTAGGCATAGTGACGACTCGAAATTAGCCTGGTTACTTATTATCGCAACTCTTCCCGCAGGACTCGCCGGCTTGCTGTTGAGTGATGTATTCGAGCAATATGCTCGCTCCGTGGGCATTATAGCTACCACGTCCATAGTATTTGCATTGCTGTTGCTGTGGGCAGACAAGACAGCAGGACATCAGCGTGGGGTTTTCGATTTGAGCTGGAAGCAAGCCTTATTCATAGGGGTCGGACAGATGTTCGCTTTGATTCCGGGAACTTCCCGCTCAGGTGTCACCATGACGGCTGCTTTACTTTGTAATTTAAACAGACAGGCGGCCGCCCGATTTTCGTTTTTAATGGCCATACTGGTTATCCTCGCCAGTGGTTTGCTGAAATCTGTGGAATTGCTGCGCGCTGGCGGCGTTTCAACTATGACGGTGGACTGGCCGATAATGCTCTATGCGACAGGTCTGTCCGCGCTGGTGGCTTTTGCCTCTATTCATTTCTTCCTGCGATTAATTGATGCTATTGGTTTTCTGCCTTTCGTAATCTACCGGATTACGCTCGGCGTGCTGTTACTGGCGATATATCTTGTCTGAAACTCTGGCTGAACTCAGGGTCGCGCTGCTTAAAAATAACGCCGACACTGCCAGCAAAGAACTCTCTCTAAGCAAGTCGTTGAACATTTCATTGCTTGCAGTCGAACAACTTGTAGCCAGTTCAATGGATTATTACCTTCGCTATGAAGCCTTGGGATTAAGCCTGTTCAGCACGTCCAAAGGTGCGCCCGGTGCTGTGCGCGTGGACTTTTCTGCTGGCAGCTTAACGCATCGGCTTGCTGATGATCCGAAACATCAAAATCTGGTTAGGGCCGTGGGCCTAAACAAAGCAACGGCCAGGGCTGGCGTGTGCCCAAGTGTCCTCGATGCCACCGCAGGTTTGGGTAAGGACGCGTTCTTGTTGGCAATGACCGGGTGTTCGGTACTAATGCTCGAGCGTTCGCGAATCGTACACGCCATGCTTGCCGATGGACTTGATAGAGCCCTCGCTTCAGATAAAGTGATAGCAAATACCGCAGTGGCAGAAGTCGCATCCAGGCTGAGTTTGCGGCATGGGGATTTGCTCGAACTGGGTGATTCGCTGCAGCGGGTTGATGTGGTATATCTGGACCCCATGTTTCCTGCCCGCCGTAAGAGTGCCCGGGTAAAGAAAGATATGTTCCTGTTGCAGGGCCTGTTAGGCCACGAGGAAAATAAACCCGGATTATTGCAGGCAGCTCTAAAACTAGCTGACAATAGAGTGGTGGTGAAGCGTGGCAAATTATCACCGGCGCTGGGAGCTCGTACGCCGGATGTTAGCTACAAGGGTCGCAATAGCCGATACGATGTTTACCTGGTTAAAAACTAAGGAATAACGCAGCTAAGCTGGCAACGAACAGTTTTACAGCATCCGCTCCAGGATTAGTTGGTAAATTTCGGATAAGTTCTCGAGTTCTTGAATATTGGTGTGCTCGTTAACTTTGTGAATCGTTGTGTTAACAGGGCCTAGTTCAACCAGTTCTGCGCCCATCGGCGCGATAAAACGACCATCAGATGTGCCGCCGGCGGTCGAGCGTTCTACGACATTACCAGTGACGCTTTCGATGCTTTCACAGACGACATCGATCAAGCTGCCTGTTGCCGTCAGAAACGGTTTGCCGGATAGCTGCCAGTCAATGTCGTAGCTAAATTCATTTTCCGTAAGCCCATGTCTATCGAGACAATCCTGAACTCGCGTCTTAATCGTCTCGGCATCGAGTTGTGTGGAATAACGCAGATTGAATTCAATTTCCATGACTTCGGGAATCACATTGTTGGCTCCAGTGCCGGCTTTCATATTTGATATTTGAAAGCTGGTAGGGGGAAATGATGCATTGCCTGCATCCCACTGCATCTGGCTAAGTTCGCTCAAGGCGGGCAGGGCTTGATGAATGGGGTTGGCGGCCAGTTGAGGATACGCAACATGCCCCTGCACGCCGCGTAGCTTGAGCTTGCCGTTCAATGAGCCGCGCCGGCCAATCTTGATAGTGTCACCTAGACGCTTTGAGCTGCTGGGTTCACCCACCAGGCAGTAATCTATTTTGATGCCGCGGGTTTTCAACAAATCCATAACCGCCCTGGTGCCATCCACTGCCTCGCCTTCTTCATCGCTGGTAATCAAAAAAGCCAGGCGTCCATTCAGCGTGCGATTTGTCAGTACTCTTTCGGCTGCAGTGATCATGGCCGCCAGACTACTTTTCATGTCGGCAGCACCGCGGCCATACAGGCAGTTGTCGTGTTCAGTAGGCGTAAATGGGTCAAATTTCCATTGCTTAAGCGGGCCCGGAGGGACGACATCGGTGTGACCGGCAAAGACAAACAGAGGGCCATCACCGGCGGTGATGGCCCATAGATTGGAGACGGGTCCAAACGGTAAAGATTCTACTGTAAAGCCCATTGCTGTGAGTCGATGCGCCAGCAGCTGCTGGCATCCACCGTCATCAGGGGTAATCGAGGGTAGTGCGATGAGTTGCTTTGCCAGATCCAGAGTAGTGGACATTTGCTTTCCGAGTTTTAAGCTTTTGCGCCTAATTGTGACTGTGTAATTCTTCGTTAAGATTACTGGCGGTTTTCAGCGGTATACACTCTACCGCCCCAGAAAGAGAGTTGCGTCGGTAGAGCAGGTTTTTCTGGCCGTCAAGCTCCAGGGCCTTGACAGTTTTTTGCAAGCTGCCAGCGGCGTCAAGCAGTTTTATCTTGGTCCCCGCCGTCACGTACAGCCCCGCTTCAATTATGCAGCCATCAGCAAGTGGAAATCCTATGCCGGCATTGGCGCCAATCAGGCAATTCTTGCCGACAGAAATTATTTCTTTGCCGCCGCCGGAAAGTGTGCCCATAGTGCTGCAGCCCCCACCTAAATCACTGTTTTCACCTACTATCACACCTGCCGAGATGCGGCCTTCGATCATGGCTGGACCCAGGGTGCCGGCATTAAAATTCACAAATCCTTCATGCATGATAGTGGTGCCTTCGCCGAGATATGCGCCCAGGCGGACTCTTGCCGTGTGCGCAATGCGTACACCTTTGGGAACAACATAACTCGTCATCTTGGGGAATTTGTCGACCGACATGATTTCCAGCAAATTGCCTTGCAGACGTGCGGCCAGTTGTCGGGCGGGGAGGTCTGCAAGATCAATGGCGCCGAGGTTGGTCCAGGCGACATTGACTAGAACAGCAAATAAGCCATCGAGATTCAGGGAATTAGGCAGGGCCAGTCGATGCGACAGCAAATGCAGCTTCAAATAAGCTTCGGCTACGGTGGCCGGAGGCGCGTCGCTGCTAAGTACGCAGACAATAATGGTCTGGGAACTATCGATCAGCTGTTGCAGTAACTCGACGCTGCTCGTTTGATCCAGTTCTCTAAAGGCCTTTGCCAATTTCTCCTGGGCATCGACATTGAGCTCAATGCAACAATTTTCTCGCTCGGCTATACCACAGCAATCCAGCACGACGTCCATGATCGCTGGCGCTGGATAAATCTCTGGTTGCGGGTAGTAAACCTCTATTATTTCGCCCTTGGAATTGGTCGTTGCCACGCCCAGGCCAAACGCGAGTGGTGTTGCATCACTCATTTTGGGAGCCTCTAATTAATTCGCTGAGTTTTTCTTCGTTGAAACCTAATATCCAGATTGAATCCTGCTGCAGCAACGGACGTTTGATGATTGACGGTTGCCGCTGCATTAATTCTATAGCAGATTCTGTATTCAGGGAGTTTTTCTCAGAGTCCGACAGCTTGCGCCAGGTGGTGCCGCGGGTATTGAGTAGTTCCTGCCAACTAAAATGCGCAAGGAATTGTCTGATCAGAGCCGTAGTACAGCCATCTTTTTTATAATTGTGGAAATGGAAATCCAATTCCTGCGAGGTCAGAAAATTCCTGGTTTTCTTGATCGTGTCACAGTTGGGTATGCCATAAAGTGTAATCATGCTTTACCTGCCTAATCAGCGAGCCGCGCTTCCAGTCGGGATTTTACATCATCTAACAGGCTATTGATTGCGCTGGTGTCGGTAATGGGGCAGCCATCTGTGTCGGTAACAAAAAATAAATCTTCCACTCTTTCGCCGAGAGTTGTGATGCGAGCATCCTTCAGCTGAATGTGATTGTCGGCGAAAACTTTGCCGACACAGGCTAATATGCCCGGCTGGTCTGGGCAGTTAATCTCAAGGGTCGAGTAATTCTTATGGGGGGTATTGATCAAATTCGCTTCGACTCTCTTGTCAAAATATTTCGACATGCGAGTGCGGCGGAATTGAGCCGGTTTGCTCGGGCTGTTACTGGTCGTTAGCGACAGGATCAGCGTCGATTCGACTTCCAGTAAACGCCCAGGGTTGCGACCAATCGGGCGGCCGGTATTTTCAAGTACGGTAAACGTATCCATGCAATAAGCATTTGCCGATGTGAAAATTCGGGCCCCAAGTACATTAAGATTCAGCCGTTCCAGCGCGGCTGTGGTGTTAGCAAAGAGGTAGTCACTGTTAGAGGTGTAAATAAATACCTGGGTTGCACCCTCTACGGTATTTTCCGAGATTTCTTTTATTGAGACCAGCGGGCCTTCGCCTTCGAATTTGATTATTGCTTCAGTATGCCAGCTAATATTGACTGCCGACTCCCTGACGAAGTATTCATCATCGGCATTGGACCAGATGGCATTAATCCGTGTGGCGTCAAAGCCATGATCAAGCAATTTTCGCAGAGCAGACTCTTTTTTATCGGCAATCCGCTCGGCTCTGTCAACCGGGTTTTCCAGGCCCAATCGAAGCGCCCGCTTGGTATGCAGATAAAGTTGGCGCAGCAGGGTCGCGCGCCAGCTATTCCAAAGTTTTGGGTTAGTTGCCCGAATGTCGGCGACTGTCATTGCATACAAATAATCCAGATGTAATTTGTCACCCATAACCCTGGCAAAATCATGGATAACTTCCGGGTCGCTAATGTCCTTACGTTGTGCCGTCATCGACATAAGTAGATGTTTGTCTACTATCCAGGCAACCAGTTTGCCATCCCAGTCGCTGAGCTGGTGTCGCGCACAAAAAGACCTTGCATCTTCCATTCCAAGCGTCGAGTGGTCTCCGCCTCGGCCTTTGGCGATGTCATGGTAAAGGCCTGCGATGTAGAGCAGTTCAATTTTTGGCAGATTCCGAGCGATATGTGCTGCCACAGGAAATTTTTCTTCGGCATCGGGGCGCAGAAAACGTCGCATGTTCTCAACTACCTGTAGGGTATGAGCGTCGACAGTATAAATGTGGAAAAGGTCATGCTGCATTTGGCCGCTGATCTGCCCAAACTCTGGCAGGTAGCGGTCCAGGATGCCATACCTTGACATGCGTCTAAGTTGTAAAGTGACTTTATAAGGGGATCGAATTAATTCCATAAACAAAGCGACATTGCGAATATCATTGCGAAATTCTTCATCTATCAGACGGCGATTGTCTCTTAGAAGGCGAATCGTTGAAGCCCGGATGCCTTCTATTTGAGGGTTTCTTGCCATTAACACGAAAATTTCAAGTAGTGCGTAGGGTTGGCGTTCAAACACATTTGCAGAGACTACGTCGATGTAGCCATTTCGAATTTGAAAACGGTTGTTGAGTACTTCGATTTTTTCTCTTTCACCCTCTCGTAAGATCGCTTCGTCCAGGTGTTGCAGCAGGACGTCGTTGAGTGCTCGCAGATTCGCCACCGCGCGATAGTATTGTTTCATCAGTTTCTCGACACCCAGGCTTTTCTCGTCGTCCTGGTAACCAAATAATTTCGCCAGTTCTCGCTGAGTGTCGAACAGCAACCGATCTTCGCGACGACCTTCTATGAGATGCAGGCCGTAGCGTAGTTTCCAAAGAAATTGCTGGCCTTTGTTAAGCATGGCCTCTTCAGATTCTTTCAAAAAACCAAGGTTTACCAGCTCCTTGAATGAATTCGATCCAAAATGCCGCTGGGCAACCCAGGAGATGGTCTGAATGTCCCGAAGTCCACCTGGCGAGTTTTTAAGATTAGGTTCCAGGGAGTAGTCAACATCATGGAATTTTTGATGACGGGCTATCTGTTCATCCCATTTTGCCCGCAGGAATTTTTTCGTGGGCCAGACCCGCTTGTCAGTGTTTAGTCGATACATCTCAATTTGTAGCTCGACTGGACCGATTATGGTGCGTGACTCCATTAGCGCGGTGGCGATGGTTATATCGGCTATGGCTTCCTGCTTACACTGTTTAATGGACCTTACGCTCTGGCCGATTTCCAGGCCTATATCCCACAGCCGCGTCGTGAAGGTACTGATGCAGCCTTTGTATTTGCTGTTTCTATTGCTACGGGTCAGTATCAGGATATCTATATCGGAGTGGGGTAGAAGCTCGCCGCGGCCGTATCCGCCGACGGCGACCAGAGAGATATGCTCTGCATCTGGCCAATTTTGTTGCAGCCACACCAGTCGCAGGATTTGATCTATGACCCAGGCCCGGCCCATTACTATGTCGGTAATGCTTAGATTATCCTTGTAACGCGCATCAAGGATGGTGCTGGCTTTTTGAATGGCTTCTCGAAACAAGGGAATGCTGTTGTTAGAAGTCGCCAGTTGATGTTTCAGCGCTTCGATATCCAGCAGGGAATGATCTGGTTGATATTCGCTTGCGTCGGGGGAATTGTGGCTGGATGGATTAAGCAGGCTCACAGCTGTTCATCGGGACGCAGGGTCAGAATTTCACAGCCGTCGCGGGTAACTGCCAGTGTGTGTTCCCACTGGGCAGAGAGACGGCGGTCTTTAGTGGTCACTGTCCAACCGTCCTTGTTTGAAAGCTTGGTGTAGCGAGTGCCGGCATTGAGCATGGGCTCGATGGTAAAGGTCATGCCTTCCTCAACGCGGGTGCCGGTATTGGGCTTGCCGTAGTGGAGTACTTGTGGCTCTTCGTGGAATATTCTGCCAATACCGTGACCGCAGTACTCTCTCACTATCGAGTAGTGATGGGCCTCTCCATGTTGCTGGATGACGTGACCGATATCGCCCAGGGTGATGCCGGGTTTGACCAGTTCGATGGCCTTGTACATGCATTCCTGAGTTATTCTTATTAAGCGCTGGGCATGGGTTGGAACCTCGCCAACGGTGAACATTTTACTGGAATCACCGTGAAAGCCGTCCTTTATCACGGTGACATCGATATTAATGATATCGCCTGATTTCAGGACCTTGCTGTCGCTGGGAATGCCGTGGCAAATAACGTGGTTCACCGATGTGCATATAGACTTGGGAAAGCCGTTGTAGTTTAGCGGGGCAGGAATAGCTTGTTGATCATCGACTATGAAGCGATGACAAATGCGATCCAGTTCCCCGGTGCTAACACCGGTGCGTACATGGGGTCCTATCATTTCCAGCACATCGGCGGCTAATTTACCGGCGACGCGCATTTTTACGATATCTTCGGAGGATTTGAGCTGAATTGTCATGATGGCTCGGCGCAGGGCTGCCTGGTGTCGGCAAAAGCTGCTTATTGTAAATCAGCAGCCTGTTTTATAACAGATCAATACTGTGGATAGCTCATGGCGAGGGGATGTTATCAGCTGCGCAGACAATTGCTGCTGGTAGTCACTCTGGAGTAAGGCGAGGAGAATAGGCGCTTTTCTTTAATTACGCTCTGAATTGTGGTATAAAGCGGCGCGCTTTTGGGGCAGATGTCCTGAGTGTAAATTAAACTAAACTAACGTCACACATACACCGTCACATGTGGTCTGGGTGCTCTTCCGATGATTTTAATCAGGAGGGTTGATCCATGGGGTGTATGGAGGCCTAACCCAAACTGAAGGAACGCAACATGACTGTAAGTATGAAAGAGATGCTCCGTGCAGGAGTGCATTTCGGGCACCAGTGTCGCTACTGGAACCCAAAAATGGAGCAATATATTTTTGGCTCCAGAAATAAAATCCACATAATTAATCTTGAAAACACTGTTCCCGCGCTAAATACAGCATTGGACGCGGTGGCCGACCTCGCGGACAAGAAAAATAAAATCTTATTTGTGGGAACCAAGCGCGCAGCCTCCAAGCTAGTGCGGCAAGAGGCAGAGCGAGCAGGTATGCCTTACGTCAACCACCGTTGGTTGGGGGGTATGCTTACCAATTACAAGACTATTCGTAGTTCGATAAAGCGCTTAAAAGATCTGGAGACTCAGGAAGCGGATGGTACTTTTGACAATCTAACCAAGAAAGAAGCCCTGATGCTGACCCGCACCAAGCAGAAACTCGAGCGCAGCATTGGCGGTATTAAAGATATGGGTGGTCTGCCGGACGCCTTGTTCGTTATCGATGTTGACCACGAACGCATAGCGGTCACCGAAGCAAACAATCTGAAAATTCCTGTTATTGGCATCGTCGACACCAACAGTAATCCTGATGGAGTCGATTTTGTTATTCCTGGTAACGATGATGCAATCAGAGCTATCCAGTTATACGCGACAGCAGTTGCAGATGCCTGCCTGATAGGGCGTGCTCGCAGCGCGCCTGCCGCTGGCGATAGCGAATTTGTCGAATTAGGAGATAAGGCGGAGGAGAAAGCTGCAGATGCAGCAACCGATGCTCCTGCTACGGACTCTGCAAGCGAGGAGGTTGTAGAAGCTAAGGCGGAATCAGCCGCAGATAAGATCGAGCCAGCGGCAGAGTCTGCTGAACAGGCAGACGCTGAGCCCACAGAGGCTGTGTCAGAAGAACCTGCGGCAGCAGCGAAAACTGAAGAAGCTGTGGTGGTTAAAAAAGCGCCAATTGAGGGAAAAGCTCCAGCCAAGGAAGAAGCTCCAGCCAAGGAAGAAGCTCCAGCCAAAGAAACAGCCTCAGTGGAGAAAAAAGAAGCTGCAGCCAAAGAAACAGCCTCAGTGGAGAAAAAAGAAGCTGCAGTGAAAAAAACGCCTGCCAAGAAAAAGATAGCAGCGAAGAAAAAGCTCCCCGCGAAGAAAAAGGCTGCAGCGGCGAATGCCAAAGAGGATGGGGAGTAGCATTCACTTCAGGACAGTTGGTGTTCTAGCACACCGTAAGGAACACCACAGGGGGCACACAGCCCCCTTCTTGTAATTGAATTACGCTAATTTTTAGAGAAGGCATTCGCACTTCAGAATTCACACAGCATAAATGTTCAAAGAAATTTGAGAAAGAGACAATAAACATGGCTAATGTTACAGCGAGCATGGTGAAGGAGTTACGCCAACGAACCGGCTTGGGAATGATGGATTGTAAAAAAGCATTGAGCGCCGCCAACGGCGATATGGGCCAGGCCATTGGCGATTTACGCAAGGGCAGCGGTGTTAAAGCGGCGAAGAAAGCCAGCCGTGTCGCGGCAGAAGGTGTGGTCATGTCGAAAATTGCGGAGGATGGCAATTACGGTGTGGTCATCGAAGTGAATAGTGAGACCGACTTCGCTGCCCGGGATGATAACTTCCTGAATTTCGTCAGTCAGACTCTGGATATGGCCTTTGCGAACGCCGACGCTGACATTGAAGCCTTGCTGAATGCTGGCCTTGAGGACAGTCGACAGGCACTGGTGCAGAAAATCGGTGAGAATATTAACGTGCGCAGAGTGCAACGATTGAAGTTTGAAGATGTCAATCAGGGTATTGTTGAAAGCTATGTGCACAGCAACAATCGTATTGCTGTGTTAATCGCTCTGCAGGGTGGGGATGAATCCCTGGCTCGTGACATAGCGATGCACGTAGCCGCGGTTAATCCAATGGTGGTTCGTGCAGAAGATGTACCGAAAGATGTTCTGGCCAAGGAAACTGAAATATACTCAGCGCAGGCTCGAGAGAGTGGCAAACCGGAAGAAATTGTTGAAAAGATGATAAGTGGTCGGCTGCGAAAATTTGTCGCCGAAATAAGTCTGTTGGAACAGCCTTTCGTGAAAGACCCGGACATTACCGTGTCTGCTCTGCTGGCAGAAGCTGGCGCCGATATCGTGAACTTTGTGCGCTACGAAGTCGGTGAGGGCATAGAGAAAGAAGAAGTTGATTTCGCCGATGAAGTTGCCGCGCAAGCGAAAGGGGCGTAGCAAGAACAGCCGGACGGAACAGATTTTAGACAGCACAGTACAGCCAGGAAACTTATAACGCAGGAAGGCAATGCCCAAACAGGATCGGAAGTATAATCGCATACTACTAAAGCTTAGCGGTGAGGCCCTCACCGGTGATGCGGATTTCGGTATTGACCCCAAGGTCCTGGACCGGATGGCGGTCGAAGTTGGGCAGTTGGTTGGGCTTGGCATTCAGATCGGCATGGTCATCGGTGGCGGTAATCTGTTTCGAGGCGCCGCCTTGCATTCGGCGGGCATGGAGCGGGTTACGGGCGATCACATGGGAATGCTGGCCACGGTAATGAACGCGCTGGCAATGCGCGATGCCCTGGAGCGCGCCAATATACCTACCCGGGTAATGTCAGCAATCCCTATGAGCGGTGTGGTCGAACACTACGACCGACGCACGGCAATTCGCCATTTGGAGGCCAGCGATGTGGTCATCTTTTCGGCGGGAACCGGCAACCCACTCTTTACTACAGACACTGCAGCCTGTTTACGCGGCATTGAGATCGACGCTGATTTAATTCTAAAAGCGACCAAGGTTGACGGAGTGTATTCGGCGGACCCGGTCACAAATCCCGATGCGGAAAAATTCGACAAGCTCAGCTATGACGACGTCATTGAGAAGAAGCTCGGTGTTATGGATCTCACCGCTATTTGCCTGAGCCGAGATCATAAAATTCCAATTAAGGTATTCAACATGAACAAGCCCGGTGCCTTGCTTGACAATGTCATGGGCAGGCCAGACGGTACCCTGATTGAATAGATTTTGAACTGCTTAAGCTCACGCTTGCGACTGCTTGATGAAGGAGTACTAAATGATAAATGAGATTACCGCTGATGCTAAAGAACGCATGCAAAAGAGTGTTGCATCTTTGGAAGACGCCTTCAAAAAAATTCGCACTGGTCGCGCACACCCTAGTATTCTGGATAGTGTTATGGTGTCTTATTACGGCACCGACACGCCGCTGACACAACTTGCCAATGTCAATGTAGAAGAGGGACGCTCATTGCTGATTTCACCGTGGGAAAAACCCTTGATTGGTGAAATTGAAAAAGCAATATTGAAGTCTGACCTGGGCCTGAATCCTTCGAATAATGGGGACACTATTCGAGTCCCCATGCCTGCGCTAACGGAAGAAACCAGGAAAGAATTTACCAAACAAGCCAAGCATGAAGCCGAAATTGCGCGGGTAGCAATACGCAACATCCGGCGTGATGCAAATTCCGACTTTAAGGACCTGGGGAAAGAGAAAGAAATTAGCGAAGACGAGCAGCGCAAAGCTGAAGAGTGGGTGCAAAAGTTGACCGACAAATATATCGCTGACGTCGAGTCGACATATCAGACAAAAGAGACCGACCTGTTAACTTTTTAGGAGATTCTTGAGAAAACCTGTGATTTCTTTGAGAGGCCACAAGCTTTCTAACAACTGACCCTGGCTATGATAGAGTACCACAACTTCAAATAGCCGGCGTAGCAGTAAAGAGTTGAAGCGATGATCCTTGATACTGATAAGCAATTACCCGAGCATGTCGCCATCATTATGGATGGCAACAATAGATGGGCCAAGGCTCAGGGATTGCCATCCAAAGCTGGGCATCGTCATGGTGCAGACGTAGCAAAGGAGATCGTCAACTCCTGCGTCGATCGAAAAATAAAATATCTCACTTTGTTTGCCTTTAGTAGTGAGAACTGGCTCCGCCCGATCAAGGAAGTGCAAGGCTTATTGGCACTTTTCCTTGCAGTCCTCAGGCGTAATGAAATAAAACAGTTTCATAAAAAAAATGTGCGATTTCGATTTGTCGGTAATCGTTCCAGTTTCTCGAAAAAATTGCAGTCGAATATGCAGGAAGTCGAAGACCTGTCGAAAAATAATACGGGCACAACAGTTATTGTTGCGGCCGATTATGGTGGTCGCTGGGATATTACTAATGCTGCTAAACGCATGGCGCAGGATGTTGAGACAGGGAAAATTACTAGTGCTGATATTGATCTGGATTGCATGCAGGGTTATATGAGTACTCATGAATATCCAAATCCTGATTTGTGTATTCGTACTGGTGGCGAACACAGGATGAGCAACTTCTTGCTGTGGCAGTTTGCCTATACAGAACTTTACTTCACAGACTGCTACTGGCCCGATTTCAACGATAAAGAGTTTCAAGCGGCGCTAGACAGTTACAATAGTCGTCAGCGTCGATATGGTGGAAATATAAAAGGCGATGAGATGGGTCCTGACAGTGCTTAGGCAGCGTATTTTTACAGCCGTTATGTTGTTGTTGGGCTTGGTGGTCATCACCACTTTACTGCCATCATTTATATTTGCACTGGTTATATCTGTTGTTGTATTGCTGGCCGCCTGGGAGTGGTGTGGGCTTACCGGTCTGACTAATAATCGTTCGCGATTTTTTTACCTGATGACAATCGGCGTAATGCTTGCGGCATTGTTGTTGGTACTCGATATTCGGCCGACTACACTGGCGCTCGATCAGCTTCGTGTGTCGGTGATTCTTGGTCTCGGGGTGTTGTTCTGGGTGCTTTCATCCACCCTGCTCTGGTCTTATCCGGATAACAAGTCGCAATGGAACGAAAAGTCGAAAATCGCCATAATGGGCTTGTTTGCACTGATTCCTGTCTGGCTGGCTATCGTACAACTAAAGTATCTAATACCTTCCGGTTTTTTAGTGATATCTCTGGTTCTGTTGGTTGCCGCTGCTGATGTTGGTGCTTATTTTGCTGGCACCAAATTTGGTCGGACCAAATTGGCCCCGGCACTGAGCCCGAGCAAGTCCTGGGAAGGGGTGTGGGGTGGCCTCGCGCTCTGCCTGTTGGTGGGTATCATCATGAGTTGGGCGAGTAATCGCTATATTGAAGACCTCGATGCCTGGCAATTTGCCGCCTTGATCGCGCTGGCACTGCTTACTACTTATTTTAGTGTAGTCGGAGATCTGTTAGAGAGTATGTTAAAGCGTAATCAAGAGTTGAAAGATAGCGGCAGGATACTACCTGGTCACGGTGGATTACTGGATCGAGTCGATGGTTTGATAGCTGCGGCTCCTGGTTTTACCCTGGTAGTCATGTTCGTGTATAAGGGCGCGAGCTAAACTCATGGCTGCGATAGTCAATGTAACAATCCTTGGCTCGACTGGCTCCATTGGACAAAACACCCTCGCAGTTATTGAGAAGCAGGCGAACTACCGCCTCTATGCCCTCACAGCTCAAAGCAATATTGATCTGCTGCTTCAGCAATGCTGCTTGTTCTCCCCAAAGTATGCCGTTGTCACTGACCCCGAAGCAGAAGCTCGTTTTTCCGTGCTTTTGCAGCAGAGCGATTGCGACACTGAGTTACTCAGTGGCGCGGAAGCTCTGGCGCAAGTGGCTAGCGCCAGGGAAGTCGATGCTGTGATGGCAGCCATCGTTGGTGCTGCGGGCTTGCAGCCGACTCTGGCCGCAGTGAAAAGCGGTAAGCGTGTGTTGCTTGCGAACAAAGAATCGCTGGTTATGGGCGGTGATCTCTTCATGAACGCTGCAGCGGAGTCAGGAGCCACCATTTTGCCTATAGACAGTGAGCACAATGCGATATACCAGTGTTTACCTGCCGGTGAAATTGGCGCCAGTTCTTCTCAAAATGTGCATGTGCAGAAAATAATACTGACAGCGTCGGGTGGGCCCTTTCTGAACCTAGCGGTGGAAAAATTCGCCGATATCACCCCTGAGCAAGCGTGTCGGCATCCGAAATGGAGCATGGGGCGAAAAATTTCCGTCGATTCAGCAACACTGATGAATAAGGGGCTGGAGTTTATTGAGGCCTGCTACCTGTTCGCGCTGGAACCGTCGCAGGTGGAGGTACTGATACATCCTCAGAGCATAGTGCACTCCATGGTGTACTATCGCGACGGTTCGGTGCTGGCACAGATGGCTAACCCTGATATGCGGATTCCAATAGCCTACGGACTGGCCTGGCCGCAACGAATCGAGTCAGGGGCCAGGATGCTCGATCTTGCCACGGAACAGCCCTTGCAGTTTCAACAACCGGATTTGAAGAAATTCCCCTGTCTTCGGCTTGGTATTGAAGCTGCGCAGCAGGGTGGTACTGCCCCGGCGGTACTCAATGCCGCCAATGAGGCGGCTGTTAGCGCATTTTTGGGAAAGAAAATCGGTTTTTTACAGATCCCTTTACTTATTGCGGCCGTAATATCGAAAATACCTTGTGAAGCGGCATCGAGTCTCGCTATCATTCGGGAGATTGACGAACACGCAAGAGTTGTAGCTAACGACCTGATATTAAAGAAGTTCTGCTGAGAAAGCTGGCGTGATCAATAATCACCGAAAGTGAGCTGGTAAATGACGATGATATTGGATTTTTTCACAAGCGTAGTGGCATTAATTGTCACTCTCGGCATTTTGGTGACGGTGCATGAATTTGGGCATTTTTGGGTGGCTCGACGCTGTGGTGTCAAGGTGTTGCGTTTCTCCATCGGTTTTGGCAAGGCGGTCAAGACCTGGATAGGCAAGGATGGCGTGGAATACGTACTGGCGCCGATTCCTCTGGGCGGCTATGTAAAAATGCTGGGGCAGGAGGACACTACGACCGCTGTCGATACTGTACCGGCCAGCCAAAGACACCTCAATTTCGCTTACAAGCCCTTGTGGCAACGCATTGCTATCGTTGCGGCAGGACCAATAGCTAACTTCCTGTTGGCCATATTTGTGTTCTGGGTAATCAATATTGCCTATGGTGTATCTGGCGTAGCGCCGGTCATAAGCGGTGTCGTGGAAGACTCTCCAGCGCACGTCGCCGGACTGCGAAGCGGTGATGAAATTCTCGCCATTGATGGTGAAGAAACTATTATCTGGCAACAGGTAAGCCTGCAGTTGCTGGCGAGGCTGGGTGAGACCGGTAATCTGGAGCTGACTGTTGATCCGGCTGATTCAAGTCGCGTAGTTACTGTTTCCATTCCGATAGTTAGTTGGATGGGGGCGGAAACGGAGCCCAATCCGGTTGCCAGTCTGGGTATCGTGCAGATCGAAATCCCCGCGATAATCGCGGGTGTTGTACCCGAAGGTCCAGCTGAATTTGCTGGTTTGTTAGCCGGGGACGAAATCGTGTCAGTCAATGGTACGGCTATTCGTGGCTGGACCCATTGGGTAGAAGTTATTAGGGCCAGTCCGGAACTCGAGCTGGACACCGTGGTCGAACGGGAAGGAATAGAGTTGGCTATTCTCCTGCAGCCGGAGGCAAGCTCACGGGAAGATGGATCCGTGATTGGCAGTATTGGTGCCTACGTGCAGGAAACTAGCTGGGAGGAACTGGTACCGCCCTCGATGCAGCGGGAAATCAATTACAATCCGATTTCGGCAATACAGCCTGCGCTGCAAGAGACTTGGAATAAATCGGTCTTTATTCTTGCATCGGTGAAGAAAATGGTCATTGGCCTGATTTCCGTGAAGAATGTTAACGGCCCAATAACTATCGCACAAATTGCCGGGCAAACCGCGTCTTATGGCCTCGATGTATATTTGGGATTCCTGGCTTTATTAAGTATTTCGCTCGGAGTTTTAAATTTATTGCCGATACCAGTCCTCGATGGAGGGCACTTGCTGTACTACATGATTGAAGCAGTGATCAGGCGCCCAGTGCCGGAAAGAATTCAAGCCTGGGGCCTGCAACTCGGCCTGTTATTAATCTCTGGAATAATGGTGCTGGCCGTTTACAATGACGTTAGTCGATTACTCTTATAAAATAATTCATCGACTTTATAAATATTGATCTAAAACCCTGCCGCCAAATTGAAATAGATAGTTTGAGAATGTCACAAATGGAAAAAGCAGTTTTTTGTTTGCTGTTGGCGGTTGGGTTTACCCACCCCCTTAAGGCGCAGGAATTCACGGTCGCCGATATTATCGTTGATGGCTATCAGCGTATTTCGCCCGGAATTATTTATAACCTGTTACCAATTGGCATTGGTGATGAGGTTTTGGAGACCACACCAGCCGAACTTATTCGAGCGCTTGCAGCTTCCGAGTATTTCGATGAGATTGAAGTGGCCAGGGAGGGGAATAACCTTGTCATTACGGTGCTGGAGAGGCCCTCGGTGGCTTCGATATCAATTGAGGGTAATAGCGTCCTCGATACGGAAGACATCCTCGATAATATGAATTCTGCAGATATCGCAGAAGGTCAGATTTTCACCCGTGCCACATTGGAAGTCATCAGACAGGGCATACAGGATGTGTACTCCGCCAGAGGTCGCTACGGCGCCGTAGTAGAGATCGAAATAGAAGATTTGCCACGCAACCGGGTGGCGATCAGCCTGGATATTAATGAAGGTGAAGAGTCCAGAATTCGGCATATTAATATTGTTGGTAATTCTGCATTTTCGGAAGCTGATCTGATGGATCTGTTTGAGCTGGGAACAAAGCCCTGGTGGGCATTCATGAGCGGGAAGGACAAATATTCGAGGGAGCAGTTTTCTGGCGATCTGGAACGACTCGAGTCATTCTACCTCGACAACGGCTTCGTAGAATTCAATATCGATTCCACACCCATCGCGATCACACCGGACCAAAAGGAAGTGTATATCACTATTAATGTCAACGAGGGTGCGTTGTATGT
Organism: Gammaproteobacteria bacterium; assembly: GCA_963694865.1. Taxonomy (GTDB): domain Bacteria; phylum Pseudomonadota; class Gammaproteobacteria; order Pseudomonadales; family Pseudohongiellaceae; genus UBA9145. The sequence continues at coordinate 12,598 of CAVOFA010000024.1, read as the reverse complement.
TGTCAATGAAGTAGACCTGGCCGGAGACCTGGTCGATGCAGAGGCCTTGCTGAGAGCTGCTGTGTTCGTCAGCCCTGGGCAGATATACTCCCAGGGTTTAGTTACAGGCACCGAGGAGATTATGGTGCAGTTCCTGGGGAATCTGGGTTATGCCTTAGCCGAAGCCACGGGTGTGCCTGAAGTTAACGAAGAAGAGCAAACGGTCGCGGTTACATTCTTCATTCAACCCGGCAATCGAACTTACGTAAATCGGATTAATTTCAGCGGTAATATTTCTACAGCCGACGACGTGTTGCGCCGCGAGATGCGCCAACTCGAGAGCGCACCAGCTTCGAGTCTGCAGATTGAACAGTCCAAGGTAAGGCTGGAACGCTTAGGCTATTTTGAGACCGTAGAAGTGGAGATGCTGGAAGTGCCAGGCACTGAAGATCAGATCGATATTAATTATGATGTGCTAGAGCAAAATTTTGGCGCCGTCAGTTTTCAGCTTGGTACTGGCGGTATGGGTAATGTCTTTCTCAGTTCCAGCTTGCAGGCGCAAAACTTCCTCGGCACCGGGCGCACGGTTTCTGTCGGTGTTAACACGAGTCGTTTCCAATCGCAAATTAATTTGCAGTACATCGATCCCTTTTTCACTCCGGATGGGGTCAGCCGCGGCTTCTCTCTTTTTGCATCAAAATATGAATCGCCCTTCAATGTCACAAACTTCAGCACCACTTCATTTGGTGGCTCACTGCGCTTCAATTATCCGCTCAGTGAAGTCGAAGCGCTGGGCATTGATTTTGGCTTTAACCATACCGAGTTGTTTTCCCACACCGGCTCGGTGCAGGAAATTGTTTCCAGCCCTACGTTGATTGAGGGAATTGACAACTACATTGTCACTCGTGCCAACTCCAATCCGTTCTTTGGGCCTATTACAGATGCCGTACTCCTGCCCGTGTCTGGACTGACTCCGGCGCAACTCCAGCAAAATCCCAACAAGGGATTCGTCGATAAATTCGGTGATACCTTCGATAACTTCACCATTACTGGGAACTGGTTCCGCAACACCCTTAACCGCGGGCAGATGGCTAATGACGGCTTCCTGCACAATATTGGCATCGAGGTGACGCTGCCAGGCAGCGATCTGGAATATGCCAGGATTAACTACCGCGGCGAGTTTTACTGGCCGCTCACCCGCAATCGGGCCTGGACCGTCGGCTTACGCACGAATTTAGGCTATGGCCTTGGCTATGGCGACACCGGAGAACTGCCGTTTTTCAATAATTTCTTCGCCGGTGGATTGAGTGCAGCAGGTGTGGTTCGTGGGTTCGAAGAGAATAGCCTGGGGCCGCAAAGTACTCCGGGTGCAGCTTATCGCCCGGAAGGGGGAGTGACTCTGCGGCGGGATGATGCCGGGGAAATTGTAATCGATGAGAATGGATTTGCCCAAGGCTTTAACAACGATGCGGCGTATTTGACTAATCTTACCGATTTCGATACAGGTGAAGACGTGCGCTTGTCGGTTCAAAATTTCTTTTTGGACAAGGATTTTGACAGTTTTGGTGGTAATATACTGGCCGCGGCAACACTGGAACTGATATTTCCCGTACCGTTTCTTGAAGATCAAAGTCGAATAAGATCGGCTTTTTTTATTGACGGCGGAAACGTCTTCTCGGATAACTGCACGGTAAGGCAGTCACAGCTTGGAAGCTGTACGGATTTCGACCTCGGGGAGATCAGGTACGCCGTGGGGCTTGGGGTTACCTACCTGTCGCCGTTTGGCCCGCTTACATTTTACATAGCCAAGCCATTTGGTAAAGACGGCGATGACACCAAGAGCTTTGACTTTACTGTGGGTCAGGGCTTTTAGCCGAGTCGAATTTCGCTGCTCGGAATTATTAAAATTGAATGTGTGCTGACAATAATCAGCCACAATGTTTGAACTGGAGAAAACACGTGAAAAGAATCAATATTGCAATCGCTTGTCTGAGCTTGCTGCTGCTGCTGTCGCAGGGCAGCTTTGCGCAGGGTGCTAAGATAGGGGTGTTAAATGCCCTGCAAGCGCTGTTTAATTCTGACGCCGCTCGAATCGTACAAGAGGAATTGGAGCAGGAATTTGGTGTCGATGAGACGCGAGCGCAAGATCTTAGCGAGCAACTCCTCGCGTTGCAGGAAGAATATCAGCAGAATGAAGCCGTCATGTCGGAAGAAGAAGTCAGGCGTATGAATTCAAATGCGCAGGACTTGCAGGTGCAAATTCAACTAATCCAGGAAAGGGTTCAGGAGGCTTTGCAGGCGAAGAACCAGGAGTTTCTTCAAAGCATGCAGGAACAACTCGCTGCTGCGGTTACGGATGTGGTTGCTGAAGGTGGTTACGACTTAATCTTAAACGTTGATAGTGCACCTTACTTTGCCCCGGTTCTGGACATTACTGCAAAGGTGACCGAAAAATTAAATGAGAATTCTCAAGACTAAGAGTGTCCTGGACTTACTTTACTAAGGCAGTGTCAGGTGGCACGGAATAAAAAATATACACTTGGTGAACTTGCGAGCCTCTTGGATGCAAGGCTGGTGGGTGATAGTGAAATCGAGATATCCGGGCTGGCAACACTAAGCAGTGCCGGCCAGGGCGACTTAAGTTTTCTGAGCAAATCCACCTACCTTGATCAACTTGCTGCCTGCAAGGCAAGTGCAGTTATTGTCGAAGAGAAATACCTGGATTCCTGCCCGTCGAATGCGCTCGTATGTTCCGCTCCCTATGTCTGTTTCGCTCATGCGACAGCATTGTTTGATACTACCGCCAACTCCGAAGAGTCAATTCATGCTACCGCCGTCATTCATCCAGAGGCTAGCCTGGGCAATGATGTTGCAGTGGGAGCCTATGCGGTGATAGGGGCTGATGTCAGCCTTGCCGATGAGGTGAGAATAGAGGCGGGATGCATTGTCGGCGAAGGCGTTAAAATCGGCAAAGCCTGCATTTTACACAGCGGCGTGAATGTCTATCACGGCGTCACCATAGGCGCGGATGTTATTATTCATAGCGGTACAGTCATCGGCTCTGATGGCTTTGGTTTTGCCTTCGATGGAACCAGGTCCATCAAGATTCACCAATTAGGCGGTGTCGTTATTGGTGATGATGTCGAAATTGGTGCCGGCTCAACTATAGACCGCGGTGCGCTCGGCGATACGGTGATTGAGCAGGGAGTGAAGCTGGATAACCAGGTGCATATAGGGCATAACTGCATAATTGGTGAGCACACGATCATCTGCGGTTGCTCTGCTTTGGGTGGTAGCACAATTGTAGGAAAGTATTGCGTGTTGGGTGGAGGCACCGGAATTATTGGTCACCTGACGATTGCGGATAGAGTACAGGTTAGTGCGAGAACTCTCATCAGCAAGTCTATCTCCGAGCCTGGAATGTACTCCTCCGGAACCGGTCAAATGAAGACGCTAGAGTGGAAACGCAGCATCGTTAGATTCGAACAGTTAGATACGATGGCAAAAAGGTTGAAAGCATTAGAGAAATCCTCTGGTGCTTCATAAAAAGCAAAGCACATCATAAAATGTAGTTTCTTGAAGAGAGTTTGCGATGTTACTTGATATAAACGAAATTAAAGAATACTTACCACAGCGATATCCATTCCTGTTGGTGGACCGGGTGGTAGAATTGGAGTTGGGTAAATCCATCGTCGCCTACAAGAATGTGACGGTAAACGAGCCGTTTTTTCAGGGTCATTTCCCCGATCAACCAGTTATGCCTGGTGTATTAATAATCGAGGCATTGGCCCAGGCGGCTGGTGTGCTGGGTTTCAAGAGCCAGGAGAAAAAGCCCAAAGACGGCTATCTGTATTATTTCGTTGGGGCCGACGAAGTGCGACTACGACGACCGGTAGTGCCAGGAGATCAACTCCGCCTGGAAGCAGAAATTATTACTAATCGCCGTGGGCTCTATAAATTTTGGGCGAAAGCCTCGGTTGGTGATGAGTTGGTAGGAACGATGACTATTTTGTGCTCCGAGAGGAAGATGGATGTCGATTGATGTCAGCGCCAGAATAGATCCTACGGCTGAATTGGATGAGGGAGTATCGGTTGGGCCCTGGAGTATCATCGGACCAAATGTCAGTATCGGGGCAGGTAGTAAGATCGGCTCCAGTGTGGTCATTCGATCGAATACCCGCATCGGCAAAAACAATCAAATCTATCAGTTCAGTTCGGTTGGAGAAGATCCCTCAGACAGGAAGTTTGTAGGCGAAGAAACCTGGCTGGATATCGGAGATAACAATATTTTTCGTGAAGGCGTAACCCTGCATCGTGGCACGGATTTCGGTTGTGGAGTCACACGCATAGGCAGCGATAACCTGATGATGCCTTATGTGCACATAGCGCATGACTGCCAGATAGCAAACAACACTGTTTTCGCAAATAATGTGGGTATTACCGGCCACGTCGAAGTAGCAGACTGGGCCATCCTGGGTGGGTATGTTGGGGTAAATCAATTTTTAAAGATTGGCGCTCATGCCATGGTTGGCGGCATGGCTCATGTTACCAATGACCTTCCTGCCTACATGATACTGAGCGGCAACCCCGGTGTAATACGCAGTGTTAATGTAATTGGGCTGGAGCGGCGTGGCTTTAGCAAGGACGACATTGCGGCCATCCGCAAAGCCTTCAAGTTAGTGTACAAGCGCAATCTGCAGCTGGAGGAAGCCATTGCACAGATAAAGTTGATGCGTGCAGGCTGTGATGCTCTACAGCCGCTGATCGATTCCCTGGAAGCATCTGAGAAAGGGATTCATCGTTAGTAGCCCCTGCATCGGTACCCACCATTTCTATGGAGTGAGCCTGGCGCAATAGTCTCGTGACGTCCTGAAAGTTTGAGGTTCCTTGATTTGCCCGACCCAATTTACAATGAGTAAGGCCCTGCGTTTTGGAATAGTCGCCGGCGAGAGTTCGGGCGACAATCTTGGAGCTGGTCTCATCCGAGCATTGCGAGCGCACTATCCCAACGCCGAATTCGTCGGCATCGCTGGCCCTGAAATGCTGAAGCTCGGATGCCGCACGCTGGCGCCTTTGGATAGATTGTCGGTGATGGGTTTCGTCGAGCCGCTCGGGCGTTTACCAGAGCTTTTCAGGATCAAACGTCAGCTACACAGCGAATTTGTCGCCAATCCTCCAGCGGCATTTATAGGAATCGATGCGCCGGCTTTTAATCTTCGCCTCGAAGAGCCGCTGCGGCAGCATGCCGTCAAAACCGTACAATATGTGAGCCCCAGCGTGTGGGCCCATGGTAAAAACCGAATACACAAGATAAAAAGGGCAGTCGATCTCATGCTGACGCTTTTCCCTTTCGAGACCGCCATCTATGAAGAGCACGGAATTGCGGTGGAGTGTGTTGGTCATCCATTGGCGGATAGTATCGGTTTCGAAGATCAAAAAGCTGAGTCTCGAGCACAACTCGATCTTGCACTAGCGGACGAAGTTGTCGCCCTGATGCCTGGATCTCGGGGCGGTGAGATCAAGCGCCTGGGGCCGGTATTCTTTGCCGCCGCGGTCGAAGCACTGCAGCACTGCCCGCAATTGAAATTTATTATTCCCTGCAGTAGCGCGTCAGCAAGGAGCCAGATTACCGGATTATTGCGATCTGCCAGTATTTTCCCTGGGGACCAATTTGTGCTGGTCGACGATTCCCACCAGGCTATCAGCGCCGCAGATTTTGTGGTGCTGGCGTCAGGAACGGCGACGCTGGAAACCATGCTGCTGCGTCGACCCATGGTGGTTTGTTATAAATTAGGAGCACTCACCTACGCCATCGGTTCACGCATTGTGAAGATTCCCAACGTGGCGCTACCAAATTTGCTGGCAGGCAAGAGACTGGTTCCGGAGTTTCTGCAGAACGAGGTAACAATCGAAAGGGTGCGTGACGAGATCGTCAGCTTCATGGCGGGACAGACCTACCACGAAGCCCTGCTGGATGAATTTGATGCCATCCATCGCAGCATTCGCCTGGACGCTTCGAGTCGCGCCGCTGAAGCGATCCTGAGGCTGCTGGATTTACCGATTAATCCGGATCGAGGTTAGGGGCTTGCGCGCGGACCGGGAATGGTTGGATGCGGGAAGTACGGCGCGCATCCTGGCTGGCACCGATGAGGTCGGGCGTGGTCCTCTGGCCGGAGATGTGGTTGCTGCCGCGGTGATTCTGAATCCGAACAGGCCCATTCCAGGCCTGGCTGACTCGAAGAAACTCAGTGAAAAACAGCGTCGCCGCTGTTACGAGCTGATAATAGCCAATAGCCTGGCCTATGCTGTAGCGCGGGCCTCTGTCGCGGAAATAGATAGATTCAATATATTGCAAGCTAGCCTGTTGGCGATGCGACGAGCGGTAGAAGGATTAGCCTTGCAGCCTGAGTTTGTCTTCGTCGATGGTAATCGTTGTCCGCGCTGGCAATATGCGTCCAGGGCAGTAGTCAAAGGTGACTCCCTGGTGGCCGCGATTGCGGCGGCATCTGTTCTTGCCAAGGTGACACGGGATCAGGAAATGGTGGAATTTGAAGCGAAGTTTCCAGGCTATGGTTTCGCGCAGCACAAAGGCTACCCCACCAGGCAGCACCTGGCTGCCTTGGAAACATTGGGGCCCTGTGAAATTCACCGACGTAGTTTCGCACCGGTGGCAAAACTTATTTCAACCGCACGGGGATAGAGTAAACTTTCAGGTCGAAACAGAGTATATTTACGGATTCTTCGTTCCGCGGTATTGATCGATCTGCATGTCAAAAAATTCGTCGACCAAGGCTCCTTCTAACAGTTCTTCATCACCGTTCGCACACTTGCGATTACACACAGAGTTCTCCATCAGCGATGGTTTGATCACGATCAAGCCTATGCTGCAGCGCTTGCGGCAGATGCAAATGCCCACCATTGCTGTCACCGATGCCTCTAATATGTTTGCCTTTATCAAGTTTTACAATGGCGCCAGCGAGGCGGGCATAAAACCTGTTTGCGGTTGTGATATCAAGGTGGCGGATGCAGACTGCAATGAGACCACTAGACTGGTTTTGCTTATTAAAAACGAGCTTGGTTACCGCAACCTCACCCAGATCATTTCCGACCTCTACACCGATAATCCTGGTCACGGCCTTGCCGTTGTTAGTCGCAGCAAATTAGCTGAGCGATCCGAAGGTCTGATCGCTCTTTCTGGTGCTCAGCACAGTGATATTGGTGCGGCCTTGCTGGCGCAGGAATTCGAATTAGCAGAGCGACGCCTGCGGCAGTGGCAGGCAATATTTCCCGACAGTTTCTATTTGGAACTGCAGCGGGTAGGTAAGCCCGAAGAGGATGCCTATATCAACGCTGCATTGAAACTGGCACTGGCCTGTCAGTGTCCCGTGGTGGCGACCAACGATGTGCGTTTTCTGGATCAGCAAGACTTCGATGCCCATGAGGTGCGAGTTTGTATCAACGAGGGCCGATCGCTGGATGATCCACGACGATCACGCAATTTCACCGAGCAGCAGTATCTGAAGAGTACTGCCGAAATGACCGAACTGTTTGTCGATATTCCGGAAGCTATTCAAAACGCCGCCGAAATAGCCCTGCGCTGTAACCTGACTCTGCAACTGGGAGCCCCAAGTCTGCCCACCTACCCAGTGCCGAAGGGAACCAGCCTGGAAGAGTACCTGTCAAACCTGAGCAGCGACGGACTCAGGAACCGCTTGCAGACTTTGTTTGATGATGAGACCGAGCCAGCAGAGACATTCGAAGCCTATCGGGATCGACTGGCGGTTGAGCTGAAAATTATTAATCAAATGGGTTTTGCCGGTTACTTTCTCATTGTTATGGAGTTTATCCAATGGGCAAAGGAAAACGATATACCGGTTGGTCCGGGACGAGGTTCCGGTGCCGGCTCGATCGTTGCCTACGCACTGGGAATTACCGATATCGACCCCTTGAAATACGACTTGCTGTTCGAACGTTTTCTGAATCCCGAAAGGGTTTCTATGCCAGACTTCGACGTCGACTTCTGCATGGAGGGTAGGGACAGGGTAATTCAACACGTTGCACAGTTGTACGGCAAGGATGCTGTTTCACAAATCATTACCTTTGGCACCATGGCGGCAAAAGCGGTGGTGCGAGACGTGGCCCGCGCCCAGGGCAAGCCCTATGCACTGGGTGACAGGCTGTCGAAATTAATCCCCTTTGAACCGGGTATGACGCTGGAGAAAGCGTTCCAGATGGAGCCTCAGTTGGGTGAGTTTGCCGATGCAGATGACGATGCTCAGGAAATTATGGAGATGGCCTGCAAACTGGAAGGCATCACTCGCAATGTCGGCAAACACGCCGGTGGAGTGGTAATCGCACCGAACAAGCTAACCGATTTTACTCCCCTGTACTGTGATGAAACCGGTCAGGGCCTAGTTACCCAATACGATAAGGATGACGTCGAGACCGCAGGCCTGGTGAAGTTTGACTTTCTCGGTCTGCGGACACTAACCATCATCGATTGGGCGGTAAAGATGATCAATGCCCAGGCCCCGGAGGGGCAGCCTGCAGTCGCTATCAATGCGCTGCCGCTGGATGACGAGGCGGTCTTCAGATTGCTGCAAAAAGGGGAGACTACCGCGATATTCCAATTGGAATCCCGCGGCATGAAGGACTTGATCAAGCGCCTGGTGCCCAATTGTTTTGACGATATTATTGCGCTGGTAGCGCTGTTCAGGCCAGGACCGTTACAGTCGGGGATGGTCGACGACTTTATCGATCGCAAGCATGGCAGAACCCGTGTGGTTTTTCCTCATCCCGAGTTGGAACCGGTTCTCGCTACTACCTATGGCGTCATTCTGTATCAGGAACAGGTCATGCAGATTGCCCAGGTGCTGGCTAACTACACGCTCGGCGGTGCCGACATATTGCGCAAGGCCATGGGCAAGAAAGACCCAAAGGTGATGGCAAAGCAACGCTCGACGTTCTTGCAGGGCGCGAGCGACCGTGATGTCGATGCCAAGGTGGCCGAGCCCATTTTTGATCTGATGGAAAAATTCGCTGGTTACGGTTTTAACAAATCCCATTCCGCAGCATACGCACTGGTTTCTTACCAGACAGCCTGGCTGAAGACGCACTATCCTGCTCAATTTATGGCGGCGGTGCTGTCGGCAGAGATGCAGAACACAGATAAGATAGTTACCTTGATCGATGAATGCCGTGCTATGCAGTTGACAATAATCCCGCCAGACCTCAATGCCGGCCAGTTCAATTTCACCGTCGATGCCAGCGACGAGATTGCTTATGGCCTGGGAGCAATAAAAGGCGTCGGAGAAGGACCAGTTGCAAGCTTACTGGAGGCGCGGGCTGCTGGACCCTTCAGTGACCAGTTGGATCTTTGTCAGCGCGTAGACACAAAACAGGTAAACAAACGCACCATGGAAGCCCTGTTGCGCTCTGGCGCCATGGACAAGCTGGTAGAGGGCGATCTTGACTCTGCGCGAGCACAGTTGTCGGTGATGCTACCCAAGGCCATGCGAGCAGCGGAACAGAGTAATCGCAATCGGGCCAGCGGCGTAGATGATCTGTTTGGTGAAATCGTGCCGGTGGCTGCAGCTGCTAGCCTGGCTGGAAGTGCAGGCATTAAACCCTGGGCTGAACAAGAACGCCTGGCCGCAGAAAAGGAAGCGTTGGGGGTGTATCTTTCCGGTCATCCTATAGACGAATTTTTGTCGGAATTGTCCCACATTACCTCAGATCGAATTTCCAATCTTCGGCCTGAACGGGGAGCTCAATTGGTCGCCGGTTTGTTGCACGCTGTCAGAACAATGAGGAGTAAGGGCGGAGACACTATTGCCTTTCTCACACTGGATGATCGCAGCGGTCGCTTTGAAGTGTCATTGTACGCGAAAGAATATGAAAAATTCCGAGACCTGTTGATTAAAGATGCAATTCTGGTGGTCGAGTGCACCGTGAGTGTGGACGATTACACCGGTGGTACCCGCGGCAGAGCCAGGCATTTAATGACATTGGACGAAGCTCGCAAGCGTTGTGCGCACCGCCTGGCTCTGAGGCTGGACGCCAGCGGCCTGGAAACGAATTTTTGCACACACCTGGCTAATATACTTGCTCCCTATAGGCAGCCGAGGCATAGCGAAGCCAGCACTTTGGCAGTTGACCCCGTTAGCAACGACAGCAACCGAGAGCAACTGCGATCGAAAGGAACAAGCAATTTGCAAGGGGCGCTGAAGCAGGTAAATGATCCTGCTGCAGGTAGGGATGAGGGCTGCAGGGTAGTGGTGCATTACCAACGCGCGGACTCCAGAGGGTGTATAATGCTTGGACAGGACTGGGTCGTATCACCCGCCAGCGACCTTATTCAAAGATTGCGGAGGGAATATGGTAAAGACAAAGTGAACCTCGATTACAGATCAGACAAGACGCTGTTGTCTCGAGCGAAGGACTGAAAAAAGTCCAGTCAGTCTGACTAGATATAGCAGTAGCGGAAAACTCATGGATCCGAATTACCTAGAATTTGAACAACCCATTGCCGAATTAGAAGCCAAAATTAGCGAGCTGCGACTCGTTGGTAGTGACAATGAGCTGAATATCACTGATGAAATTCAGAACCTTCAAGCCAAGAGCGTCAAGCTCACCGAAAAAACCTATTCCAACTTGTCTTCCTGGCAAATTTCACAGGTTGCGAGACATCCGTTACGACCCTATACCCTGGATTATATTCAGCATATATTCACCGATTTTGATGAACTGCACGGCGACCGCTTGTTCGCTGATGACCAGGCGCTTGTCGGTGGCCTGGCAAGAATTGATGGCAGGCCGGTGATGGTGATTGGTCATCAAAAAGGCCGGGGTACCAAGGAAAAGGTGCGCCACAATTTCGGCATGCCCAGGCCAGAGGGATACCGCAAAGCACGCCGGCTGATTAAACTCGCCGAGCGCTATCGTCTGCCGGTACTGAGCTTTATAGATACGCCCGGCGCCTACCCTGGAATGGATGCCGAGGAGCGCGGGGTTAATGAGGCCATTGCCGAAAACATGGCGATGATGTCGCGGGTGGGGACGCCGTTAATTGCCACTGTTACCGGTGAAGCGAATTCAGGCGGTGCTATAGCTATAGGAGTCTGCGATCAACTCAATATGTTGCAGTATTCCACCTACACCGTTATTACGCCGGAAGGTTGCGCGACTATTTTGTGGAAATCTTCCGAGCATGCTGCGGCTGCCGCTGAAGCGATGGGAGTTACCTCGGTGCGACTGCAGGAACTGGGCATTGTCGACCTCACCATTGCAGAACCTTTGGGCGGCGCGCACCGCGACGTCGCGGCAGTGGCTGCAAATATAAAAGCGGCGCTGATTGAGCAGATTGATCGTCTGTCTGCTCTGGACCCCGATGAGTTGGTCGACCGACGTTATAAACGACTAATGGCATACGGCCTCTAGACTTTCTGGTTCCCGCGCACATCAACTCATCTGCCAGTGGCCCGGTCCATTTAAAACCGGCCTCACGACCTGAATCAGCCCCGCAGAAACCCGACCATGAAATTTAATCTCCAAGTCCTGACCACAGCGTTGCACTCTATGCCAACGTGCAGTGTCTTGGTGGTGGGGTTCAGCGGCGGCCTGGACTCAACTGTGTTGCTACATGTCCTCCATCAGCTCAGTCAACAGGCAGACTTTCACTGGACACTACGCGCGTTGCATATCAATCATGGCATGCAGCTAAATGCAGACGCCTGGGAGCGGCATTGCGAGCTAGCCTGCAAAAGCCTGTCAATCGATCTTCAGGTAGAAAACGTGCGAGCCGACTTTGGTCAAAGCTTGCCAGTCGCAGATATCGAGAACGCAGCACGCAGAGTTCGCTATGAGGCTTTCGAAAATCAGCTACGCGCTGGCGAAGCCTTGCTGCTAGCTCACCATCTCGATGATCAGATGGAGACTTTTTTACTGCGGCTGATGCGCGGTTCGGGACTCAAAGGCCTTGCCGGCATTCCCATTACCCGATCGCTGGGCAAGAGTTTTCTCTATCGGCCGTTGTTAGGATTCGAGCGCCAGCAACTCGCTGCTTATGCCCGCGCAGAACAGTTACTCTGGCTTGAAGATGAGTCTAACGAAGATGAAAAATTTGATAGAAATTTCTGCCGACAAGCCCTGCTGCCCTTGCTTGCGACGAGATGGCCTGGCTATCGTGACAGTTGGCTGAAAACGTCGGCGCTGGCGGCAGAAGGGCACGAACTGCTGGAAGAACTGGCTACGATTGATCTCACCACTCTACGCACGGAGCGTCCCTCCGTCATTCAAATTGAGCCACTGCAATTACTGTCTAACGCCCGCCGGCGCAATCTATTGCGGCACTGGTTGCAAAAAATAGCCGTGCCCGAGCTGGGTTGGAACCGACTGCAACAACTAAACAACGAAGTGCTGGGCATCAAGGCTGGCAGTGGAGCCAGGCTCGTTGGTGATGGCTTTCAACTCAGGCGCTACAAAAAACGCTTGTACGCATTGAAAATTCCGCCTGAGCTAGACCCGCCAAGCCAGCTGCAATGGGATACCAGCAAACTCGAAGTAATTGAATTGCCCGACAACGGCACTCTGATATCTAAAACGACTGCGGGCAATGGAC
>CAVOFA010000023.1:0-32185 GCA_963694865.1 Gammaproteobacteria bacterium | reverse complement strand
CTTTCAGAAAGTCATCACCCTTGAATGCCGCATCCAGCTTTTGGCGAGTCTGCAGGTTATTGAAACGAATTTTGTATAAGGTCGCCGCTCCCCGTGACGAAGGGCTCTTGCTCTCAAACTGTTTGATAATGTGAGGCACCCCCTCGATATCTATAATCATGCCTTTCTTTAGTTCACTGGCTTTTGGCACGGAGCACTCCTTTTCGATGGGGAAGTCACAAATGTTGATTGCGGTAGGGAGCAGAAATTTACCCGAAATGCAGGTCGTAGTAAACCGCCAGAAACTAAGCAATGGCTTGATTTCAGGCCGACTTATTCAAGTGATGGCTCAGCGCGCCTTCATTGAAGTGCCAATCCAGTCAAAGAACTTCTTCCACAATTCCAATATTAGGCTTTGAGTTACTCCGCCAATTCCAACATAATCTCCCATCCGAAAAACCAGAGAACTGTTTCATGCCCCATCGCATAAAGGAAATCGATAACCTTCATATCACCGGGTACGAAGAATTACCCGAGCCGGGGGCTTTGAAAGATGAGCTGGGTTTGCGTGGTTCTTCGCTGGAAACAGTGAAAGCTGGGCATCGAGACGTCAAAGGAATACTGGATAGAAAGGATCAACGAATTATTGCTGTGGTTGGACCTTGTTCAATTCACAACCCGGAAGAGGCGCTTGAGTATGCCCGGCGCCTTAAGCCGCTGGCAGATGAACTGGCGAATGAGCTGGTGATATTGATGCGAGTCTACTTCGAGAAGCCGCGCACCTCGATTGGCTGGGAAGGCTTGATCTACGATCCGCACCTCGATGGCAGTCATAGAATCGATCACGGTATCCGTATAGGTCGAAAATTGATGCTCGATATAATTGACATCGGTTTGCCAATTGCCATCGAAGCACTGGACCTTATTTCACCGCAGTACCTGCAGGATTTAGTGAGTTGGACAGCGATAGGTGCGCGCACTACCGAATCTCCTACGCATCGTAAACTGGCTAGCGGAATTTCTTCCGCCGTGGGCTTCAAGAATAATATCGATGGCATCCTGGCTGTCGCGGTCAATGCCATTCGGTCGGCTTCAGCTAGCAACAGTTTCATCAGTGTGACCGAGCAAGGCAAGGTCGCAGTTTTCCGGACTGAAGGTAATCCACACTGTCACGTAATATTACGAGGTGGCAAGTCTCCCAATTACGACAAAGAAAGTGTGCTCTCTTGCGAGCGAGATTTACGCAAAGCCGGCTTGCTTGAAAACATCATGATTGATTGTAGTCACGGCAATTCCCGTAAAGATGCGGCCAGGCAGGCGCTGGTACTCGATGACGTTTCTACGCAGATAATAGAAGGTAATACTTCGATAATTGGTGTCATGTTAGAAAGTAATCTCGAAGCAGGAAATCAGCCGATTCCTGACGATCTGGCTGAAATTAAATACGGTGTGTCTGTCACCGATGCTTGTGTTGACTGGAATACCACTGAGATTCTGCTTAGAAAGTTTGCCGCAGCTGTCGCTCCGGCGCTCGAATCCAGATCGGCTTGACATAGATCAACCGCTACCCCGCGGCTTTTGTCTATGATTTTCCCTCACATCCCATGGCGAATGATTCATTGCAGAATCACTTCGGTAATTCTGCCTGTGCTTAGGAGACGAGACTTTGGCGCGCTTTAGAAAACTCTTGCTGGCAATTGACTTGAGCCCGGAATCAGATTCCCTGATTAATCGTGTGGCCCAAATGTACCAGGAGGATGTAGATCAGCTGCATGTAGTGCATGTCATCAAACGCGGCCTGCATGATGGTGATTCTGTTGCGCCTGCTCGTAGTCAACGCATAATCGATCATACTAGGTTGCGCTTGCGCGAACTTCTGTACCGCAATGGATTGAAAGTTGCCAGCGATAAAATCTATCTGACCTCTGGCGAACCCTCCTTCGAAATTAAAAAGCTGGCGCGGGAAATCGATGCCGACCTGGTGATAGTGGGAAGTCACGTCAAGGGCAACGACTGGTTGCAACTGCCCGGCAGTACCACCAACTGCGTGATTCAGGGCAGGACTTCAGACGTAATAGCGGTCAAAGTCTGACTACAGGCATTGCTTTTTCAGAACCGAAGCACATATGACAACACACGGATAGCCTAGTGTCGGCGCGCTACGCTTTTATCGCTGATGCAGATGGATCCGGCATCTCATCGTTTGATGAGCTATTTTAAGCAGCCAGTACAGTGGCAAGACTCGATGCTAGGTAGTCAATGTTGTTGGCGTTGACCCCCGCGACATTGATGCGGCTGGAGTCCACCAGGTAAATGCTGTAGTCCTTGATCAGGCTCTGGACTTGATCGACGTTTATGCCGAGGAAGGAGAACATGCCTTTCTCGCGCTCGATAAAACTGTAATCCTCAACGATGCCTGCTGCTTGAATTTGTGTGACCAGTTGTGCACGTAAAGCATTTATACGATTACGCATCAATGTCAATTCTTCATCCCACTCACTGTGCAAGGCTGGATCGTTAAGAATCAGTTGTACGACCGCGGCGCCGTGATCGGGTGGCATCGAGTACATAGCTCTGGCAGCGGCAGCAATCTGAGTGGTGGCGACCGCGGCGGCAACATCGCTGTCGGCTATGAGCGTCATGGCACCGGTGCGCTCGCGGTAGAGGCCAAAATTCTTCGAGCAAGAGGTGACTACGATTAATTCCGGCAAGGCTTCAGCGAGCAAACGCGTACCGTATACATCCTCCTCCAGGCCGTCACCCAGCCCCTGATACGCCAGGTCGATGAAGACAGTAAACCCCTGTTGCAGAGCTATGTCCTTGATTTGTCGCCACTGTTCCTGCGAAAGATCTGCACCACAGGGGTTGTGACAACAGCCATGCAGCATTACCACGTCGCCAGCACCGATGTTGCTGAGACAGGCCAGCATTTCCTCAAAGCGAACGCTATGAGTGGTGTAGTCATAGTAGGGATATTGCTCTATTTTGAGGCCAGCCGAGCCTAGCAGCGGCATGTGGTTGGCCCAGGTAGGGTTGCTCACCCAAACCGTTGCCTCGGGGTTGGCGCTCTTGATAAATTCGGCAGCCAAACGCAGGCCGCCACAACCACCGGGAGATTGCACAGTGACGCGGCGCTTGCCCAAGCTGTCCATCAAGGTTTTACCCAGCAACAATTGCGCGACCGATTCGTTGTAGTCGGTGGCACCGGTAGGACCGACATAGCTTTTCGTGGTTTGAGCCTTAAGCATAATCGCTTCGGCCTTCTTCACTGCGGCAACCACCGGGGTGTTGCCATTTTCGTCCTTGTAGATGCCAATACCGAGATCAATTTTTCGCGGATTGCTGTCCGCTCTGTAGGCGGCCATAAGCCCAAGAATGGGATCGGCGGGCAGGGCTTGGAGTGATTGAAACATAATGGGTTCTCTATCTTCTCTGGTGGGCTTTGAGGGTGTTTTGTAACAGCGACGCGCGGGTCATGGGCCCAACCCCTCCATTGGTGTAGCTAATATAGGAGCACTTGTCTTTGACATTGTCGAAATCCACATCGCCGACATTCCTGAATCCCGATTTCTTGTTGCTGTCCGGCACTCGAGTTTGGCCAACATCGATAACAACGGCGCCGGTTTTAACCATATCGGCGGTGACAAATTCTGTCTTGCCAATCGCGACGATGAGGATGTCAGCGCTGTGGCATAGCTCGGCCAGATTTCTGGTGCGGCTGTGAGCGATGGTTACCGTCGCATTGCCTGGATTGGCGTTGCGTGACATGAGTATTGCCATTGGCGTGCCAACGATATTGCTGCGACCGAGCATGACGCAGTGCTTGCCTTCGGTCTCGATCTGGTAACGTCGCAGGAGTTCCATGATGCCATTGGGTGTGGCAGAAATGAAGGCGGGCAGGCCCAGAGTCATATTGCCGACATTTTCAGGACCGAAGCCATCGACGTCTTTGCGTGGATCGATGGCCAGTATGACCTTGTTTTCGTCGATGTGCTTGGGCAGTGGCAGTTGCACGATGAAACCATCGACGCCGCCGTCTTTATTGAGCTGCTCAATCGTGTCCAGCAATTCCTGTTCACTAACGCTGTCTGGCTTGCGGATAACCGTGGAGTCGAAGCCTACTTCCGCACAGTCCTTTACCTTGAACGCCACGTAGTTTTCGCTGGCGCCATCGCTGCCCACCAGGACTGCAACCAGGTGTGGCACTCGCGCCCCGGTAGTCTTGATTGCATCAACTTTTTGCGCGATCTCCTGACGAATTTGTTGAGAGCAAGACGTACCGTCAAGTAGTTGCATGTTGTGGGTTTCCAATGTGTGTGACTCAAAATTCAGGCGGTGTTTGTGAACGTATTTCGAGTGCAGAGAGTGTAAGTCCGAAGGCCAGGGGATCATTAACCAGAGGTTCTCCCGCCATGATAAACGAGGCGCCTGGACAGCTCAAGTCACAGGCAGTGTTTTGACTACCATTTGCCGATGTTTTCCATGCTCGCCCAGGGTTCCTGCGGTGCCAGGGCTTCGCCACTTTGGAGTAGTTCGACAGAGATGTTGTCTGGAGATCTGACGAAAGCCATGCGCCCGTCGCGGGGCGGGCGGTTTATGGTCACGCCAGCATCCATTAGCTGTTGGCAGGTTGCGTAAATGTTGGTGACGGCGTACGCCAGGTGACCAAAATTTCTGCCTTCATCATATTCCTGCGGATCCCAGTTGTAGGTGAGTTCGACCTGCGCGTCTTCATCGCCTTCCGCGGCGAGAAAGATTAGTGAAAACCGGCCGTCTTCAAAATCTCGACGGTCGCACTGTTTTAAACCCAGCTTGTTGCAATAGAAATCCAGAGACTCTTCCAGATTGCTCACTCTGATCATGGTGTGAAGATATTTCATAGTTTGTTTATGTTACCTGTGTAGTGAATAATTAAAAAATAACAACCGAACGAATGCTTTTACCGTCATGCATGAGATCGAAGGCCTTGTTAATGTCTTCCAAGGGCATGGTATGAGTGATTAATGGATCGATTTGTATCTTACCATTCATATACCAGTCAACAATCCTGGGAACATCGGTACGTCCCCTGGCACCACCAAATGCAGTGCCTCTCCAGACCCGACCCGTGACCAGTTGAAAGGGCCGCGTGGAAATTTCCTGGCCGGCGCCAGCGACGCCGATGATGTAGGACTGCCCCCAACCCTTGTGGCAACACTCCAGCGCCTGACGCATGGTGTTGACGTTACCAATGCACTCGAACGAGTAATCTACCCCGCCGTCGGTAAGCTCGATGATCGCCTCTGTTACGTCCTCTACTGCGGCCGGATTGATGAAGTCTGTCATACCGAATGATTCGGCCAGATCGACTTTGTCGGTATTGATATCGATACCAATTATGCGATCCGCCCCTACCATCCTCGCGCCTTGCACTACATTTAAACCGATGCCACCCAGACCAAACACAGCCACGTTGCTACCGGCCTCCACTTTGGCGTCAAATGCCACCACGCCGACCCCAGTGGTGACGCCGCAACCAATGTAGCAAACCTTGTCGAAGGGCGCATCGGCTCGAATTTTGGCTACCGCAATTTCAGGCAAGACCGTGAAATTAGAGAACGTGGAACAGCCCATGTAGTGCAGAATAGGTTTTCCATCCAGTGAGAATCGGCTGCTGCCATCGGGCATGAGACCCTGGCCCTGGGTGGTTCTGATGGACTGGCAGAGGTTGGTCTTGGGGTGCAGGCAGAAGTCACATTGCCGACATTCCGGGGTGTAAAGAGGTATTACCGTATCGCCGACCGCAACTGAAGTAACGCCGGCACCAATTTCCACTACAATGCCGGCACCCTCATGGCCCAGGATCGCTGGAAACGCGCCTTCCGGATCATCACCGGAAAGAGTGAAGGCGTCGGTATGACATATGCCGGTGGCTTTGATCTCTACTAACACTTCGCCGGCTTGTGGTCCCTGCAGATCCACTTCGACAATTTCCAACGGCTGGCCAGCGCTGAAAGCAACAGCTGCGCGTGATTTCATGAAGACTCCTTCACCTATGTTCGATTGACTACATTGTAAAAGACAGCCGCTGTTACCGCCAATAAAAGCGCTAGACTGGCTTTACGACGTTGTCGACGGCTCGCAGGACCCGCTGCGACATTACTGCATTGTTCAGAGGTGGCTAAGCAGGTATTATCGCGCGACGTTTAGCTTGCGGAGTTCCACTAATGTCCCGGTTCGCGCAGCAGGCTGCCGCTGAACAGTCGCCGTAATTTGATTCACCCAGAGCTTTGTTGGCTACTCGCCGAAAGGAATTAAACCGGTTTTAGTGCCTCCAGCTGGTACGGTCAGATTCGTCGTTTTATCTGCTTGACTAATGGAAACAGGAATGGAAATAGCTATCGCCGCGGCGGTGATTTTTGTTGGCTCCTATGTGCAGAGCTCTATAGGCTTCGGCCTGGCTATAATTGCTGCTCCGGTGTTGTTTCTGCTCGATCCGCTCTACGTGCCGGCACCCATTACGATTTCGGCTCTTACCCTTTCCATCGCCAACACGTATAAGCACTGGGATTCAATTTCCTTTCAGGAATTAAAATTTGCCATTATTGGCAGGGTGCCTGGCACCGTTGCCGGTGGGCTGCTACTGCTTTGGATAGATCAACGAGCACTGGCATTGTGGTTGGGAATCTCTGTGCTCGTCGCTGTGGGTCTAAGCATGAGCCACATTGTACTGAAGCCAACGAAAGGCGCGATGCTCTCTGCGGGGTTCCTCTCGGGATTCATGGGCACTAGTTCCTCCATTGGCGGACCACCCATTGCCCTGGTAATGCAGCATGAAGAGAATGATTATATTCGGGCAAATCTGGCGCCTTTCTTTATAGTCAGCTGTCTGATGTCATTAATGATGCTCTCCACCGTAGGTAGATTTGGTTCCCAAGAGCTTCTTATATCCTTGCCTTTGATGCCAGCTACCCTGGCGGGCTATTGGGTGGCAATGAGGACGCTGCACCTCATCTCTCACGCTAATTTTAGACGGTTTTCACTAATTCTGTGTGGCGTTGCGGGTTGCGCTGCGATTGCATCCTATTGGTTTCAGTCCTGAAAGACTAGGCTTGCCCATTGCAAAAATAAATCTGCCCGTTTTTGTGTAGCTGCTACAATGGCTCACACCTTAACACCTTAACACCTTAACACCTTAACACCTTAACACCTTAACACCTTAACACCTTGGCGTTGCTGTAGAAAACCCAGGGGGAATACGAATAAATGCCTAGCTGGCCTGTAGAGATTAGTATCGACGCCTTTCGGCGAGCCTGGACCTTGGAGGGCGGAGAATTCTGGCGCAGTGTCTTTGATATGCACAAAGACAAGATGCAAATAAAAAATCCCAAAGTTGCGATCGTGAATCTGGAGAAAATTTTCCGGGCCACATTTCATTTGGCCAACTCGAAAGGCTTTCAATCCATGAGTCTTCGAGATTTGAGCAAAAAGTCGGGAATCAGTATGGGTGGCCTGTATGCCTATATTGGCAGTAAAAATGATCTTGCCTCGGTAATAGCCGGGGTCCAGAGAAAAACCATTGAGCAGGTGATTGGCGGTCTGGCCCGTCACGACCTGGAGCCAGTCGACTGTCTGCGGGCCATAATCTATGGCGAAATATACATGACGGAAATCCTTCACCCCTGGTATTACTTTTGTTTTATGGAGCTAAAGGGATTACCGAAGGAACAGCAACAGCAGACGCTGGATCTGGAAATTCGTTTTGAAGGTTTTATCATCGATACTATTCGAGCGGGGGAAGCGAGGGGAATGTTCAGTTGTGAACATCCTGAACTACTGGCCGCTCAGGTAACCGCGCAATTACAACAGTGGCACCTCAAGCCCTGGAAATTCAAATTGCTCGAGGTAAATACACAACAATATGCCCAATATGTTTTTGAAAACTTACTGCTCTGCTTGCGCTGGAAAGAATCCAACGAGACTCTTTCCAAGCCCGATATTGCTGCCAGCGAGATTAAATCAGCGTAAAGAAACCCCGGTTGCCTCTGACTAGCTATTCTCTGCCCTTAGTCCTTTCTTCGTACTATAGAAAGCCCGAATCTTATTCATATCATCTTCCAGCGCACCAGTTGGCTGAAAAAAATCCGCCATGCCTGCTTCCCTGGTGGCAGCATCTAGATAGGCCAGCATAATTGGAACCTTGGCGTTCTTCGCGATGTGGTAAAAACCAGATTTCCATTTTGTGACTTTACCGCGAGTGCCCTCGGGCGGTATTAGAATCACCAGACTCTCGTTCTCTCGAAATTGACGAACTGTTTCATTGACCACATTATGGGATCTGGCGCGATCAATAGCGATGCCACCTAGCCATCGTGATAACCAGCCGAAGCCAAACGGGAATAATGTATTTTTGCCCATCCAGAACAATTGGAGTCTCAGCTTCAGGGCAACAAGTAACATCAGTGGAAAATCCCAGTTGCTGGTGTGGGGAGCAGCAATTAGCACAAAGCGTGGGTTTTCAATCTCCTCTCCCACAGCCTTCCAGCCACAGAGCTTAAGCGTCGCAATGGCGATAAGCCTGAGTAGAGGCGTAAGCAGCGGTGTTGAAAATACAGTCGTGCGCATGGGTAAATTTAATTTGAGGGTCCTTAGCTACAGCGAAAAGATTATAACAGTGTTAGGGAGGCTCTGAATAATCTGACGACTGCCGGCCTGACTTTGTTTTAAATCCCTTAATATAGACAGACAAAGTATTGCTGCGGCAATACCAGGCCGAGAAGTACTATTCACCGGTTTTCGTCGCCGAATAAACGCTTTAGCTCTGCCAGAGCTTTGTCGGCCTCAGTTGAGTCTGTGTGGCCGCCCCTGGGAGATGATTCAGTAACCGCTGCGGTAGACTCCTCACCAAATAATTCGGCAAGTTGGTTTTTCGCTTGTAATGCATCGGCGCTGTCCTGCGGAAGAAATGCGGCTGGATCGGGGTCGAAATAGTCACAGAAATTCGCCTTGTCCTTGTCGGCTGTAAAGTCCGCGCGATCTTCTTTACAGGCATCTGCAACATTAGGCTCGTAATTCTTGCAGGCGCGACAGCTGCGCAAGTCAGAGTTGCAACTGCCGCATTCTTCATTGCGAGAGAAGGGAAGCAGTATGCCCTTGAGTTCATATCCACACTTCCAGCATTGCATGTCGAGGCTACGACTTTGCATTTACCACTCCTTGAAGCGGGATTTTAGATCAGTTTTGGCTAATTTCTTGGTGGCGCCGTCGACACTGCCAAGATAGACGAAGGCAATTATTTTTTCATGCGCCTCCAGGCCCAGGCCAGCCATTACCATGGGGTGATAAGCCATGGATCCGGTTCGCCACATGGCCCCGACTCCCTGTGCATAGGCGGCGATTAACATGTTCTGAGTCGCCGCCGCGGCAGAAAATTCTTGCTC
The DNA here is from genome assembly GCA_963694865.1 of Gammaproteobacteria bacterium. Classification (GTDB taxonomy): domain Bacteria; phylum Pseudomonadota; class Gammaproteobacteria; order Pseudomonadales; family Pseudohongiellaceae; genus UBA9145. The sequence goes on along the minus strand of CAVOFA010000023.1, from coordinate 22,787 downwards.
GAAAACGGGGACCTTGGGATGATCTCTGGGGCTGACGATAGTTACCAGTATCAGCGGCGCTCGCAGTGGCTTGTTTCTAAGCCTTTGTTTTTCTGCCTCGGTGATATCGGGTTTGTCTGCACTGGCGGCGTTGACAAAGAGCTCACCCAGTCGCAGTCGTGATGCTCCCTTGATTACCAGAAAGCGCCAGGGTCGCAGCACGGCATGATCGGCGGCTCTGAATACAGAATTGAAAATATTATCGAGGGTCTGCTGGTCCGGTAGCGGATCACTCAGCTTGGGGAAGGATTTACGCGAGAGAAGGGCATCGAGTGCTTTCATGATTACGAGGGTATCCAGGTACTGAACCGAGGGTAAGTGACGGCCTTGAGCCGCTGCATGGGAAAGCATAAAGCATACGCCAACAAGTGCAAAGCAGTCGCTGCCAGGCAGGTCGAATCCTGGGTATTGCCGGCTTTAGGGGATAAAAATTGCGTGCTTGACCCAGTCTCAGGTGGTTTCTGCGGCTGTCTCAAGCAATTGGTGTTCGGCGCTTATTGCTCGATTAAAGGTGCGCCAGGAAATTATTGCCATCAGAAAGTTGCCGCACACCGCGCCACCGAAAAAACCAGGCAGGCCAAAATACAGACTGCCAATATAGGCCAGGGGCACGTAGAAAATGAAGAAACGGGCGATACTCAGATAGAGTGCAGAAAGTGGCCGGTGCAAGGCATTGAGTGACGAGTTACTCAGAATAATAATACCCTGCAGACCGTATCCCAGCGGCATAATCCACACAAATAGCTTGATACCGGCAATGACATCGGGGTCATCGGAAAATATATTTGCGATGAGCGAGGCTCCAATAGCCAATAAGACATAAACCAGCATCTGCCAGGCTATGACGAATCGAGTGGACAGGTGGTATGCCTCCTCAATGCGATCGACTCGACCAGCGCCGTAGTTTTGGCTGATCAAGGGCGGCAGCGATGAAGACATGGCCAGCACCAACAGCGTGGCAATTGGTTCGAGGCGAGCTCCGACGCCGAAGGCGGCGACGGTGGTGTCGCCAAAGCCTGCGGCTATTGCCGTCATTATTCCCATAGCGATCGGTGTCATCATGTTGGCGCCAGCTGCAGGGATACCAATTCGCAGCATTTCCCGGCCAGACGATGACATTACTTCGCGACTGGGAAAGGCCTTGCTGACCAATTCCAGCTTTATCACCAGCAAATAAGCCAAATAGCTAAAACCAAATGACCAGGCGATGACAGTAGCCCAGGCCGCGCCCTGTATTCCCAGTGCCGGCAACGGGCCGACGCCAAAAATAAGCAAGGGATCGAGGATGGCATTAATAAGTCCGGCCGCCGCCATCAGAATGCTTGGGGTCTTGGTGTCTCCGCAGGCCCTGAGCACGCTATTCCCGGTCATGATACACACCACCAGAATACTGCCTGGAAACCAGATCACCATGTATTGCTGAATCGGCACCAGTAGCTGCTCACTGGCACCCATTAAGCGGAACAAATCGTCCATGAAAAACCAACAGACCGCGACTATTACCGTCGCCAGCAGGAAAGAGATGTAATTAATGACCGTGGCGGCTTCTTTGGCTTTTTCAAATTCCGATCGACCCACGTACTTGGCAACTACTGCCGATGCGCCGATGCCCAGGCCGATGGCGAGGCTCATGACCGTAAAAGTGACAGGAAATGTAAAACTGATAGCGGTGAGTGATTCAGTGCCAAGAAAGCTGATGAACCAGGTGTCGACGAGACTGAATGTAAACAACATCAGCATGCCGATAATCATCGGGGTAGTCATGCGGATAAGCGATTTTTGAATAGACCCTTCGACCAGGTTGTGGTTACTGCTTTTGGTCTGTAGGGACATTGACGCTTATCTGCCTGAATTTCGAATGTTGATGAACTGGACCCGTGCTGGCTGGTGCTAATTTCAATTCGTCGCACTGTGGGTGCAGCCTGAAACTAAGCAACCCTTAGAGCTGATGGTATGCTCTTAATATACCGTAATTGCCCGAATAAATTTCGCGAGTCACAGAAAGTTGCAATTACATTGCTGCCTGGTGTCGCAGCTTCAGCAGATTCTTGAATAATTTCGGGTTGGCAAAAACCAGCTCGGTAGCCGAGCTGTAGTCGGGATTGCCAGCTTCGCTAGCCAACAGACCACCTGCCTCTTGTAAGATCAGGCTGGCGGCGGCTAAGCTAGTACGGTTTTCGTTGGCGGCCCAACCCCCTTGCAGGCGATCGGTCGCCGTCTGGATAATGTCGATAGCGGTACAACCGGTGATGCGGGGGCTGACGCCATTGTTGAGTAATTTCCGCTGCAAGCTCAAAAAAATCTCGCTTTCCAGGCGCTCGGAATTCAGGCTAATCAGGGTGTTGTCGAAATCTGTCGAGTTACCGACACGCAGGCGATGTGCGTTCAGTCGTGCCCCGGTGCCCCGTGTCGCCACATACTCTTCTCGCGTCATTGGACAAATAATAACCCCATGTTTGATCACGCCTTCGATCTGGCATGCTACCGACACACCAAACTGAGTCTGGCCGGCGGCGAAGTTTTTGTTGCCGATTAAAGGGTCGATGAGCCAGACAACATCTTTGTTCTCACCTTCGCTAAACCCGGAAACCCGGGAGTGATAGCTGTGCTCGGGGTGTGCTTTTTGTAGATGGTAGAGGACGGTTTTGTCCGCAGCCTGATCCATGGAAGTCATGAATTTGTCAGGATCGTCGTTGATTATTTTTACGCGATCCAGTCTGTCACTGCTGTGCGCAATTGCTTCCGCCGCATCACGGGCAGCCTGTAATGCAAGATTGATCATTGGATGCATTATTCAGGATCCTGGCAAGTCAATGAATGTGGGATTGAGGGCAATCTAGTGGATCAACCCTGGTTCGGCTGGGGGCACGACACTGGGAGGCCTCCAAAACTGGTCGCATCATAGCAAACAAAGGAACTACGCCCAAAGCAATTCACCAAGGCCGGCCCGAGCCGGGTGCCGCTGCAATGTTCAGAGATGTCCCGGCCCCGATATTGCTATAATCCGCTCTCCTCGAAACTCAACCAAGAAAAAGCCATGCTCAATTTCGAAAATGTAACTGTGGTGCTGGTTAATACCTCACATCCGGGCAATATAGGTGCTTGCGCTCGGGCTATGAAGAATATGGGGTTTTCCCGGCTGACGTTGGTACAGCCTGCAGACTTTCCCAGCGGGGTCGCCGTGGGCAGGGCAGTGTCGGCACTGGATATACTGGAAAATGCTGTGGTGGTTGAGAGTCTTGCAGAGGCGGTGCTTGACTGTGGTTTGGTTGTTGGTGCCAGCGCCCGCTCCCGGAAAATACCCTGGCCAATGATTTCTCCAGAGCAGCTTGGCGTCAAGGTTGTGCGAGAAATGGAAATCAATAAAGTAGCGCTGGTGTTTGGCCGCGAAGATGCTGGACTCAATAACGAGGAACTACAGCTTTGTCATTTCCATGTGCAGATACCAACAGATGCCAATTACAGCTCGCTTAATCTTGCAGCGGCGGTACTGGTGGTGTGCTATGAACTGCATAAAGCGGGGCTGAATAGTGAAGGTGTACAAGCAGCCGCAGAAGATGAGTATTGGGATCAGGAAAAGGCAACTGTGCAGGAGCTAGAGCATTTTTACGAACATCTGGAAAGAGTGATGATCGCGATCAAATTTCACGATCCGGAAAACCCCCGACAGTTGATGCAACGTATGCGACGCTTATTTAGCCGGATTCGCATCGATGTTATGGAAATGAATATATTGCGCGGAATTCTGTCCAACATCGAATTCAATTTGCGCGATGCCGGGGATCAGAAAGATTGAGCTTTTATCAAGGGCAACGTTAAGGTATCACTGCATTGTTCAGAGGTGCCCAAGCTATTTATTATCATTTTTTGCGGCGATAACGCTTCTTTCTGGTAGCCTGTTTCGCAGCCGGTATCAAGTGCTTGTCACCGTCCCCAATCAGGTCTGAGCGGCCCAGGTCGTGTAACGCTTGTCTGAGCATCGGCCAGTTCTTCTCGTCGTGATAACGCAAAAATGCTTTCTGCAGACGGCGTTGATCGATGTCTTTACAAACACTTAGCTTGTCACTTTTATAGCGTACTTTTTTCAGCGGGTTTCGTTCTGAGTAGTACATCGCTGTGGCCAGGGACATCGGTGAGGGGTAGAAGGTTTGAACCTGGTCCGGCTTGAATTTTTTCTGCTTTAACCAGATGCTGAGGTTTAGCATATCCTCCTCGTCGCAGCCCGGATGTGCGGCGATGAAATAGGGTATCAAATATTGCTCTTTACCGGCCTTGCGAGAAAATTTCTCGAACAAACGCTGGAATTCATCGTAGCTGGAGATGCTGGGTTTCATCATTTTAGCGAGGGTATTATTCTCGCTGTGTTCCGGTGCAATTTTCAGGTAACCACCGACATGATGGGTCACCAGTTCCTCGATATATTCCGGATCTTTTAGCGCCAGGTCATAGCGCAAGCCAGAGGCTATAGCGACACGTTTAACCCCAGGGACCGCCCGCGATTTTCTATATAATTGAGTGGTGTCGCTGTGATCTGTTTTCAGGTGTTTGCAAATATTTGGATAGACACAGGATAATCGCTTGCAGGTTTTTTGAATCTTTGGAGATTTGCAGTTCAACATATACATGTTGGCGGTGGGCCCACCCAAGTCTGATATGGTGCCGGTAAATCCTGGAACCTGGTCGCGTATTTTTTCAATCTCTCGTAAAATTGATGCTTCCGAACGGCTCTGAATGATGCGGCCTTCATGCTCGGTAATAGAGCAGAATGTACAACCACCAAAACAGCCGCGCATGATATTTACCGAAGTTTTAATCATGTCATAAGCAGGGATTCTGGCAGTACCGTAGGCAGGATGTGGTCGCCGCTGGTAGGGCAAGTCGAACACCCAATCCATTTCTTTGGTTGTTAATGGTATCGGCGGCGGGTTAACCCAAACTTCCTGCGTGCCGTGCTTCTGTACCAGCGTCTTGGCGTTATAGGGATTCGCTTCCTGATGCAGTATACGGGAGGCGTGTGCGTACAGAGCGGGGTCATTTGTCACTTTATTAAATGAAGGCAGTCGGATGTAGCTGGTCGGCTCATCAAACTCAGTTTTACGCTGCAGGGGTAACGGGATAATTCTTATAGCTGCCGTATCGGCTGCTGCGCTCTCATTGACTACTGCATCTACATCAGCCGATTTCTTGTTGTGAAAATCGTAGGGGTTTGGAATCTGGTCTATTTTTGCCGGCCAGTCGATCCTCGTGGAATCAATTTCTGTCCAGTGCTGTGGCAGTTCTTTCTTGACTATGGCAGTACCGCGTAACTGCCATAGGTCTTTGATAGCATCGCCGGCGGCGACCCGGTGGGCGAGGTCGACCAAAGCACGTTCGGCATTTCCGAACAGCAGAATATCAGCATTGGAATCGATAAGAACGGATCGGCGCACCGCGTCGCTCCAATAGTCATACTGGGCGATTCGCCGCAGGCTGGCTTCGATGCCGCCAATGACAATCGGTGTGTCGTAGTAGGCCTCACGACAGCGCTGACTGTAGACAATCACCGAGCGGTCGGGGCGTTTGCCGGCAATGCCATCCGGGGTATAGGCGTCGTCGCTGCGCTTGCGCAGATCCGCGGTGTAGCGATTAATTAATGAATCCATATTACCGGCAGTGACGCCAAAAAATAAATTCGGCTGCCCCAGGATCTTGAATGACTCTGCGCTACTCCAGTCCGGCTGGGAGATGATGCCCACTCTAAAGCCCTGGGCTTCGAGCAAACGCCCAATTACCGCCATGCCAAAACTGGGATGATCTACATAGGCGTCGGCGGTGACGATAATAATATCGCAGCTGTCCCAGCCTAATTCGTCCATCTCTGCGCGCGACATGGGCAAGAAAGGTGCCGTGCCGAAACATTCGGCCCAGTACTTGGGGTAGGCATAGAGTTTAGCTGGCGAATCAGCGGCACCATTTTTGCGCGTTCGGCGCTTTGGAGTTAGAGGCATTTTTTGTTTACTATCCTTTGCTTGCGAAAGAGCAGCGTTCGCGGTAGTTAAAATAATTGATCGAGGGGAATTGCATCCCCGTTGACTACGATTTTACCATCTTCGACAGATCCATTTAACAAGACTCTGCCATTGTCCAGCTTGATGTATTGCTGTTGTACATAGGGGTCTACCAATTCCGCAGCAGGACTTCTCATGACCGCTGCCAGATCGAACGAAACATCGAGTCTTAGGGTAAGAGCATTGATCGCATCGTTAATATTGAGGCGTGCAATATTATTGAGATCAGGCAAGCCCTCCCAGCTAATACTGAGATCGATGCTGTGACCTCCATCGTAAGCCTCAACATTAATACGATTATTGAACACCAGTCGATTCTGCATTAACACCAATATTAAATTCTGGCCGAGTTGATTAATTTGGGAATTGCCGACAATAGCGTTAGAACCGGAACGTATTTGTGCCTGCATGTCAGACAGTAACTCGAAGTAGCGTTGCAACAAGTCATTTTGTATTTCATTGATTTCGCTAACCCAGGAAACTGAGCTGAGAGGAAATTCACTTTCGATACTGGAGATTTCAACGCGTTGGTAAATGTTGGTTTGAGCAGGTCCAGAAGTAGATCCGCGCAGGCGAGATTCTGCCAAAATGCCGTCAATGCGGAAAGGGTAGGGCGTGCCACTGCTTATGCTAGGGATAGTCAGAACGGCGTTGCTGGGGGCCAGTACATCGCTTAGCTGACTAGTTGCGCTCGTAAGTTGTAGCCCTGACAGGGAGAACCCAATGCTGGAAGTGATTTCTTCAGCCTCGAGTTTTCCCAGCGACAACATAAACTCAGCCGAGTTGTCTCTGTGGCTGACGAAACTCCCCGACAGGCCGTCAAAGATCAGGTGGCCCTGATTGTCACTGTAGTTTATCGAAGCGATGTCCAGACCCAGTCGAACTGACTGATCGAAGCCAACCATCAGGTCGAGATCGATGTTGGAAAAGGTAAAGGGTAGTTGTGCCAGTGCCGATTCAAGTTCGCCACCATTTAATTTTGGAATGATTTGGGCGTAGACGAGTCCGAGTTCCAGACCTTGGGGCGTGAACAGAATTGGCCCATGCTGAATAGTCAGTGCAATCTGAACTGTGATGGACAGTCTCCCAGGAATTGCTCCGGAGGGCGAATAGTCAACATCAAATAGTGCAGAGCTATGGAACCAACCGCTATCAAACCGATTCTCTGTGATCGATAGCTGATTGCGAGCTTCAGGCGGAATCAGCTCTAGCAGATTAGTATTTGCTGCATCTTGTATGACAACACCAACAACTTTTGGTATGACTGCGATGGCGATAATCGCCAGCAGGAAAGTACCGCCGATAAAATTTTTAGTCTTGTTTCGCATTTTGAATTGGCTGGCTTTTTCCTGTGTCTTTTGACGATAGCTTGCAGCGTTGAACGTAACTTTCTGCAGTTTTAACATTTTTGAAACAGCGAGGGCAGAGAGTCAGGAGGCGCGTTAGCTGGCCGCCCAGTATAACAGCTCCTGCTTATCCGGCGCTGTGATTTCGAGGCTTTCCTGTGATGTTCCCCCGCGTAAAGATTATTCCAGGCGGTTAATTTCCTCGACTTCTGCTGGGGCTGAGGTGATCTTGTAGGCGCAGCGGCGCGCGCCAGCTAACAAGTAGTCGGTTCTATCGATGCTCGCCATTCCGGCAAATAATTGTTGGAACATTTCGAGTTCAGAGCGGCAGAATTGCTGACATGATTTGGCAGCGGCATAGATCGGGCAGTGATTTTCAACCAGTAACCAGCCGTTGGGAATCAGTCTTATTTCTGCCATGTAGCCTTCCTCGCTGCGTAATTCGCAGAGTCGAGCTAACTTGGCTTCGAGTTTGCTGCCGCTGCTGCCAAGCTCCGCCTGATAGTGGTCCTGAACCCGCGCATTGCGCTGTGTGATGAGTTCACTGAGGCTTTCTTCGCCATATTTAGCTCTGATAACGTCGATGAGCTCGAGGCTCATCTGGGAATGGGCGTCCGGATATTGCTGGTGCCCTTTGCCGGAAAGCTTCCACAGGTGGACGGGGCGACCGCGGGTTTGTTTTTCTTGCTGGGTTTGACCCACGTAGGCCTTCATCTGCAAGTCTGCAAGGTGCTGTCGCACCCCCATAGTCGTCATATCCAGTCGTTTTGCAAGAATTTTTACAGTTTGAGGCCCGCGCATCTTAAGATGGTGCATGATCTGTTGCTGGCTTTTTGATAATTCCACGCTCAACTCCTCGGGGTTTTGATCTGTATCGGCAGATTAAGAAAAGTATTTGATTTCTTAATGTAATTAATCTGGATATTAATATAATAAAGCTAATACTTTATTATATATTGAAAGCAAGGCGCGAGCTAACAACGCAATTACTCGAACATATTCCCAATGATTTCAGCTTTGAGTTAGCATGACGGCCATGCCGCGTCGACCGGGTGTTGAGGACGACCAGGGGAACTCCAATCAGTGGATACAGAAATGGGTAATAAATGAACTTCAGTGCGCCTTTGCTAGTGACGTTTGTGGCCTATCTGCTGTTTATTCTGTTTGTGGGAATCAAAGCCTACCGGCGCACGCATAATCTTGGGGATTATATCCTCGGAGGCAGGAAGCTGGGCCCGGTTGTGACTGCGTTGAGTGTGGGCGCATCCGATATGAGTGGATGGCTGTTATTAGGGCTGCCCGGGGCTATTTACCTGTCCGGAATCAGTGAGATATGGATTGGCATCGGCCTCGTTATCGGCGCTTATTGTAATTGGTTGTACGTGTCTAAACCTCTGCGCGTATTTAGTGAGCACGCGAATAACTCCTTAACACTACCAGACTATTTCGAGAATCGATTTAACGATCGCAGCAAAATTCTTCGGGTCTTATCCGCGCTTGTTATCCTGCTGTTTTTCACTTTCTATACTGCATCGGGCCTGGTCGGAGGCGCGATTCTTTTTGAAAATAGCTTTGGCATGGATTACTCCACTGCCTTGATTTCCGGCGCATTTATTATTGTCGCCTATACTTTTGTCGGTGGTTTCCTCGCTGTAGTGTGGACTGATGCCGTGCAAGCGCTATTGATGCTGGCAGCAATAATTATTGCTCCCCTGGCAGTAATTAATGATGCCGGTGGCGTGTCAGTCCTGGCCGATCAAATGCGCGCAGTGAATCCCGGCAGCACGTCTTTATTCAGTGGTTTGACGCTGATGGGATTCGTCTCTCTAATGGCCTGGGGCCTGGGATATGTAGGCCAGCCCCATATATTGGCCCGTTTCATGGCGGTAGCTTCTTCGGCAAAATTAACCTCGGCGCGGCGTATCGCCATGATCTGGATGATTTTTGTGTTGCTGGGATCGGTGGCCACGGGGCTGGTGGGTATAGCTTATTTTGCCGATGCGCCGCTGGCGAACCCGGAAACAGTATTTATCAGCTTAAGCCAGAGCCTCTTCAATCCCTGGGTGGCGGGGATTATTACCGCCGCTATCCTGTCGGCGATAATGTCCACGATAGATAGCCAGCTGCTGGTTTCGTCGAGTGTAATCAGTGAAGACTTTTACCGGGTGTTCCTACGGCCTGCCGCCTCGGACCGGGAGCTACTGGCTGTGAGTCGAGCTGCGGTTGTAATCATTGCCCTGGTGGCATTGTTTATTGCCAGCGATCGCGAGAGTCGGGTGCTTGATCTGGTGAGTTATGCCTGGGCAGGTTTTGGCGCCGCTTTTGGCCCGGTTATCGTGTTCTCACTGTTCTGGCGCAAGATGACGGCATTATCTGCGGTAGTCGGGATGTTGCTGGGCGCTATCACAGTAGTGGTCTGGTCGAATCTCAGCGGCGGTATATTTGATCTCTACGAAATAGTACCAGGCTTTTTGCTGGCGTCTCTTGCCATCGTAGTGATCAGCTTGCTACGCCCGCAAGCCAATACTTCGACGCTGCGTCAGTATGATGATGTGCTGCGTCTGCTGGCAGAGTCTTAGCTACGATCTCCAGTAGTCCTGCGTCAGGCCATTAACATTTCGATATGCGGTATGCCGCCTTCCATATAGGGTTCAGAGACGGTAGTAAAACCTAAACTCGCGTAGAAGCTTTCAAGCTGTTGTTGCGCTGACAGCGTGATCGACGCACCCGTAAAATGCTGATGACAATACTCAATAGCCATAGACATCAGATCTTTGCCATAGCCCTCACCTCGCATGGATTGCGCGGTGAGAACTCTGCCGATGCTAGCACCCTCGTACTTCAAGCCGGGAGGCAACAGCCTTGTATAGCAAACAAGTTTTTCATCGAGATGCCCCATTACATGCAGCGCAGCCTGGTCCCGATTATCCATGTCCTGATAAGGGCAATTCTGCTCCAGTACAAAAACCTCTGTCCTCAACTGCAAGACGGTGTAGAGAAGCTGGGAAGACAGACTTTCAAACGGCAGGCAGCTCCATTTTATTTCCCGCATGTAGCTGACTCTCACTCAATGTTTTTTTGAAAATCAAACGCTAACACAGCTGCTTGCTGCGGTCTGTATTAAAGCGGAGCGGTTTGGGGCTTGAGGGCCAAACAGTGAGTCAATCCTCTTCGACCAACATTCAAGCTAACTCGATTTTTAGAAATGCTATACTCCGCGCCGTCGCATTCGCCCCGGTGGCACAGCTGGATAGCGCGCACTTTTTTTAAATTCTCCAGCCCTTTCGTTTAACGAGTAGGATCAGTGAGCTTATGCATGTGATCAAAATAGCCGGTAATTTCCGGGCAGGGTGAAAAATTTACGCTGAAATCGGTGCCTCCGGTGCTGAGATTTTCCACCGCGTTTACCTGAGTAAGCGTAATATTACCCGGTGCAAACACCTCACGAACAACGCTGTTGTCGCTAAGCATCATGTAGGTATGAACAGTGGGGAAGGTGTGAGCCGAAGGGTTGATTGCACCCAAAGGATCTATCTCAAAAAATGCGTTGCTCTGCAGTGGGGACACAGTAAAAACAGCCTTGTCGGTGCCACAAGAGCCGGTGCTCGGCGCCACTGCAGGCTCAACCGACACCTGAACGCTGGCATAGACCAGTGACTCCATGTCCAGTACCCCATTAAGATTCAGTTCTACCGCAAAATAGAATGTATAGACGCCAACGGGGAGTGCTGTGATGGCAAGAATTTCAAGCTCGGTGAAGTTGCTGAATGCTTGTTGAAAAGCCACCACTGGTTGCTTGCCCCAACCGCTTCCGTCGAAGAAGTAGAGGTCATCAGGCGCTGCAAATTGCGTGGTTACGGCAATCCACCAGTCCGCGACGGGGTCGGTAATTGCATCGGTCATGCCGATGCTGATCGTAACCGGGTCTGCAGCAGAGACTGTAATGCTTGTCGAATTGCCATTTGCGCTGATAATCGGAGTGCCTGCCTGTATCAGACCGGGCGCGACTAGAAGAATTAACGTAAGTAGAGATGCCGGGGCTCGACTCATTATTCACTACCACCCTGCAAACCAGTCGCCTTGTTGGCGCTGGTCAGCGCACTTTGCGTATTTAAAGAATAAGAGTTTCTACGGTTTATATCTACATATCTTTAGTACTCAGGCTCCTGGTTCTTATTTGTTTGGTCTGGCTGTGGATGTTACACCCGTTGCTGGGCGCATAATTTGCGTAGCGTCACTATCACTTAATAAATGGAAGCATTAGAATCTGAGGTCACTATCCGCCCCAGCCTATTGACGAGATCCAGATTTGCCTGGTCAACGTGCCGTGGGCATTAGTGGCACTTGGGCTCATTGTGGTGTCATCGAACCGGCAAACGGAAAAACGCAAAGTTCGACTCGATATTCGCAGTACTGTCTTACTGGCACTGGGTATTGGGTGCTTGCAGATGGGGTTTCTTGGAAGCAACGTCGATTTTAGATTCTTAATCCCCGGAATTGGCTTGCTAGTCTTGTTTATCATGATTCAGCTTAAACTTGACGATCCGGTTTTTAATCCACGTTTCTTTCGCCGACCTGCTTATTTAGCCGCCGGGTGCACCACCGCGCTGGCCAATTTCACTATGTATGCGATGCTGTTCCAGTTGCCGATATTTTTTCATGACATTCGCGCTGTCTCGGAGCTTGAAATCGTCGGTGCACTTACGGCGATGACGTTGTGCATGATGCTTGGAGGTCCACTTTCAGGCGTGGCCGGGCGCTATATAGGTATTCGCTATACCGCTGTGGTGGCGGCGTGTACGAATCTATTTGGTTTGTATCTATTTAGTGATCTGGCCTCGGCACTGGTGCCTGGCGATATCATTGTAGCCATGGCATTGATGAGCTTTGCCGGTGGCATGGCAGGGCCGGTGGTACAGTCTGCCGGCATGTTAGCAATTGAAAAAGAAAACGCGGGAATGGCGGCTGGAGGACTGAGTACCATGCGCTATTTCGGCGGTGCGATTGGAATTTTGGTGCTTTCTTTGCAATTAAATAGCAGTGGAGTTACTACTATTGATCAACACCTTTCGATCATCCCATTCTATGCGGTAAGCCTGACTTTGGTACTGTTGGTTGCGTTTCTATTACCAGTTTCCTTTAAAACACAGCGGAAACAGATCCGGCGAAATAACAACAGGAGCAATCTATGAATAGAGAATTTATAGCACCGGGTCCTGGCACCTAGTCTCTTGATACAACTCACAATTCCGCGGCGATGACCTTGTATGCAGGTGAATCTCTTGCCGGCTTATCACGCGGCTTTCAGGAGTGCTGTGAGCGTTATGGATTGCTAATGAGCCATCTGCAGCCCGCATTCATGCACGGGTTCATGTTTGTGCAGCAAGTCGGTGTTGTGGGTAAGCCCGAAGGCGGGCCACCACCAAAGTTTTTATTTCAACTGATGTGCAGGATACATCCAACTTTGCGCAGGCGAATTAAAACCGCCCATGAATCCTTTAATAACCGGCTTTGGTTACAGGATCTGAAAGACTGGGATCAAATGAAGATAGATTCCATTGCACGTAATACGGCATTGCAGTCCGCTACGCTGTCGCAATTAGATGATGAGGAGTTAATCGTTCATTTAAACGCTTGCTACGCCAATGCTGAGGAAATGGTCTATCGCCATCACAAATATACTGTGGGATCTGTCATGCCTGTAGGTCGGTTCCTTGATGTGGCGACGCGAGGCTCAGGTCTGTCGCCTATGCAGGTAGCACCATTATTAAAAGGGTCGACGGCGGTTTCCAAAGGCATAGCCGGCGCAGAGCTTGTCAGCTTGGCAACGGCTCTAAAAGCAGCGAATATCTCCAAGGCTGTTCTCGATAGCAAACCTGCGGACGAGGCGCTGGTGATGTTGCGTGATAATGCTGGGGTGAGTGCTGCACTCGATGCGTATCTGGATATCACCGGATACATATTAATCGGTGGCTATTGCATCTCGGAGAAGACCTTGCAGGAGTCGCCGAATATTATTCTTGCGCGAATAAGTGACGCCCTTGCACCAAGGCCAGAAACTGAATTTGATGGTGAACTGGATAAGCGGATACGAGATCAGATTCCAGCTCAAGATCTCGAAGAATTTGATCTTAGCTTCAACGATGCTCGAGAAGCCAATCGCATGCGAGACGAGCGTGGTGTTTACAATGACATATGGGGAGCAGGAATTTCCCGCACAGCGATCCTTGAAGCCGGGCGCAGGCTGAAAGACCGAGGCCTGCTGTCGAATCATGAGCTAACTCTGGATGCAGCACACGCCGAGTTGCTCGGTCTGCTTCGGGGCGAGAGTCCGGTAACGGAACAGGTATTGCAAGAGCGCAGAGATTGGCGCCTGACTAAAAGCATCGATGAAGTACCTGAGTTTCTTGGTATGGCCCCGGTCGACCCACCACCCCTGGATTGGTTGCCACAAAAAATTCGACAACCATGCGCGCGTTTACAATGATCATGGGCAATATTTTTGACTCTCCTGAAACCGGTAGTGAGGAAAAAATTGAAGGTTTGCCAGTTAGTTCGGGTGTGTATGAAGGCACCGCCAAAGTAATTCTGAGCACGCGAGATTTTCACCGACTCAACGCGGGCGATGTGCTGGTGACAAAGAATACTTCGGCAGGTTTTAACGTGGTATTGCCCATCATCGGCGCCCTGGTGACAGACCGTGGTGGCATCTTGAGTCACGCCGCCATTGTTAGTCGGGAATACGGCATTCCTGGCGTGGTGGGAACAAAAACCGCTACCCAGAAAATAAAAGAAGGTGATCGGGTCAGGGTCGATGGTGATAAAGGTGAGTTAACGGTATTGTCATGATGGCAGCCGTGCGTCTTAAAGATGCCAGCGAGGAAGCTCTGTATGGAGGTAAGTGTGTCAGCCTGGGGTCGGCTCTGAGAGCTGGCTTGCCCACACCGGATGGCTATGCGCTGGAGGTGGATTTTGTCGCCGCGATAAGCCGTGGTGATGAGCCCGCAATTGCAGCCGTTCGTCCCTTGTTTGCAGAATTGGCTCCCGCTATGGCTGTACGTTCCAGCGCCGTGGGAGAGGACTCAGAGGACGCAAGTTTTGCCGGCCAGCATGTCAGTATATTGAATGTTATGAATGCCGATGCCATGGTGTTGGCTATCGAACAGGTGCATGATTCTGCTTCGACACCGGAAGCCCTGGCGTACCGGGGAAAAATGGGAGTACGCGATAAGCCGGCAATTGCTGTGGTGTTACAGCAGCAGATTCAGAGTGAAGTGTCTGGTGTGATGTTTACCCGGCATCCGCTCAGCGCTAAGGTGGAGCGCTATGTGGAAGCCAGTTGGGGCCTGGGTAAAGCCATCGTCGCCGGCTTGGTGGTTCCCGATGGCTTCAGGATCGGAAACGATGGCGCCATCATTGCAAGAATAGCAGGTGAGAAAGACATCAAGCTGGTTTCTACCAGCAGTGGTGAGGTGGAAGAAGTCGAGGTAGAAGCCGATAAGGTCGAAGCCCTGTGTCTAGATGATAGGCAACTTTTGCAGTTGCATCAGCTTGCAAGTGACTGCGAAGCAGTCTATGGCCAGCATATCGATATCGAATGGGCATTTCATGCCGGGAATTTGTATCTGCTGCAATGTCGCGCAATAACCATATAAGACATTGTGCAGAGGCGAATTTGTTCATCACAATATCTCAATACCGCGTCTGTTGCCCTTAGCACAAGACTTGGGCTATGCTGATTTTTGCCAGAAAGCATTCGTCAAATCAGTCACGGTTACACATGAAAAATTTGTTCAAACCTCCAAAAAGCAAACAGCTCGATACTGAAGCGACTAAGCAGTACCCGGTTTCTGGCAAGGGTGACGTGCAGAATTTTTTGCAGAAGATCGCAAAAATGCCGGTCGCCGTTGGCGATGCACGCCTGGTTTTCTCCCTGGATGCAACGGCTAGTCGACAAGCTACCTGGGACACGGCCAGCAAATTGCAGACAGAGATGTTTGTTAGTGCTCAGGCTCTCGGGGGCTTGCAGGTACAGCTTTGTTACTTTCGAGGCTTCGGAGAGTTCTACAGTAGCAATTGGCAGTCCGATCCTGATGTCCTGTTGAAGACCATGACCGGCATAAAGTGCCAGGCTGGCGCTACGCAGCTTGAAAGATTACTACGGCATGTGATTACGGAAAACGAGCAGAACAAGATCAAGTGTGCTGTTTACATAGGTGATGCTATGGAGGAGAACCTGGATATCCTGGCGCAATTAGCGGGCAAGCTTGGATTGCTAAATATCCCACTGTTTATGTTCCAGGAACGAGGCGACCCGATTGCGCGCCAGGCTTATCTGGAGCTGAGCAGATTGTCCGGCGGTGCCTACTGTCAGTTTGATGCTGCCAGTGTGGATCAGTTGAAGGACCTGCTGAAGGCAGTCGCTATCTATGCGGCAGGCGGCTTAAAAGCGCTGCAGGACTTCAGCAAAAACTCTCACAGGACTGTGAAATTGCTGGAACAGCAATTAAAGTCTTAGTCGAAACTATTGATTGCAGTCACAGCGAACATTCCCTAAATTAAGCCAATGATTTTCCGTTTACTGCTATTGCTGGCCTTACCTGTTATGGCTTATTACATGGTCAAGTCCGTGAGCCAACGTTTTACTCTAACTGCCAGACAGAATCGAATCTTGTTTGTTATCGTGGCTGCCTTTCTGGTAATCGGTGCGCTGGTGGCGATGGGAAGACTGCCTGTGCAGTTTATACTGGCCCCCATAGGTGCCGCGGTGACATTCATGTTGCGCCTGTTGCCCACTTTGCTGCGACTATTACCGATGTGGCAGATGTTCAAGAGTCGCGTAGCCTCCGCCAGACCCAGGGATGCGGGACAGTCTTCGAAAATCCGTACCGAATTTTTAGAAATGGAATTGAGACATGGCAGTGGTGATATGGACGGCACTGTTTTGAGGGGTAGCTTTGCCACTAAGAAACTCTCTTCGCTATCTCTTAATGAAGTACTAAACTTGCTTTCGGAGTGTCAGAGCGATCAGGATTCCAGTCAGGTACTGGAAGCTTATATCGATCGAGTTCACCCGAACTGGCGAGAGCAGACCGGTCACAGTTCTGATCGAGTAGAAATCGCTGACGAATCTGCCATGACCCGTGAGTTGGCCATAGAAATATTAGGGCTAGGAGAGACGCCGGATCGAGATCAAGTCGTGCAAGCGCATAGAAGTTTGATGCAAAAGATGCATCCAGATAGAGGTGGTTCTGACTACCTGGCGAAAAAAATCAATGCGGCGAAAGATTTTTTGCTAACTACACTTTAATAGTTTCAGAATATAATGTTTTGCTGTTATTAAAGCAGCAGTACTTCATTAATCAGAGATTCCCTAGTACATTGGCGTAATCAAGTAGAGCACTGCCGAGATTACAGGCATTATCGACGGCAACCAGGCATCCGATACCTTTTATGAGTAATTCTTCTCCGAACCAACAATCACCGCTGGCGGCCCTGATCAGTTCTGCAACCTTGATTGAAAAAAAAGAGCTGAAATCGGTAGTGCTGTCATTTTTGGTTGTATTTATACTTATGGCCGCCTATTACATGCTGCGGCCTGTACGCGATGCGATGGCCAGCGATTGGAGCAACACTGAAATCAGTGTGCTGTGGAATATTCAGTTCTTTCTGAGCCTCGCTGTGGTCGCGCTCTATGGCGCCGCTGTCTCCAGAGTTCGATTCAAATTGCTGGTGCCAGCGGTCTATAGTTTTTTCGCGCTAAGCTTTATTGGTTTCTACCTGGGCGGATCTCTTATCGCCGATCCGATTTTGCTCGATAAGGGATTTTATCTTTGGGTGAGTCTGTTCAGTCTGTTTCACCTGTCGGTGTTCTGGAGCTTCATGGCCGATCTCTTTGACAAGTCGCAGGCGCAGCGACTTTTCGGAATTATCACCGTAGGAGCCAGTGCTGGAGCCATTGTCGGCCCGCTAATCGCATCGGCCGTCGCACAAACTATTGGCGCCGGAGTTCTTATGCTAGTAGCAGCGCTAATCATGTTGATTCCACTGCCTATCATTTTTTACTTGCAGTATTTGAAACGGGTGGAACTCGAAAATGAGCAGGTCACAATCGACCCGTCGACTCTAAGAATTGGTGGTTCACCGTTAGCGGGGTTTAAGGAGTTTTTCAGTAGTCCCTTCCTCATCGGGATTGCGGCCTTTATTTTGTTGTACACGGCAATTAGTTCGTTTGTGTATTTCGAGCAGACCAATCTGCTGCGAGTTTTCGACCGGGATCAACGCACGGAGATTTTGGCCAACCTTGCCCTGGTGGTTAATATTCTTACTTTTGTATTAGGATTGTTTGCCACCAGCAGGCTTGCTACTCGTCTGGGAATGCCGTTCACGCTGGCGCTGGTACCGGCGTTCATGTGCGCCGCTTTACTAATCCTGGCATTTGCGCCGCTGCTTAGCATACTGCTGTTGTTGCAGGTGGCAAGACAGGCTGGCAATTATGGAGTTACCCGCCCGGCCCGGGAGATGCTGTTTACATCTCTGTCTCGCGAGAGTCGGTTCAAGGCTAAGCCGGTAGTGGATGTTGTCATTTACCGCGGAGGCGATGCCGTCTGGTCTTCAGTATTTGCTCTGCTAACCGATGGTGTTGATTTCGGTATGGCTGTGATGGCAGCCATCGGTGCTGGTATAGCAGCGGTATGGGCTGCTACCGGGGCAGCGCTGGGTGCGATGTTTGACAAGCGTAGTACGCTCGCCGCCAGGCCAGAGGCGACTTTGGAGGGAGCAGCGTCGGGATTGAATCCCAATCAGCCTGGCCTGAATAGTTAGCTCTGTAACTACGCTTGCTGCTGTTGGCAGCGTGCAGGGGGACGTCTTTTTACTGGTTTTTAGCGTGTATTGGCTAATAGGTTTTCGAAGTTTTCTGGCAGTTTAAAGCTCCAAACTTGTAGTGACATCGAGGTCATCATCGTGCAGGGTTGCCATGTTGGTGCCGTCGTCATCTACCGCGTCATCAAAATCTTCCATCTCTTCAATCAAGGTGATAGCCACAGCCACATAGTCGGTGTCGGTAATAATACCGGCGAGAACACCATTTTCCACTATGGGTACACAGCCAAATTTTTCCCGCTGCAGGATCTGCCCCACGTTCAATAAGCTGTCCTTGGGTGAGGCAGTACAAATCTTTTCGCTCATAATGCTTTTAATCGGACTGGTTTCAATGTCCGAGCGAGTATTCGGCTCATCTAGATCCAGGCAGGATAGATCGGCCCGTAGTATGTCTCGATGACTCACAATACCCAATAGTTGATGCTTTTTGTCTACGACTGGAACGTGACGGATGTTCATCTCTGCCATTAGTGCCATTGCCTTGGAAATCGGTTCTTCCGGCTGCAGTGTCAAAACATCGGCGGTCATAATTTCATCTACGGTGTGCATGTTGCTTCCCTGTTACTCTTGGCTAATTTACTACATGAGTGTGCAGCATAGAAAAATATCGTGGAGTGGCAGTTGATCAAGATCAAGATGAAGCCAACTGGAATCGAGTTTGTTCGGTGCAGGCTGCTAACGAAGCTAATTTTTCGCGCTCGTGTAAACACAACCCCCTCACGATAATATTTCTCAATACAAAAACCCAGGCAACATAGTGCTAGAATAGGGGTTGTTTCAGATAGACGGGAGTATGCCGTACCATGACATTAATTCGTAATCAAGATGTGATTCAGAGTGTTGCCGATGCTCTGCAGTATATTTCCTATTATCACCCTGCAGATTTTGTGCAGGCGGTGTACGCCGCCTATTTGAAAGAAGAGTCGCAGGCTGCCAAGGATGCAATGGCACAGATTCTTATCAATTCGAGAATGTGCGCCGAAGGCCGGCGACCTATTTGTCAGGATACCGGCATTGTAACCGTGTTCTTGAAAATAGGCATGGATGTGCAGTGGGAGGGGGATATGTCTGTTACGGACATGGTTAACGCCGGGGTGAGGCAAGCCTACCTGCTACCGGACAATATACTCCGGGCATCGATACTCGCAGACCCTGCTGGTGTTAGAAAAAATACCGGTGACAACACGCCAGCAGTGATTCATATGGAACTGGTTACTGGTAGTAAGATCGAAGTCAAATTGGCGGCAAAAGGTGGTGGTTCAGAGAACAAGGCGAAAATGGTCATGCTCAACCCCAGCGACAGTATTGCGGATTGGGTTGAAAAAACCTTGCCGACCATGGGTGCTGGCTGGTGCCCGCCGGGCATTCTGGGAATAGGCATTGGTGGTACTGCCGAAAAGGCAGCATTACTTGCCAAAGAATCCTTGATGGAACCTATCGATATTCATGAGCTTAGATCTCGTGGTGCCGGTAACCGGGTTGAAGAACTGCGACTCGAAATACTGGATAGAGTTAATGCTCTCGGTATTGGCGCGCAGGGTCTGGGTGGCTTGACCACCGTGCTGGATGTAAAGATTATGGATTTTCCTACCCATGCCGCGTCGCTGCCGGTGGCGATGATCCCAAACTGTGCGGCTACTCGCCACGCTCATTTCACACTGGATGGTAGCGGTGTGGCGGAACTAACCCCTCCGAGCCTGGATGCTTGGCCGGTAGTCAGCAGAGACGGGGGCAGCAGTGCCCGCAAGGTCAATCTTGACACTCTATCCAGGGAAGATATAGCAAGCTGGGAACCGGGCGAATCACTATTGCTATCCGGGAAAATGTTGACAGGCCGTGATGCCGCACATCGGCGGTTGTTAGGCATGTTGGAAAATGGAGAAGGTCTGCCGGAGGGCGTGGACTTTGACAATAAATTTATTTATTACGTAGGACCTGTCGATCCCGTGAGAGAAGAGGTAATTGGACCAGCTGGCCCAACTACTGCTACCCGTATGGATAAATTCACCGATGCCTTATTGGAACAAACCGGACTTATTGGAATGATAGGTAAGGCGGAAAGAGGGAAGCAGGGAATTGATGCCATTAAGAAACACAAAGTAGTATATCTAATAGCAGTGGGCGGAGCGGCTTACCTGGTGTCGAAAGCGATTCGTAAGGCGAAGGTTGTTGCTTTTAAAGATTTGGGAATGGAGGCGATTCACGAGTTCGAGGTGAAGGATATGCCGGTCACCGTCGCGGTGGATGTCAACGGTACATCTGTACATAAAACCGGCCCCGAGATCTGGAGGCAACGCATTGCCGAACAACACGCCATCGAGGTGAGTTAGCACTAGTAATTTAACATCGCTGTGCGACCCGGAGTGGATGTCTCCGATAGCTTCAGGAATACGCGCAATCGAAGCGATATTCAAGTTAGAACTCAGTCGCACATATCTTCGTAACTGTTCGTCAACTTCAAATCGACGGCAGGGTCGATGCCGGCGATGTTAATTGACTCTGTAGAAAGCTCTATTGATTCTCGGCCCATAACATGGTGGTCGAATTTGTAGATGATTGAGTTTTTGCCCTCGTTGGCGGCAGTTTCGTAGGCCGCCGAACTTTCTTTGATGGACTCGTTACGGGTTTTATATTGCTTAATTTTGTCAGCGCCGTGGCGCTTTTCCAGCATCTTTTCGACAATGTGAGGGGCAAGGATTGAGGCGCTGGCGTTGTTGCCTCCGAAGCCCTTCGAGTTCAGTATTGTTGCATCCATGCCTTCTGCACCTACTTCCTTGTGTTGTAGCAGGAAATCTACATTGTCAGTAGAAACGTCATCTGCAATCTCATCGACGCTTAAAATTCCTGGTATAAAACCATCTGCCCAAACCCCCAGGCTAGCTGCCAATTGATCGCCTGCCGATGAGGCTAGCGAGTGACCAATATAAGACTTAATTGCAGCTATTGGCCATTTTTCGATGGAGAAGGTCTTTGCGATTTCGCTGATGATGTGTGATTCGGTCTGTCGGTTCTGCAAAGTGCCGGTGCCATGGGATTGCACATAGCTACGCCGCTGTAATGCTTTCTTGCCAATGATGTTGCTGGTCGCCGCTGTCGCTTTGGCCAGAGAGATGTAGTTTCCCAGACCTGGGCTGGCGATGGATTTTTTGTGACCGTCGGCATTAATAAAGACTTCATTGACCGCGCCATATATATTGGCGCCAAGTTCCAAAGCCAGCTCATCGTCGAAAAGGACAATACATTGTGCCGATTCCGCCAGCGTGAAGCCGGCGTTATAACCGAAGGGTCGACAGGCGCGTCGGAAGTCCGGCAACTCCTCAGCTCTCAACTGATCGAGCTTGTGCAGCGAAGCATCGTCGGCCAGGGCCCCCATGGTGGCAAAGCCATCGAATATTTCCGGCACTAACGGTGCTTCACTGGTGCCAACGATCACTACGCGATGTGATCCGGTTTGAATGTCCCGAATGCCCTGGCGTAGATTGTAAAGAAAGGTCGCACAGGCCGCTATATTGGTGCCGGTTGTGCCTAAATTCCCCAGTAAGTAGGCATTAATAAAATCCGCTGGCATCTCGGCGTAACCCAGTGGTAATTGTTTGGAAGTAACCTTCCTGCCCAATAGTCTGGCTTGCATCATGCCGCCGTTGCCGTTGTAATCAAGCTGACTCATGCCGCTACCGGCATACACGCTGATTTGGTCTGGCGCGACCCTCTGTCTTACTGTCTCCCAGTCTATACCCAATGAGTTTATCGCGTCGGAGGCGGCAAATACGGTGAGCTGCAATCCCCGGGGATGATTCCTTGACCGGTAAAGCGTGGCCGGATCGAAGCCTGAAGGCAACTGCCCGGCGCTGTTTACTTTCGCCGAGCGATAACTTCGCAAGAGTACGTCGAGGTTGCCGCTGGCAGTAACACGGACCTTTCCTTCCTTACTGACACTGCCTGCATCCACCGACCAGCCGCTGGGGAGAGGATGGGGGATTTGTTTAGGCGATAATTCAAACTGGAATGCTTCAGCGTTTGCTGCAGCTAGAGAGGCCTTCTTGTGAAACAGTAGATGATCGGGATCAAACAGATTTTTCTCGACCTTGCGGATCAGTGATTCGCTGTCCAGTTGGGCTGCATTGCTTGCCACAAACTCCTGAAAATCAACGGGCTCACCATCACCACCAATCCATTTTGAATCTTGCCGACGCAGCTGACCCGTGAGTGCAGCCAGGCTTGCCCGTGTTTGCTGCGCTGCCGCTGCTGGCAGGGCATCGATGACCATACGACGATAGCCGTTGTGACCGGAACTACGCCCGGCGGCATTAACGCCGCCGAATCCGACTATTACTGGGAGCTTAACCATAGTGCATGTTGACTCTGAGACCTCAATAATCTAATTCTAGAGCGCAACCGTGATGGAGTCCCTCGAATGCCATTAAGCGTCTATTAGACATAAAATAAGATACATTAGCCATTTTTAGTTAAC
>CAVOFA010000022.1:0-32349 GCA_963694865.1 Gammaproteobacteria bacterium | reverse complement strand
CATTGCCGTAGACTTAGATCGCGTACAATTGGTGGAGGATGACAGCGAGCTGGATTTTAACGGCAGAAAACTGCTCTTTCTCGACACGCCAGGGCACGCGCGGCATCACTACTGTGTCTTCGATGAATTAAGTCGCGGCCTGTTCACCGGTGATACTTTTGGCGCCAGTTATGCCGAATTAAACCAGGGCCGATCACGCTTCATCTTTGCGCCTACCACGCCCGTACAATTTGATCCCCAGGCCTGGTTGTCCAGCCTCGACCGGCTTATGTCGCTGGATCCCCAGCGCGTGTTTGTCACCCACTTCGGCATGCACGAAGAGGTGCCGGTACTGGCGCAACTACTACGACAATCGATTCAGGACCACGCCGCTACCGGGCAGGATTATATAGACGCAGAGAACCGAACTGACCGCATCGCACAGTCGCTGCTGCAGACAAGCATAGACTACCTGCTGGACGCGGAATGCGGCGTCGACATAGACAATATCCGCGCACTCATCGGCCTCGATATGAAATTAAACGCCCTGGGGCTAGACCATTGGTTAGGCACGCTTTAAGTGCCAGGAAACCAGTGTGCTCTTTGTAGTGCCCCCAAATTCAAGTCCCAGAAGCAAAACCAATGCCATTGTTCCAGCATCTATGGTTGCTGCTAAACAGCCGTGTTAGTTAGCCACTCTTAACGCGTTTTCTTAGCCAGTTGTCTACGCTGAAGGGGCTGGCTCCGGTCGCCAGAATTACCATGAAGGCCACGAAATACAGGCCCGCTAGTTCGCCACGGTTCAGTGTCGGGTACCAGGCCAGATGTGAGGTCAAATAGGCCATGAGCATTAACAACATTGTCATGAACGCCACCAGGTGGGTCTTGAATCTCAGGAAAACGCAGAGGCCGCCAAAAAATTCGATAATTCCGGCGATAAACAGGGCATTGATAGCCCCTGGTATGGGCAGGGAAATCACGTCTCCAATGTTTATACTGGTCATGCCACCACCGGTAAAAGGCTGTGGACTGTCGCCGAAGAGCTTGGCAAAGCCATGGGTCATAAACATGGAGGCGGTGAGTAGTCGAAACAAGGTCCAGGAAATATCTCGCGACTGCTTGCCGATTCTACCAAATAGGGAATCCAGCGTAGTGAGCATGTTTGTTGTTCCTCCGTTACCGGTCGCCGGCTGATGTTATTCTCAGGCTTACCTTAATTACATTAGCAATAACACTGCTAAGCTGTTGTAATTTATTGTGTCTGAATTAGCTGGCAGGGAGTGGCGTGGTAAAAAAAATATTGATCATGAAAACCGGTTCTACCCTGCCTTCGCTGTTGGCGAAGAACGAAGATTTCGAGGATTGGTTTATCAATGGATCCGGACAGGAAGCCAGCAAGTTTACGGTGTGTTCCATTCATCTGCAGGAGCAATTACCGGCACTACGCGAAATCAGCGCCATTATTATCACCGGATCACCGGCGTACCTCACGGATCTGGAGCCATGGAATGAAACCGGTGCCGACTACATCCGCATGGCACATGCCAGCGATATCCCCATGCTGGGAGTTTGCTACGGCCATCAACTCATTGCTTGGGCCTTCGGTGGCAAGGTGGGCTTTCATCCGCAGGGTCGGGAAATTGGTACCGTGGCGATTAGAAAGACGGCAGACTCCGACAGCGACCGCTTGTTCCGCCAGTTACCCCGAGAATTCTGCGCCCAGGCCTCGCATCTGCAATCCGTGATCGATTTGCCGGCAGAAGCCGTGTTGTTGGCAGCCAATGACTTCGATCCCAACCACGCCTTTCGACTTGGCAAGAGCACCTGGAGTGTGCAGTTTCATCCTGAATTTACTGCAGCGGTGACAGCGGCGTATATCGAAGAGCGCAGCGTACAAATCAGGTCCGAAGGCCTGGACCCGGAGGCGCTACAGCAGAATCTACAGGCAACTCCTGAGTCTGCAGGGTTGTTAAAGCAATTTGTTGAACTGGTCAGCGTTTAAGCATGGCCGAGAAATAGTCCTTGAGGAAACGCTGATACAGTTTGATCTGCCCGGGTGGGGACAGCAATTCGAAGCAAATTGGGGAGACATTGATTCAATAATCAGCGGCGCTCTAGGAATCCGCAAATTCCTCTTCGACTACCTCGAGTATCCGCTCTCTTGTAGGCCGTGCCAATTGTCGGCCGTTAATGAACACGGCCGGAGTAGCGCGCACTCCGGAGGCATTGCCACTGCGCTGATCGTTACGAACCTTCTGCACGATTTCGTCGGACGTTATGTCGGCCTGTAATTGTTCCAGGTCCAGATCCAGTGCTAGTGCATAACTATCGAATTCTTCCTCTGCATTCTGCAGGCCGGCCCAGTTAGCCTGAGTGGCGAACAGGTAATCATGCATTTCCCAGAAGCGACCCTGTTTGCCTGCAGCTTCGGCATAGAGCGAGGCAGTCCAGGAGTGTGGATGAGAAGCCGTTATCGGAAAATGTCGAAACACCAGGTGGGCTTTATCGCGGATGTCCGGCCAAATACGCGTCATGGTTTCGTGCTCTGTGGCACAGGCTGGGCACTGAAAATCGGCATAGACGGTGATGCTGACGGGGGCGGCTGTGGAACCGCGAACATGATCGGTATCGACAATTTCGACAGTCGAATAGGTAGGTCCCTGACTGAACAATGTGTACAAAACGAACAATAACAACATGGGAGCGACTACGAAAGTACCTACCTTGAGCATCAATTTCCGGGTTTGCTCTCGCTGCTTCGCTGCCTGCTGCTTCTGCTCTTTAATCTTGCGTTGCTGATCTCGTTTATCCATCTCTGTCTGGTCACCTGATTAGTATTACTACAAGCCGTCGAAGCACTGTTCCGATAGCATTCATTGGATTCTGAAGCCAGGGTAGCTCTGAATAACGCGGTTAGCCCCTGCGGGCAGGGCCGAAAGCACCCATCTGCATTATTCAGAGCCACCCTCGTTACTATAACCAGAAATAAGGGCGAGTAATAGCCGCCGAGGTGATCGATCTTGAGCTTGGCCAGGAAATCAAGGGCGGCCGGCTGATCCCGACTCGAGCTTTCCGAGTGAAGTCGTGCGGCGTTGTCAAAACGTTGGCAGCAGCGCTTACAAGACGAAAGCGTAGCCGATTTTGCAGCCAATATGCATGGCCTGATCCTGATGCATTCCAATCCAGCCTTCACACTTGGCAAAGTCAGTAAGCCAGTGCAGGGTAAACTCCACCAACGCCAATAGCAGGCTGTTGGTGATTAGGAAGACTATACCGCCGTGCACCATGGCGTGTGCGGTGAGCCAGTAGTACCAAACCGGAAACAGACTCGCTTCGTTATCATGAATCTTGTCATTGCGGTTCTTGCCATAACCCATAGCATCAGGCTGCAATACGAAATCAGCCAGTGCATGGCCGAAAATCAGCATGAATAGAGTTTCGGATAATGGCATATTCAGGTCTCCCATGTGTTGTGATGTACAGCGTTTAGTTTAGCGTAGGAACGGGTTATTTCCGTGGCTGAATTCGCCGGTAAATAAACTCTCGATCTACGCCCACAACTAATCATAAGCAATATAGGGCCCAGGGGTGGGGTTGCTGATACTAAATTGCTAGCCTTATCACACTAATACCCGGTGTTGTCTCTAAATTGGCTCATTTTTGTCTAAATAAGTGTCTAACTTATTGAATATGCTGGGGAATGTAAAAAAACCTACACTGTAAAAAGCGTGAGTTTGAGGCAAATTTGGGCTTAATCTGACTAAATTTGGCAGTTCAAACCGTGCTCAATCTTGCTGCTAAATCCTTGTTTGGGCGGTTCAATGCTCAGCTCAGTAAGCAATGCTTAGTCGATCAGGAACAACGCCGGATCGACTCTGGTGTTGTTGAGATTCACACGGCAGTGCGGATGTGGCCCGGTAACTCTACCGGTTTGACCGTCCCGATCGATCTGACCGCCGGTGGAGATCAGGGTGTCCGGTTCCGCCAAAACCGCGGCACACTGCTTCCAGTTCAGTCATAGGTTCGAGTCTTCTCCTGGTTCGCCATTTAAGACTGATTCTACTACCGAAGTGATTTGGCCCTGGTCCAATCTGGACAGTATTTTACTGCCTGGCTTTACATCGTCGCTGTGACGAATTACTTTCGCGCTATCGTCGTAGGTGATGCTATAACCCCGGCCCAGAGTGCTGAGCGGGTTTACGCTGTTGAGACTGCGACTCAATTCCGTTAATGACGCCTGCCGGGCCTTGAACAGCACACGTGTCGATTGCGTAAGACTCTTTATTGTGTTTTCCAGCTGACTTTTTAATCGTTGCAGCCGCTGCGCCGGTGAATGCGCTAGCAGTGATCTGGTGAGCTGCTTGAGGTTACCGGACTGACTGTGCACGTTATTGCTGATCGCGAGGCGTAGTCGATTCTCCAGTCGGTCCAGATTTTGAGCGTGTTCCTGTAAGCGACGGTCAGGGTGTTTTAATTGTTTTATCGACCATGCCAGTGCTTGCCGGGCCTGGCGCAGCACCTGTCCGATGGCACCGCGCAGTTGTATGCGATGTGCCTCCAACAATTGGAAATAGTCCTGTTGGTCCGGACTCATCTGTTCGGCGGCCGAAGAGGGTGTAGGTGCGCGCAGGTCGGCGACGAAATCGGCGATGGTGAAATCGATCTCGTGCCCTACGGCGCTGGTAACAGGCAGTTCGCTGGCAAATATTGCTCGTGCAACTGATTCTTCATTGAAAGCCTGCAGATCCTCCAGCGAGCCACCGCCGCGAGTGAGGATAAGTGCCTGCAGATCGAGTATTCCCCGATGTCGGTTGGCTGTCTCGATGGCGCTGACAATTTGCCCGGCGGCATCGCTTCCTTGCACCATGACTGGCAGCAGCGTAATGCGGGTGGCCGGAAAACGCCGCCCGAACACACTGAGGATGTCCTGTATAGCCGCTCCGGTGGGCGAGGTCACCACGCCGATGTGATCGTAGCGGGGCAGCACTTCCTGTTTGCCCTCCTGCGCGAACAAACCTTCAGCTTGCAGTCTGGTTTTCAACTCTTCGAAGGCACGTTGCAGGGCACCGTCGCCAGCCTCTTCCATGGAATCGGCAATCAACTGGTAGTCGCCTCGGCCTTCGTAGATGCTTAACCGGCCCTTGACGATGACCTGACTGCCGTTTGCTGGTTTAAAGCGCACTGCCATGTTGTTACCGCGAAACATCGCGCAGCGAATCTGGGCAGTCTTGTCTTTTAGTGTCAGATACCAGTGACCGGAGGCGGGCGCGGCGAGGTTGGAAATTTCGCCCGCTACGATAACGGCAGGGAAATTTGATTCCAGGATCGAACGCGCCATCCGATTGAGGCTGCTTACCGAGAGGATGTTGGTAGAGGCACTGGGATCGGTGGGAGTTGTTGGCTTATCTCTTCGCGGCATGTCTGCAGTTTAACCCAGACTAGCCAATAATTAAAAAGCAGGGACTTGTCGCTTGGCAGACTAACTGTTTTGTGACCAGGCGACTTATACAGCGTCGAGTTGCCGGGCTAATTTAACTCCGTAGAACGCTGGTTTACTTGTATGCGACCAGTTTGTCGCTCCTGGTATAGCTCTCAGTATTGCGCAGCGAACCGTCGAGGTCGTAGGCGGTTAATTCAATATGCTTACCCGCGGGGCCGAAGGGGAAACTCAGCTTTACGAAGGCAGTGGCACCACCACTGGTAATCAGGCCCGCTGTTATCGCGAAATTCTTGGACATACCGATCGCGCTCCACTCGCAGGCACCGTCACCGGAAGATTCCAACTGGAAGGCGTCGTCGCCATATTTATGCTCTTCGTCAATGCCTTTTAAAGTCAGTGTGCACTGGCTATTGCCAGCGCTGTCGCCGGCAGACAAATAAACGCCATCGGCAACCGATTCGGCCTGGCTAAGGCTAAGAGGAGCGAACATGAAGACACAGGAACTCGCAAATCCCATAAGTAGTTTTAGCTTGTTCATAGCAATCCTTTAGACTGTTCGAATTCAATATTGTGTTGCTCCCGCGATGATAAGAGGCAGCCAGCGCGAAAGCTTGACCTAAATCAAGCTTATGCTGTCTAACGTTCGTGGCGAGACAAGATGGCAGTGACATTGGCCAGGGTAATCAACAAGCCCATAAGCAAGGGAATTCCTGTCATGCGAATGGCGTTTACCCAGAGTGTACCGATGGGCTCGATCCAACTCGGCAGTGAGGGCAAGAAGCGATTCTCTGCCAGCGAGAAGCTGACACCGAGCGTGAGGCCGAATCCCAGGGAAACCAGAATTCGAGTGGAAAGGTTCATACTGCTTATTCTACGGCCATAGTCTGCGTTCAGGGCTACCCGGGTATTGCGCCGCGATCGAGTCGGCGTCGATGGTAACAATAGACAAGGTGTGCATTTTTTGTTTAGCTGGCGTAATACTACCCTGATTTCCCCCCACAACTCCCTCTGAATGCAGTGAGAACGCAATGCAACGTCAGCAAACAATAACAACAATTAACCTGGTCAGTAGACTGAAATCTTCCGCTCTGATTTATAGCTTCGGCTTCCTTCTTGCTGTGCTGTTCGCTCCATTGTCGCTCTCGCAGCAGGGGGCAGCCAATGGGGAATGGCCAAGTTACGGCGGTGACCTGGGCCACACCCGCTATTCGGGCTTGTCACAGATTAATGCGCAAAATTTTTCGGAGTTGGAACTGGCCTGGAGTTTTAAGACCGACAATCTCGGCCCGCGGCCGGAATATCGCTTCCAGGCCACACCGTTAGTCATCGACGGTGTCATGTACACCACCGCTGGTTCTCGTCGCGCCGTGGTGGCGCTGGATGCGCGTACTGGTGAGTTGCTGTGGAAATACAGCCTGAATGAGGGCGAGCGGGGCGGCGCGGCACCCCGGCAATTGTCAGGTCGAGGCCTGGCATTCTGGCAGCAGGGCGAGGACAAGCGAGTGGTATTTGTGACGCCTGGTTACCGGCTTATCGCACTGAATGCAGACAATGGCCGGCCGCTAGCGGAATTTGGTGACAACGGCATTGTCGATTTGAAGCAAAATGCCGATCAGCAGATCGATCTGGTAACCGGCGAGATTGGTCTGCATGCAACGCCTATGATTGCGAAAGATGTGGTGATAGTGGGTGCCGCCCATCATACCGGGGGTAATCCCAGCAGCAGAAAAAATGTAAAGGGCTTCGTCAGGGGATTCGACGTGCGCACGGGCGAACGTCTGTGGATTTTTCACACCATACCCTTTCCTGGGGAATACGGTTATGAATCCTGGTTAGAGGGTTCGGCAGAATACACGGGTAACACCGGCGTGTGGGCCCAGATCTCCGTGGATGAGGAACTGGAGATCGTATACCTGCCAGTAGAGGAGGCCACCGGCGACTACTATGGCGCTTATCGGCCTGGCGACAACCTCTTCAGTGAGACGCTGCTGGCGGTGGACCTGCACAGTGGCGAGCGCAAGTGGCATTTCCAATTCGTACATCATGGCATCTGGGATAACGACATTCCCGCGGCCCCCATTCTGGTAGACATCAATGTCGACGGACGCCAAATCAAGGCCGTGGCACAGCCGACGAAGCAGGCCTTTTTGTATGTGTTCGACAGGATCACCGGCGTGCCGGTGTGGCCGATTGAAGAGCGTGCGGTGGAAATCGGCGACGTGCCCGGCGAGTGGTATTCACCGACCCAGCCTTTTCCCACAAAACCTCCGGCCTATGACCGCCAGGGAGTAACCGAAGACGACTTGATCGACTTCAGCCCCGAATTACGGCAACAGGCTCTCGACGTCGCTAGCTGGTACAAGCTGGGACCAATTTTTACGCCACCGGTGGTCAGTAATATAGATGGTCCACTGGGTATCTTGATGGCACCGGCAACCGGTGGCGGTACCAACTGGCCCGGAGGCTCTTTCGATCCGGAAACCAATACGCTGTATGTTTCGTCAAGTAGCTCGGTTGTCGCTCTGGCGGTGGTGCCACCGTACCCCGGTCAGTCAGATATGGCCTATATTCAGGGCAACGCCGCCACTGGCCCGCGCACCTCCGGCGGCGCTGGCTCCTCGGCTGGCGGTGGCCGTACCGAATTTGAAGTTGCCCAGCGCGAACGGCCGGTTTCAAACCGGGGCCGACCGCCGATTGGCCTGCGGGTGCAGGGCCTGCCGCTGTTGAAACCACCCTATGGCGTAATTTCTGCCATAAATATGAACACTGGCGAATTGCGCTGGACGATTCCCCACGGCCAGACCCCGGATAATGTGCGCAATCACCCCTTGTTACAGAACCTGGACATTCCCAGAACCGGGCAGAGCGGTTCGGTTGGTACCCTGGTGACCGCTACTCTGCTGGTCGCGGGAGAAGCACAGTTCACCACGGACAGCGAAGGTTTACGTGGGGCATGGTTACGTGCCTATAATAAGGCAACTGGTGCCGAAGTCGGCGCGGTACATCTGCCGGCGCCGCAAACCGGTTCGCCCATGACTTATAGTTTGGATGACGAACAGTACCTGGTACTGGCGGTCAGCGGTACAGGCTATTCTGGGGAACTTCGAGCCTACAAATTACCTTAAAGTAAGCCACTTTTGGCCCAGGAGCCCAGGCTTCATCGTTAATCAGGAGGACAAATGTCTACTAAAATTCTTGCGCTGCTCTGCCTGCTCGTGGCGCACCCGCTAGTGTTGGCGGACTCGGTGCCGGGAACGGCGGGGCCTATCGAAATTACTCCACTTATTCATTCCAGCGTGCAGCTGGAATATCAGGGTATTGTTGTGCAGATTGATCCGTGGGATCGACTGGGCCTACTCGGTGCGAAGCCGGCAGATCTTATTTTAATCAGCGATGACTTGGGCCACCATCAGGACGTCGGTGCCATCGAAAAGCTTCGCAAGCCCGGGGCCGTGGTAGTGATGGCAGCAAACGGTGCTCAAAAATGGCCGAGTGGTGTGGTGATTGCCAACGGTGACAGCATAAGAGTGGCAGGTGTCACAGTAGAGGCAGTTGCCGCCTATGACATTATCCAGGGCAGTCCTTCGCACCTCAAGGGTGAAGCCAATGGCTACGTGGTTACCCTTGGAGGCAAGAAGTTTTTCTTTGCCGGTGTTACCGAATGTGTCGAAGAAGTAAAAGCACTGGAGGGAATAGACGTGGCCTTTATGCCCCTGAATGTTCCTCTGGCGCGCATGACCCCGGCGGCTTCGGCGGCCTGTACTCGCGGTCTGAATCCGGCGGTGGTGTATTTGTATCATTACGATCAAGATTACGCGCGGCGAGCTTTGCAGCCAGACTATGTCGGGCCGGGTTTGCCAGAGGGTTTAACTGTTGCCGAATCCCTGGATCGATTCGCCGATGAATTGCAAGGCTCAGGAGTTGAATTTCGAAGAGGAGAATTCTATCCGCCTCTCGACTAAGCACTTCGAGGTTTCCCTGGTAGTTCCATTATAAGTATTAGTCGAGGGAACAAAATTTGTTCTCCCCGACTGAGCCCTTACCAGTTCAGGTACCCTGACTATTACCGAACTTACCCTCAGTTGGGTTAGTGCGCCCGGCGGTCAGAAAGTCAAGAAAATTAAAAACGGTGGTACAACAATCTACGACAATCCGGACCTCACCAGCGGTGTGCAAGGCACGCTCAGTTCGGCAGTCGTGCTCAGCGGCGCTGCCTCGGACCCTGCCTATGATGCCAGTTTTACGATTAGCACGGGGTCCACAAGCATTGATGGTATTAAGGCGCCGGAAACT
Source organism: Gammaproteobacteria bacterium (assembly GCA_963694865.1). Classification (GTDB taxonomy): domain Bacteria; phylum Pseudomonadota; class Gammaproteobacteria; order Pseudomonadales; family Pseudohongiellaceae; genus UBA9145. The sequence continues at coordinate 22,637 of CAVOFA010000022.1, read as the reverse complement.
CCGGTTTTCGCTTCGGCCAGTGTTAACGGGAGTTCGGGCGTGGCGACTACGCTGGGAATCGATGGTGGCTTAGCTTCTATTGTTACTACCGCCGGTAAGAATCTTACCGTACAGATGACCAACGCTACCGTGGATTACATTGACGTTACAGTCAGTTCCGTAGCATGGAGCAATGCGAATTCCGATCAGAAATTCAAAAAACTGAAGAATAAAGCCGGAATCACATTGTACGATATTGACTGAGGACGGTCTGCGACCCGTTCCTATCCGATTAACATTACTTTTTCACCGTTGGGGCAAAGTTGTCTGAATGATACCTCCTCGACCGACAGTGATGGTGAAGGTGGTGGCAGTAGTGGAGACGATAGCGAAGATGGCAGTGGCAGTGGTGGCAGCGACGGAGAGAACTCTGCGGCTGCCAGCAATGACACTCCAATCGACCCGAATATCAGCCTGTCTGATACCACACAAGCTGGTGGAACTGGCACCACTGGCAGGCTAAGCTGGCGCGAGATCGTATTCTGAGCTGACGGCTTGTGTATTCCTATTAATCCCTCTGAAGGTCTCATTTAACCGTAAATGAACTCTGCCTGGATTGGCTGGTGTTCGTTCATTCGCTGATAATTCGCTTTTCTGCCGTCCTGTGAAGCTTTCAAAAAACTGGACAAGTGGCTGATAGACAGATACCTTTTGTTTGTCTCACAAGGGGGTGAGATACTTACAAGTACTGTTTGTTATCCCGGTCCATCTTGAAAGTGCCTTGCACTGGAGTGCGATATGATAAGAAAGTCCCTATTTACCCTGACGCTGGTTGTGGCGCTGGCTATTGTTACCAGCCCAACCGACGTCTCCGCCCAGGCTGCGGAGTCGGTCATGCCGTTCAAGGTCGGAACCTTTGCAATCAATGACGTACCGACCGTTGGTCTGGTCCTGCAAAACGACGAGCTGATCATCGACCTCGCGGCCGCGAACCGTGCCATGGAGTTGCTACCACAGTACAACCATATCAGCATGCCCGCGGATATGCTCGGGCTCATCGAGCAGTATGAGTACGGCCTGAAATATCGGGTCTACGAAGTCGTGAACTGGCTGGTGGAGAAAAACCTGCTGAGCGGCAGTGGCCAGCGCAGCTTTGTGCACCCGGTGAGCTCCGTGGATACCATGGCCCCGATTCAGTATCCCAGCAAACTCATGAACGCGGCCGTGAATTTTTACACCCACGCCTGCGAAGGCTGCAACGACGATGAATTTCAAGCTCGACTGCGCGAACGTCAGGAAAATCGCGGCGTTCCCTACCTGTTCCTGAAGCCCACTCGTGGAGCGATCATCGGTGATGGTGAGGACATCATTATGCCCTTCGGACGCGATCGGATCGAGTGGGAAGTGGAAATGGCCATCGTTTTCGGCCGCACTGGCAAGTACATCTCCTCAGACCGTGCGTACGACTACGTGTTCGGTTATATGGTCGCGATGGATATTTCTGATCGGGGCGGACGTCCGCCCGGTGGCTACGGCTCCGGTTCGGACTGGTTCGTCGGCAAGGGTCACGACACGTTCGCGCCGCATGGTCCCTGGATCGTGCCAAAAGAGTTCTATGGCGATCCGATGGAGCGTCTGCACCAGACGCTGGTCATCGACGGCGTCACCGTGCAGGAAGCCCGGGGTGGCGACATGATCCACAATATCCCTGAGCTCATCGAGTACGCCTCGTCGCTCATCACGATCTTTCCCGGCGATGTCATGCAGAGCGGGACGTCGGGTGGAACCGGCGCCGGTCGCGTCGAGCGCGCGTCAGGTTCTGGGTATCTGATTGATGGCGAGACGATTAGTGCCAGCATTGAGGGAATCGGCACCTTGACCCATACGGTCAGGATTGAAACCAGTATTCCCGCCGACCTGTCCGGTTCACAGTTGCCACCGGTAAGCTCGTATCGTTAGCAGCTAAGAGGGTCGTGACGAACTCTAGCAGGCTGTTGAAATTTATGCAGATTCAACAGCCTGCTTAATCAAAAATTCGTCTAATCCAGTCCTAACTTTTTCAATCGATAGCGCAGGGAGCGAAATGACATACCGAGCTTCTTGGCGGCCGCGGTTTTGTTCCATCTGGTTTCTTCAAGCGCTTTTTCAATCGCTTTGATTTCAATGGATTCGAGGTGCTTCTCCAGAGAATAGTCTGCTGGAATATCCCGGCTGTCGGAGTGCAAGGAAATTTTATTAGCGTGCGCATCAGGGGCTTCTGCGGATGCTTCCTGAATTTCTTCTATAGACTCTGCGACTCTGGAGGTATTCATAAATTCGAGGTTAGACGCGCGAATCAAATTACCTTCACACAGGGTCGCCGCTCGTTGCAAAATGTTTTCCAACTCGCGGACATTCCCCGGGAAACTGTATGCACGCAAACCGGCCAGGGCTTCATCATCGATGTCACTGATAGTCGTTGCATCTTCTTTCGCTATCTTTTGTAGAATACTCGCGACCAACTCCTGTAGATCGTCCTGTCTCTCGCGGAGACTCGGCACGGCCAGTTCGATAACATTGATCCTGAAATACAGGTCTTGACGCATATTGCCGTTTTCAACTTCCTCGGCAAGATTTTTGTGGGTAGCACTTAGCAGTCTGACATCTACGGCTGTTTCCTTTTGTGAGCCAACGGGCCGCACGACTTTTTCCTGAATTACTCGTAGTAATTTGACCTGTGTTTGCAGAGGAAGGTCCGCTATTTCATCGAGGAACAGGGTGCCGCCATCGGCAGCCTGGAATAAACCTTGTTTATCCTGATCTGCCCCGGTGAAACTTCCCTTCAGGTGGCCAAATAACTCGCTCTCCATGAGATCCTGTGGAATGGCGCCGCAGTTCACTGCGACAAAGGGCGCATCGCTTCTTGAACTTTGTTGGTGAATTGCCCTGGCTGCCAATTCTTTGCCGCTACCGGATTCACCACTGATATAAATTGGAGCCTGAGTACGGGCGAGTTTGTCAATTTGTTCGCGAAGCTGTCGAATTGCTGCCGACTGACCGGTAATGGAGGTGCCGGATTGAACCGAATTTGTGGTGTCTACCGAGTCCTGCAGTGGTGCCTTCTGTGCCAGGCGCAGAGCCGAATTGATAAGACCTCTTAGTTTTTGCAGATCCACTGGCTTTGACACAAAGTCAAAGGCACCAGCTTTGAGAGCTTTTATTGCGGTCTCGGTGCTGCCGTGAGCGGTAATTACTGCCACTGGCATTTTTTTGTATCCGCTCTGGATGTATTCGACCAGTTCGAGACCATCCCCGTCCGGTAAGCGCATGTCGGTAAGACATAAACTGAAGTGCTCGGTTGATAACAGCCGACGGGCAGCTGTCAGGTCGGCGGCGCTTTCTGTTTCCAAAGACATACGGCCGAGGGTGATTTCGAGTAGTTCTCGAATATCGGGTTCGTCATCTACGATCAGGACTTTTTCGGTCATTGTGAAATCACAAAAGGTGGAAGTATTGGACGTGTTGCATTATTCACAGTTCAAGCCACAATTCGCTCTGGATTGCTAAAATATATACTGAAACAATTCTTGTTGTCGTCTGTTCTGTCGTAAACCAATTGTGATTGATTAGCTTCGCACAGTTCTCTGGAGAGATAAAGTCCAAGACCGGTACCTGCTGACTCGGTGGTGTGAAACGGTTCAAACAAATCCGCTTCAGCTGCTTCGCTTATGCCTGTCCCCTCGTCAATAATATGGAGAAAAGGTTGTGAGTCACCTTCCTTATCTTCGATACCGGCTCTTACTATGAGGGTGCATTTGCCGGTTGCCTTTTCGCTGTACCTGAGACCATTTTCAAAAAGGTTGTTTAGCACCTGCTCCAATTGTCCGGTAATGACATTGATTACTATATTATCTCGCTCTACTTTGAGTGTGATTTTATCGCAATCCTGGTGGATTTCCTGGTAGTTTGCAATAAATTTTCGCAGCCAGTCGTTAAGAATAATTTTCTGTGCTGAAGTATCATCGTGCCGTGAAGCATCCAGAACTTCCTCGATGATCATATTGACGCGATTGCAATGGCCGAGAATTATTTCAATCATTCTCTTGTCGTCATCAACTATAGATCCGGATTCCTGCAGCAGTTGACTCGCATGACTGATCGCCCCGAGCGGGTTACGAATTTCATGCGCGATACCGGCAGTTAGCCGTCCCAGTGAAGCCAGCTTCATCTGTCTTACGCGTTGAACTATCTGCCGGTTATCTTCGAGAAATATGAGGATGTCAGAAGCAGTATCTTGATTTAAGAAGGCAAAATGCATCTGAATTTGTTTGTTGTTACCAGGTATTGTAATAGGCTGTGGTGGGCGCTTGGGATTTATCTTCCAGAGGTTGAGTTGCTGATCAAGCACCACCGGCAGTTGGTAGTCATAATTTTTACCGGCATCAACCGCGGTCAGTATTGGTGCCAAGGTGTTTTTTGCGGCGCTATTCATACTGACAATTTCGCTCGCCGGGTTCACAACGACTATTCCTGTGCGCATTCTTTGAATAATCTCATTGTTGAGCTTTTCGAGGTCGATCATGTTTGTTGCCTGCTTGTCCGTCAGCAAGGCTGTTTCATAAATTCGATTAGTAACGGTTTGAATATACAAAGATGCCGCAAAGAGAATGATTCCCAGAATTCCGGTTTGGATAAACTGATTAGGGCGGTCTTCCAGTGCTAGCGCGAGATACAGCTCACAGTAAATCACTGCCAGAGCAGCAACAGCAGCGAGAAAAGTGCTAACCCGCCCACGAATTAGCAAGCTCCCCGCTGCGATGGTGACAATCAATAGCAAACCAAGGCCGCTGGTTATTCCTCCACTGCTGTAGATAACCAGCGTGACCAATAAAATATCAATGATAAGCGTGCCACTGAGCCACTGTGGATTTTGCAGACGCTGACGCCCTCTGGGTGTCAGGAAAGTTACGATAACGCCAAAAATGGCATAGCTAGTGCTGGCCTGAACAAACAGAGTGGGATTCAGATCGCCCAGAATAGTTCTATCCGGGCTGCTGATATAGGTAACCAGCAGGACCAGCGGTAACAGAATACGATAGATATTGTAGACTAGTGCTACGTTATAAATCTGACTTGTATATTGAGCGGTGGTTTCGGTCATGGTTCTCGATCGAATCTTATAATGTCTACAGGTTCCCCGGCACGATATACCGTACAATACACAAGCCGACGGAGAAATCCGAACGTCGGGGTTTTAGCGGGGTCAGGCGTCCATAATTCTCTGCGAGAATTTCTAATTCAGGACTCGTAGTGCGGGTTAAGGATAACAGTTAAAGAGGGAAATATGGCGCGGCAATTGAGAATAGTTATGGCCCAACTCAACTTTATGGTTGGAGACATCGAGGGCAATACTGCGTTGGTGCTGGAGAACGCAAAGCGCGCTATTTCCGAGTATGGGGCGGAATTGATTGCCTTTCCGGAATTAACCCTCACTGGCTATCCGCCTGAAGACTTGCTGTTACGTCCCAGTCTGAGTCTTCGCGTTAATCGAGCAATTGACAAAATCCTGCAGGCAGATCTCGATATTCACATAGTGCTTGGGTTCCCGGAAACAATTGACGGAGAATTATTCAATGCCCTGACTGTACTCAAGGGTGATCGTCGACTGGCTACTTACCACAAACAATGTTTACCAAATTATCAGGTATTCGATGAATGCCGCTATTTCCAGGCAGGTGACAAACCCTGTGTGCTACAGATCGCTGACATCACTATTGGTTTCACTATTTGTGAAGATTTGTGGGAGCAAGTTCCGTTGCAGCAAGCGCTGGAAGCGGGCGCGGATCTGGTCGTCAACATCAATGCATCACCTTATCGCATTGACAAACTCGAACAGCGACAAGCATTGTTGAGCCAGAAAAGCAGGGAAGGTGGTTTTCCTATCATTTATGTCAACCTGGTAGGAGGGCAGGATGAACTAATATTCGATGGCGCTTCTATGGCGGTGAACGCCAACGGGGACTGTCGCTACCTGGCGCCAAACTTTGAAGCGGGCCTTCATCTTGTAAACGTAGATATCGCAACTGCTGAGGCCACCGCGGGCGCGTGTTGCAATATTCCTCGGCAATCCATGGCCCCGGAGCAATCTCTGGAAGCCAGTGTATACCAGGGCCTGGTGTTAGGGGTTCGGGATTATGTAAATAAAAACAAATTTGTCGGTGTGGTTTTGGGCTTGTCAGGTGGAATTGATTCTGCTCTTACACTGGCAATTGCAGTGGATGCATTGGGTAAGGACAGAGTGAAAGCGGTAATGATGCCGTTTGCATACACTTCGCAACTTAGCCTCGATGCGGCGGCACAACAAGCGAAAGCGCTTGGTGTCGGCTACGAAGTCATTTCAATAGCTGATATTTATGGGGCCTTCGTCAGAGCCCTTGAAGCCGAATTTGCCGGGATGGCGGTGGATGTCAGTGAACAGAATATTCAGGCGCGGTGTCGGGGTGTAATCTTGATGGCTATCTCGAACAAAAAGCGACTCATGGTACTCACCACCGGCAACAAGAGCGAAATAGCGGTTGGCTATTCGACTCTCTATGGTGATATGGCCGGTGGCTTCGATGTGCTAAAAGACGTTTCCAAGACCCTGGTTTACAAGTTGGCGCACTACCGCAACCAGGAATTTGGAAACCAGGCGCAGGAGGTGATTCCGCAGCAGGTTATTGATCGAGCGCCTTCCGCCGAATTAGCACCGGATCAGGTGGATCAGGACAGCTTGCCACCCTATGAGGAGTTGGACCAAATTCTGGAGCTCTATATTGAGAACGACTGCAGTGCCGATGCCATCGTGGCGGCAGGTTTTGCCGAAGAGGTAGTAAAAAAAGTGTTGCGCCTGGTTGACCTCAATGAATACAAACGACGTCAGAGTCCCATCGGGGTACGGTTAACCGCGCGTGGCTTCGGTCGTGATCGCCGTTATCCTATTACCAATGCCTGGCCCATAGGCGAGTAAACCGCTCCCAGCTCACGGCCCTCACCTACATCCATGTAGGCGACGGTCACTGCACTGAGTACCAAATTCATGTCTTCAAATATTGTGTAAGCACATTAATTTGAGAAGCTAACAAATACCGGTTTAATTTCTTCTAGGGATTGTACGTCTCGAGGGTGAGGCTGGCGCCGGTCGTGCCCGAGGGTTGTTTCTCTGGGCCGCGGATGACTGCCTCTCGAATTGTTCTCGTAGTCGCCGGCGTTGGTCTGGTGGCAGCGACCGATAGCGGCGTTGAATCGTGCGTAATTGGCGCTGCTCGACGCGGCTCAAACTATTAAAGCGTTGGAAGCGACGGGAGAGAGTTTGTCGTTGCCCCTGGGAAAGGTTTTGGAATCTTCTCTGCTGAGATTGAGCCTGGGTTCGCTGCTGCGGACTCATTTGCTGCCAGCGCGTGGCACCCCGAAGTAGCCGCTGTTGTCTCTCCGCAGGCATAGACTCCCATTGTGATTCGACTTGCTGTAGAAATTGTCGCTCTTCATACGACAATTCGGTCCAGGGGGTCTTGTCCTGCGCCTGTGCAAGCGCGCCAAACAGAAGTAAAACAAGTGTTAGATTAATTGTAATAATTCGTCTAGTCATCAGTTGTTTCGCCGTTGCTCATTGTCGTTTCCGAGAGCGTTACCGTTACCATTGTCATTCGAGTTTTCGTTTTGTCCAGCGCGTATAGCGGCTTCCAGCAATAATTCGAATTCTTCTGTCATTAAACTGGCCGGGTTTATCCATTCGCCATTATCTGTTTCAAATTGGCCGAGAAATTCAAGAAACTCAAGATCGGGCAAGCTGGATTCCGTCTCTGTCTTGTTTTCATTCTCCGCAGCCTGTGCTGTTGAAATCAGTCCCAGCAGGCATATTGCGAACAGTTTTTCTGCGACCTTGCAATCCAATTACTACCCCGTTCATGCGCCATGTTAGTTTGCTAATTCAGTTTCAGCCAGCCACAAATAAAACTCAAGATTCTCGTACAACTCTATATCGTCCGCCGATGCGATCAAACTAATTTCCTCTTCAAAAGAGAGTGAGACAGACGGTCCCGAAGCGACATAAAATAAAGCAACAACTGTCACCATCACACACGCTGTCGCAACCAGGCTGGCAGCAGGTATTGGCAATGTGAAAGCATTGAGCACAATGCCCGCTTGCTTCAGCAGGCGAGAAAGCGCCGTGCCTTGGGATTGGTTTTGCTGGGAATCAAGTTTTGCCACCGCGCGTTGTCTTATGCCATCGAGGCGAGCCTCAATTTCCGGAGGCAGACTGGTGTCATGATCCAGCTTTGTTTGAATCGCGTGCAGTAAATCGTCGGCGTTGCGCTGGTCGTGAAATTCAAGGGAATCCTTAGTTTCCTGCTTCGATGGATTCAGCACTCGGGCACGCATGGCATCCAGTCGCAGTGCTGTAGCTGGATCGAGCTGAGCGATGCTCTGATCCAATTGGCGTCGGATGGCATCCAGGAATTCAATTTCATTCATCTTATTCATGGCCAGTGATCGCCTAATTGCTCTCGCAAGCTATGAATAGCGCGGGAATAATGTGTTTTAACGCTGCCTTCGGCGCATTCCATAACTGCGGCCGTCTGTCTCACATTCAGACCCTCCCAGGCTCGCAATAAGAATGCCTGCTGCTGCCGTGGTGGTAAATCTTTCAATACTTGCTGCAGTTTGTCCATCCCCTCGCTGGTTTGCGTTTCCGACTCGAGTGTCTGCTTGCGTGGGTCCGGGGCAGTCTGAATGGGATCTTCGAACTCGTCATCGTGTGGTGATAACCAGCTGCGGTAACGGTTCCTGACTTTATTGCGTCGATGCAAGTCATTGATACGGCTATTCAAAATTCGGTAGAACAGCGGTGTCCACTCGGTTTCCGGGCGATCTGCGTACTTCTCAACCAGCTTGAACATGGCATCCTGCACCAGGTCCAGAGCATCTTCTGTATTTCTTGTGGCTATCTCTGCGATGCGGTAAGCACGGGCCTGTACTGAGCGCAGAAATTTGTCCATTAATACTGAGTTGTCCAGAGTATAGCCCTCGCTGGCATCGTCAGCGTCGAGTTTACAATCTTGATCAGCTGTTTTTATCAGCACTTGCAACATATATCGGCTACTCAGACGTCGAAATTACTCTTTCGCTAGAGAGATAGAACGCACTGCTAAAGCTTTGGTTTACACGCCAGAGTATATAAGGGCGAAATGACAGCAGCCGTCGTCGTCACGGATATGGCTCCGCTGCGAGCTACGCCCTGTTATTTAGAGCTGCCCTAGTTGAAAATGCCCAGGGTGAGTATGCTGAGCCAGGATCTACTCTGGGGCTGCGCCGATTGAGCGTTGATAATTTGCTGACTGCCTGAGGAAATGGGTCTGGTTGTTGGAGCCAGGGGTGGCTCTACTCTATTGTCACCGATAAGACCGAAGGTCATGGTGTAAAGCAGCGAAGGATCTGTAATTTCGGTTTGAATTAAAAATTCCCCGTCCGCACTGAGAGCTGCGTGTTCCGGATAATTTTCCTGCAGTAAAGCCAAAGAGGTGTCCGCCAATTCATTCAGACCTAATCTCAGGTAGCCTTCAATCATGACAGCGACCCCATCAGCAACCGCTGGTGTACCCTGGAAGTTTTCCACAACATACTGGCCGCGGCGTAAGGCCGCAATATACGCACTACGTGCCAGATAATAGTTGGCAACATGAATTTCATAGGCGGCAAGGTTATTACGCAGAAATACCATTCTCGCCCTGGCGTCGGGCGCATACGGGCTGTCGGGATAAAGTGCGAGTAACTGGGAAAAATCGCTAAAAGACTCTCTTGCTCGACCCGGATCCCGTCTCGTCGGATCGATGGCGACAAAGCGGTTGACTATACCGCCAGGCTCTATAAACGAGGAGAGGCCTTTCATGTAATAGGCGTAATCAATATTATCGTTTTCAGGATGCAGGCGGATAAAGCGGTCGGCCGCCGCACGAGCCGCTTCCATATCGCCGTTTCGATAGTAGGCGTAAACAATTTCTATCTGCGCCTGGTCAGCGAAGCGACCAAATGGGAAGCGGGACTCCAGAGCCTGATAAGTAGAGATGGCGCTCCTTAAATTTTGACTAGTCAGTTGATCGATTGCGCGGTTATAGAATGCCTCCTCGTCAGTCAAACCCTCGAATTCATCTTGTTCCGAGCGGCTGAACCAGCCACAGGAGCTTAATAGCAGGCTTGCGACCAGAAGTAGGGATACGTGTAATAGCTTGTTCTTCAATGTATTTCCTATTATTGAATCGGCAATATTTGCATGATCGGCGCTAAAAAACGCTATTTAACCATAGCCCAGTTACTAATCCCAAACCCAATGACTCAGGCTCAGGTCCGAAACTTCCAGGCTGGTTGCAGCTGTACAAAAACTAATGCAGCGATGAACCCTGCTGCTGCCGCTGTTTATCAAGTATTATAGTGCTATGTCGACTCGAATCTCACTAGCAGCAGAAGTTCCTGAAGACCTGTCCGGTAGCCGATTAGACCAGATCGCGGCCAAATTATTTCCTGATTATTCCCGTGCCCGCCTGCAAGTATGGATTAAGGATGGTAGTTTGCGGGTGAACGCCCGTCAACTGCGACCCCGGGACCGGCTGCAGACGGGTGACTGTATTGAAGTTAATGCAGAATTGATGGTGGAGACAGCGTGGTCTGCCCAGCCCATGGCGCTGGATATCATCTTCGAAGATGCGCATTTGATCATAGTTAACAAGGCCGCCGGCCTGGTGGTGCACCCGGCCGCGGGTCATGGTGATGGCACCCTGCTTAATGGCTTGTTACATCATCACCCGGCGCTGGAGGAACTACCAAGGGCGGGCATAGTGCATCGACTGGATAAAGACACGACAGGGTTGATGGTAGTGGCGAAGACATTGGTGTCACACACTGCGCTGGTTAGTCAGATGCAGGCACGTCAAATAACCCGGGAATACGAAGCCGTAGTCCAGGGCGTGCTGACTGGCGGCGGCACAGTCGACAAAGCCCTGGGCAGGCATCCCGTGCATCGCAAGAAGCGCGCCGTCGTTGAGGTGGGCCAGGAGGCGATAACACACTACCGAGTCAGCAAACGCTACCGCTCGCATACTCACGTCGCCCTGAAACTCGAAACCGGCAGGACCCATCAGATAAGAGTACATATGGCACACTTAAACTATCCTATTGTCGGTGACCCCATGTATGGAGGTAGGCAGAGAGTCCCGGTGGCTTGTTCTTTGGAGCTAATTGAGTGTTTGAAAAAATTTAAGCGTCAGGCTCTACATGCTCGCCGGCTCGCACTGCAGCATCCAGCCAGTGGGGAGCGCGTGAGTTGGCAGAGCCCGACGCCGGCAGACATGCTGGAGTTGATCTGTGAGCTGGTGAAGGATGCGCAGATCAGTTCGAAATCTTAAGCCTCGAATAGCAGTGCACAAATGTCCGGGGTTTGATACGAGTAAACCTAAGGTCTAATGAACGCAATCAAAATTATTACTCCTGATTGGGATGTGCCTGCAGATATTGTAGCTGGCATTAGCACCAGGGCGGGTGGCGTAAGCGAACAGCCGTACTCGAGCTTCAACCTTGCCCGCCATGTAGGAGACTCTGGCGCTAATGTAGACAGAAATTTGCAACTGCTCGAGAAGCTCTATCCCCAACGACTTCAGTGGCAGTGGCTGCATCAGGTCCATAGCAGTAATGTGCATAGAGTTGTAAAGGCCTCTGTCGCTATGACCGCCGATGCCTTGTCTACGCAGCGGCCAGAGCTGGTGTGTTGCCTGTTAACGGCAGATTGTTTGCCGGTATTTTTTGCCGCATGTAATGGCGGTGAGGTGGCGATGGCTCACGCGGGTTGGCGCGGCCTGGCGGCAGGTATTCTGGAGAACACCTTGGCTTCATGTAGCACTCCTGCCCATGCCATGGTGGCATGGCTAGGCCCGGCTATTGGACCCTGCCATTTTGAAGTCGGTGCTGAGGTGAAAGAAATATTCCTTGCCGGTGCCAATAACATCGAAGACAAACAAGCCCTGGGTAAATGTTTTTCCGAAACTGAAAACCCCGGCAAAGCTCTTTGCGATCTCTATGCTATTGCCAAATTAAAATTGGCCAGGCTGGGATTAGAAAGAGTCTGGGGAGGGGGATCCTGCACTTTTTGTCAGCCTCAATTGTTTTACTCGTTTCGCCGTGATGGTGTAACTGGTCGCATGGCGAGCTTCATTTACATCGACTCTTGATTTCAATCAGAAATGCAGCAGTTGTGCATTGAAAAGCGATGAAATGACCCAATTATCTAGTTAATGTGAGAATTTATTGATCTCGATACTCCCGCGGGAGAACTGAGCTTTTATTACTTGTGAGTTTCGATATGCGAATGGATAAATTGACCAACAAGTTACAATCCGCGCTGGCGGATACGCAGTCGCTTGCCCTGGGGAAAGAGAACAACTTCATCGAGCCCGCGCATCTTATGCTCTCACTCATCGATCAGAAAGGCGGCTCGGTCAAACCCTTGTTGGCGCAGGTGGGTTTTAACCTCAGCCAGCTAAGGGCTCAAGTCCAGGAGTCGGTTGATAATTTACCCCAGGTGCCAGACAACGGTGGTGAGATTACAATCTCGCAGGAGCTGTCCAGGCTACTGAATCAGGCGGATAAACTGGCGCAAAAGAAAGGTGACAGCTTTATCTCCAGCGAAACAATTCTGCTGGTGGCAATGAATGACACCGGCGCACTTGGCAAGTTACTGAATTCTTCTGGCGTCTCTGCACAAGCATTGGAAAACGCAGTCGCAAACTTGCGTGGTGGTGAAGCAGTAGACGATGCTGGTGCGGAAGATGCCTGGCAGTCGCTCTCGAAGTACTGTGTCGATGTTACCGAGCGGGCAGAGAATGGTGAGCTCGACCCGGTTATCGGACGCGACGCCGAAATTCGCCGCACTATTCAAGTTTTGCAACGTCGCACCAAGAATAATCCAGTGCTTATTGGTGAGCCCGGTGTCGGTAAAACTGCTATCGTCGATGGCCTTGCCCAGAGAATCATAAACGGTGAGGTGCCCGAGGGTCTGAAGGGAAAGAAAATCCTGTCGCTGGACATGGGTTCACTTATCGCCGGTGCCAAGTTCAGGGGTGAATTTGAGGAGCGTCTGAAAGCGGTGCTGAACGAGTTATCAAAACAGGAAGGCTCGATCATTCTGTTTATAGATGAGTTACATACTATGGTTGGTGCCGGTAAAGCCGAAGGCGCTATGGATGCGGGTAATATGCTGAAGCCAGCGCTGGCACGTGGCGAACTCCACTGTGTCGGTGCGACCACCCTGGATGAGTATCGACAGTACATTGAGAAAGATGCGGCGCTGGAACGCCGTTTCCAGAAGGTGCTAATTGAAGAACCTAATGAAGAGGACACCATAGCGATCCTGCGGGGCCTTAAGGAGCGTTACGAAGTACACCACGGCGTGGATATTTCCGATTCCGCTATCATCGCGGCGGCCAGGCTATCCCAGCGCTACATTACTGATCGCCAACTACCGGACAAGGCAATCGATTTGATCGATGAAGCGGCGAGCATGATTCGCATGGAAATTGATTCAAAACCGGAAGAATTGGATATGCTTGAACGCCGCTTGATCCAGTTAAAAATTGAGCGCGAGGCCCTTAAGAAAGACAAAGACCCGGCCGCAAAAAAACGCACGTCCAAACTGGCAGCAGACATTCAGGAGTTGGAAAAAGAGTACGCTGATCTGGAAGAAATCTGGAAAGCAGAGAAGGCTTCGTTACAGGGCACTCAAATTGTCAGAAGCAGTCTTGAAAAAGCCCGCAGTGACATGGAGTTAGCTCGCCGTGCCGGCGATTTGGCGCGTATGTCCGAAATTCAATACGGGGTTATTCCCAGCCTGGAGGCAAAGCTGACTGCGGCAACTGAGGCGGAGGCTGCCGAGAAGCAATTGCTGCGTAATCGAGTAACCGAGGAAGAAATCGCCGATGTGGTTTCACGGGCTACGGGTATTCCAGTGAGCAAGATGCTGGAAGGTGACAAGCTTAAATTGCTGCAGATGGAAGTAGCGCTGCATGAGCGGGTTATTGGTCAGAATGAAGCTATCGCCGGGGTGGCAAATGCCGTACGCCGTTCTCGCTCCGGCTTGTCTGATCCGGATCGCCCCAATGGTTCATTTATGTTTCTGGGCCCAACGGGTGTCGGTAAAACCGAATTGTGTAAAGTCTTGGCGCAGTTCCTCTTCGATACCGACGGTGCCATGATCAGGATCGATATGTCGGAATTTATGGAACAACACTCGGTGGCACGCTTGATTGGTGCGCCTCCTGGTTATGTAGGCTATGAGGAAGGCGGCTATCTTACTGAAGCCGTACGCCGCCGACCGTATTCGGTATTGCTGCTGGATGAAGTGGAAAAGGCCCATCCAGACGTACTCAAAATTTTGTTGCAGGTGCTGGACGATGGCAGGTTGACAGACGGGCACGGACGTACTGTGGATTTTCGCAACACTGTCATTGTCATGACCTCCAACCTGGGTTCCGATCGGATACAGGAATTGATGGAGCAGGGATCAGGCAATGAAGAATCCTACGAGGCTGTGAAAAAAATCGTACTGGATGTGGTGGTAAAACACTTCTCGCCGGAATTCGTCAATAGAATTGATGAGACCGTGGTGTTTCATCCTCTGCAGCGAGATCAGATTCGCAGCATCGCCGAAATTCAATTAGGACTGCTGAATCAGCGCCTCGTCAACAACGAACTTGCGCTCAAAGTGTCTGATGCCGTGCTGGATCATATTGCCAACGCGGGCTACGATCCTGTCTATGGTGCTCGTCCGCTGAAGCGGGCGATCCAGAACCTGGTTGAAAATCCCCTGGCGCAGCAAGTGCTGGAAGGAACTTACGTGGCCGGGGATACGATCTGTGCGGAGTTGGATTCCAGTGGTGAGCTGCGCTTCAACAAAGCCCCGCGAGAGCCTGACTCGGCGGTAGCCTGAGTATTTGCCAAAATAGTGACTTTTCTCTATAAGAGCTTGACTTTCCTTATATAAATGGCAGAATCGCCTTCCTTAGGCAGGGCGAAATGTAACCCCCTATTCGACCTGCCGTAGACTATGATAGCCACAACTGGCAATCTAACAGACTACCATCTAGGTGTCAGACAACAGCCACCTATGGCCTCTATCACGTTATCGCGTACGAGGCCGACATTGATTCAAGTTGTGCATGATTGTGATGCAGCTTGTGAGATGTCAAAACTTACTCAAAAAGTATCGAATTTTCGGCAGACCCAATAGCTGGCTGTTGTAGTTTGCTGTTTGTACATAGCTACAAAGCAGACAGGTTTAGAGGCAAATAAAAGTGGAACAATTATCTGGTGGTGAAATGCTGATTCGTGCACTGCACGATGAAGGCGTTGAAATCGTATTCGGCTATCCCGGCGGCGCCGTCTTACATATTTACGATGCGATCTTCAATCAAGACAAGGTGGAGCATATTCTTGTTCGGCACGAACAGGCGGCAACCCATGCCGCTGACGGTTATGCCCGATCTACCGGTAAGCCTGGTGTGGTGCTGGTGACTTCAGGCCCGGGAGCGACCAATGCGATTACCGGTATTGCGACCGCTTATATGGATTCCATTCCCATGGTGGTGGTGTCGGGTCAGGTTGAAAAAAGAATGATCGGTACCGATGGGTTTCAGGAAACTGACATGGTTGGAGTTTCGCGGCCAATTGTGAAACACAGTTTTATGGTGCGGCACCCCGCTGAAATGCCCTTAATCGTGAAGAAAGCTTTTCACATAGCGACTACTGGGCGACCGGGTCCGGTCGTTATCGACATCCCTAAGGATGTGAGCGATCCGAAAATAAAATTACCGTATGAGTATCCGACGGATATTAAACTGAGGTCCTATAATGTTCCAGCCAAAGGACATTCTGGCCAGATCAGGAAGGCAGTGGATGCGCTGTTGTCTGCCAAACGGCCAATGATCTATACCGGCGGTGGAGTCATCCAGGGCAACGGCTCAGAACTGTTGGTTAAGTTGACTCGAAAGCTTGGCTACCCTATTACCCAGACTCTGATGGGGCTCGGAGGATTCCCTGCATCCGATTCGCAGTTTCTTGGCATGCTGGGTATGCATGGCACCTATGAAGCCAATATGGCGATGCATTATTGTGATGTGCTGCTGGGCATTGGTGTGCGTTTCGATGACCGCGTTACGAATTCGGATATCAGCAAATTTTGCCCCGACGCCACGATTTTACATGTTGATATTGACCCCGCCTCGATTTCGAAAACAGTAACTGCGGATGTGCCGATCGTTGGCTCGGTGACGTCAGTTTTGGAAGAGATGTTAAAGCAGATCGAAAGTTCTAAAAATAAGTGTGACGAGCAGGCATTGGAGATTTGGTGGAAGCAGATTGCTCAATGGCGAGAGAAAGATTGCCTGGCGATAACGACGGCGGAGGATGGTTCTATCAAGCCCCAGCAAGTAGTAAAGGCTGTCTTCGACATTACCCGAGGTGACGCTTTCGTTAGTTCGGACGTTGGCCAGCACCAGATGTTCGCCGCCCAGTACTATGGGTTCGACAAGCCACGACGATGGATAAGTTCCGGCGGTCTCGGCACTATGGGGTTCGGGTTTCCAGCGGCAATGGGTGTGCAATTTGCACATCCCGATGCAGTCTCGGTTTGTATTACAGGGGAAGGCAGTTTTCAGATGAATCTGCAGGAATTTGCTACCTGTATGCAGTACCAACTACCTATCAAGATAATCTGTTTGAATAATCAGGCTCTGGGCATGGTCAAGCAGTGGCAGGATATGCAGTACGGCGGACGTCACTCACACAGTACCTATGCGGAATCGCTGCCAGACTTTACCAAGCTGGCAGAAGCGTATGGCCATGTCGGTATCAAGATTGAGAAACTGTCTGAGCTTAACTCAAAACTGGAGGAGGCTTTCGCCCTGAAAGACAAGCTTGTATTTGTAGACGTAATGGTTGATCCAAACGAGCATGTGTATCCGATGGCGATAAAGGGTGGTGCCATGAAAGATATGATACTGAGTAAATCGGAGCGAACTTGATATGCGGCATATAATTTCTGTTCTATTGGAAAACGAGCCAGGCGCATTGTCCCGAGTGGTCGGTTTGTTTTCGCAGCGAAACTACAATATTGACTCGCTTACGGTGGCACCTACTGAGGACAATTCATTGTCCCGGCTAACTTTGACTACCAGTGGCGACGAAGCTCGAATCGAGCAAATTACCAAGCATCTGAATAAGATCGTGGACGTGGTGAAACTGGTTGATCTAACCGAAGGTGCTCATATCGAGCGCGAATTAATGCTAATCAAAGTGAAGGCAGTTGGTGCTCAAAGAGTTGAAGTGAGCAGAACTGTAGACATCTTTCGTGGCCAGGTGGTGGATCAGACCAGCGGTGTGTTTAGTATTCAACTCACCGGCACTAGCGGCAAGCTAGATGCATTCATTTCAGCTTTGGGGGACAGTTCGGTGCTGGAAGTCGCCAGAACCGGCGTATCCGGCATATCTCGTGGAGAGAAGGTACTCAGTCTTTGAGATACTATATTGAAGTTTCGTAACAACGGGACGCGTATGGTGCCAATGGATAGATCAAAGAAGATCCTCAGTCTATGATGCTCCTGTCGATGTTTAGTGCCTAGAATAGCCACCGGAGTGAATTGATAGATCAAAGAAGGTTCTCAGCCGAGTTAGCACTTTTCAAGTTCTTGGTAAATGAGTTCAGATTTTTTGGATGCCGGAGAAAACTTGGAGTTTTCGCATTTCGATATGTAAGTTTGTGTCGCTTAGTTGAGAAGCTACCCAGAGACCGCGCTGGGCCAGGGACTCCTATTTCCTCCGCGGCTTGCACCCATCCTGGGTGCCCTCCCTCGGTCGGGAGCCCAAAAAAAAGGTCTCCCTCGGTCAGTCGGTGCGGCGCCTTAATTGCTACGGAAACAGGAGTCCCCGCCCCATCGCTCGCAGTTCCTAGCTGGAAAAAGGGGACGGAGGCAATTTTCTTCGGAGTTCTTTTTAGCTTGCCGTTCGATACAGAAAATCGCCTCCGTCCCCTTTTATTTTTTTGCTACAGCACCTTCTTCATAGCCGTCATATACTTTCTCAGACGCTTGCCCACAACCTCTATAGGGTGCGAACGGATGTTCTCGTTTACAACAATCAGCTCCGCATTGTCTATGCCCAGGTCATTGAGTTGCAGGCCTTTGCCGATTACATCGGAATCGATCCTGGTCATGAAATCCGCCAACAGGGGTTCGCACTCGTGGGAGAACAGGTAGCAGCCGTATTCGGCTGTGTCTGAAATCACCTTGTTCATTTCATAAAGCTTCTTGCGGCCTATCAGATTTGCGATCAGTGGCACTTCATGCAGTGATTCGTAATAGGCTGACTCTTCGATGATGCCGCTAGCGGTCATGGTCTCGAAGGCAAGTTCTACGCCGGCCTTGATCATCGCCGCCATGAGGATGCCGTTGTCGTAAAATTCCTGCTCCGGAATATTCATATCACCGGCTATGGATTTTTCGAATTCAGTCTTGGACGTGGCTTCGCGCCAATCCAGCAGTTTTCTGTCATTGTCGGCCCAGTCGTCCATCATGCCGCCTGAAAAATCGCCGATGATGATGTCGTCCATGTGCTTCTGATACAGTGGTCGCATTATCTGCTTCAATTCTTCTGCCAGTTCGTTGGCAACAATTTTTGCAGGATTGGACAGGCGATCCATCATGTTGGTTATGCCGCCGTGCTTTAAGCCTTCCGAGATTGTTTCCCAACCGTGTTGCACTAGTTTTGATGCATAGCCAGCTTCTATTCCTTTCTCGATCATTTTGTTGAAGCATAGAATAGAGCCGGTTTGTAACATTCCGCACAAGATTGTTTGTTCGCCCATCAGGTCTGATTTTACTTCGGCAATAAATGAAGATTCCAGAACGCCTGCCCGGTGACCGCCGGTGGCTGCCGCATAAGCCTTGGCGATATCCATGCCGTCATTGTTTGGATCGTTCTCTGCATGTACGGCAATCAGAGTAGGCACTCCGAATCCGCGTTTGTATTCTTCCCGTACTTCTGTGCCCGGGCATTTCGGAGCCACCATGACTACGGTAAGGTCGTCTCGAATTTGCATGCCTTCCTCGACGATATTGAATCCATGTGAGTAGGCGAGGCTGGCTCCCGGCTTCATCAGCGGCATAATTTGCTCGACCACCGAGCTGTGTTGTTTGTCAGGCGTCAGATTTAACACCAGATCGGCGCTGGGTATGAGTTCGGCATAGGTTCCCACTACGAAGCTATTTTCGGTAGCGTTCTTCCAGGATGCACGCTGTTCGCTAATGGCAGATTCACGCAGTGTGTAAGCTACATCGAGGCCACTGTCCCGCATGTTCAGGCCTTGATTAAGGCCCTGAGCACCAGCTCCAACGATTACTACTTTCTTGCCCTTGAGTTTGTTGACGCCATCGCTAAATTCGCTTCTGTCCATAAAGCGGCATTTGCCCAGTTGTTCCAACTGCAGGCGCAGCGGCAGCGTATTAAAATAATTCATGGGTAAGCTCCGAAAACTCAATCAATTATGTAGGGTCGTGACGATGAGACAGCATTTTACTGCATGCTTTTTAGTGAAGCGCGATCATATAGCATCTCGAATCTCCGGTAAATTGTTTAGTTTCTAGAGAAATAGTCCCGCAAGCTTTGGAAATGGGCGGTATAATCCAGTTTCTCAGCCATTTATCAGGTGTAAGCAGAATATCAATGAGTGCCGAGAAGACCAAGCTCGAGTCAGACAACGTCCTTCCCATCGATGAGCATGAAGAGATCGTATCGGAAGGAGGCAAGAAGGTGCGCAGACGTGGCATCTACTTGCTGCCGAATTTGCTGACGCTGGGTGCGCTGTTTTCGGGCTTCTATGCCGTAATCGCCGGCATGTCCGGTAATTTCAATGAGGCTGGATGGGCAATTCTGATCGCCGGCGTGCTGGATTTACTGGACGGCCGCATTGCTCGGTTAACCAATACCCAGAGCGCCTTCGGTGCACAATTCGATAGCCTCTCCGATATGGTGTCCTTCGGCGTGGCACCATCGCTGATCATGTTCAGTTGGGGGTTTGGGCCCCTGGGCAATGTCGGTTGGGCTGCCAGTTTCATCTATATGTCCTGTGCCGCTCTGCGTCTGGCGCGCTTTAATGTGCAATTGGACACCATGGATAAAAACTTCTTTCTCGGGCTGCAGAGTCCCATGGCAGCGGGAGTGATCACATTTTTGCCCTGGGTGTGCTACAAATATGGTGTAGAAGTCACACCATTGATAGCTTACCTTGCGGCTATACTGACCGTTTTTGTCGGCCTGCTGATGATCTCGAATTACAAGTATTTCAGTTTTAAGGAGTTGAACTTCACAGGCACCGTGCCTTATATGGTTTTTGTCTTTGCAGTAATATTGCTGGTGGTGGTGGCGCAAAATCCCCCTGAAATGTTACTTGGCATGAATATCATCTACGTGGCTTCCGGGCCCTGCCTCTGGCTATTCAGGAGGCGTGTTAGTGTGGGTACAGTCGGTGTAAAATCACCCGTCGCGAAGGCGGCGGATGCAAACCCGGCAAAGCCCAGTCGCCGCAAGAAAAAACCAGCAACGAAAAGCAAGGTCTCTGATAACACCAGTAAATAAGGCAGTGCAAAGTAACTTACTGACCAGGCTCTTTTAGCCGTGGTGAGGACAACAGAAATTTAAACCAGAAGCAGCATAAATCACCTACAGGTTATAGCCCATGTTGATTAAGAAACCAGCTGATATTAAGTCTTCAGAAATCACCCCAGAACGAGTCTATCGAAATCGTCGCGAGTTTATGGCGGATGGAACCCGGCTGATGCTGGGCGCAGCGGCCGCCGGGGTATTGCCGTCCATTGCCAATGCGCAAAATGGCGACAGTCTCAAGGCGCGGGCGCCGGCCGCGATGTCACGCTCAGCTCCAGCACCCTGGTGGCAGGAAAAATTTGCCGACATCAAGCCGGCTCCGGATTCCGAGCCCTTTTACACCGGGGAGACGCTGACGCCCTTTGAGGACGTGACTAAATATAATAATTTTTATGAATTTGGCATGGATAAATCAGATCCCTCGGCTAATTCGGGCGAGTTTAAGGCCGATCCATGGTCGGTCGAAATCACTGGTGAAGTAGCGAAGCCAGGCTCCTATCATCTCGAAGATATCCTTAAACCCCATGCCCTGGAAGAAAGAATATATCGGCTGCGTTGTGTGGAGGCCTGGTCCATGGTCATTCCCTGGATAGGTTTTCCGCTGGCGAGCCTGATTAAGCAGTTTGAACCCACATCCAAGGCGAAATATGTTGAGTTTGAAACCGTAGTCGACGCGGATGCAATGCCAGGCATTCGCTCTCGATTTGCCATCGTGCGGTGGCCTTACCGGGAAGGTCTGCGGATGGACGAGGCTATGAACCCACTGACTTTTATGGCGGTGGGGCTGTATGGCAATTATATCCCACCGCAGAACGGCGCGCCGATGCGCCTGGTGGTGCCTTGGAAATACGGCTTCAAGAGTATCAAATCAATTGTGAAAATTAATTTTCGCGAGACTATGCCCAATACCACCTGGAATGATTTGCAGGCAAATGAATACGGATTTTTTGCCAATGTTAACCCTGCTGTCCACCATCCGCGCTGGCGCCAGGATAAGGAGCGACGCCTGCCACAAACTCTGTTCAGCCGCCAATACACGGATACCAGGTTGTTCAATGGCTATGGAGATCAGGTTGCGTCGATGTATGAGGGCATGGACCTGGCGCGTAATTTTTAGTCTGTGTGATTCTTTAGAGGTAGGGAAGACCGTTCCAGTTGATGGCTAAACTGATTAAATCGCTGGTTTTCGTGCTTGCCCTGGTGCCTCTGGTCTTGCTGGTCCTGAGAATTCTGCGCAACGATCTCGGCCCAGACCCGGCGGAAGAACTGGCGATAGAGACCGGGGAATGGAGCATAAGATTCCTGATTTTGACGCTGGCATTGACTCCCCTCAGGCGCATCAGCAAGCAAGTTGAATTTGCCCGTCAGCGCCGCATGCTGGGTCTGTTTACCCTGTTCTACGCAAGCGTACATTTTATGGTGTGGCTGAGCTTTTTGCTGGGTTTTCGCTGGTTTGATATCGTCGAAGAAATTATACAGCGCCCCTATATTACGATTGGGTTCAGCGCCTACCTGATTCTGCTGGCATTGGGCATCACATCACCGAAGGCGATGGTGCGTAAACTGGGCAAGAACTGGAAGCGCCTGCACCAGCTTATCTACGTGGCCAGTGTCCTGGCAGTCA
The DNA here is from genome assembly GCA_963694865.1 of Gammaproteobacteria bacterium. Taxonomy (GTDB): domain Bacteria; phylum Pseudomonadota; class Gammaproteobacteria; order Pseudomonadales; family Pseudohongiellaceae; genus UBA9145. Next base: position 319 of record CAVOFA010000022.1, on the reverse strand, counting down.
TACACCTGCTGTGGATTCTGCGGCTGGATATAGGCCCGGCGGTGTTCTATGGGGCCCTGGTGGCGATTCTGTTGGGATACCGTTTTTTCTACTTTTTGAAGGCCAGAAATAGCCTGCATCGTCATTCCTAGATGCATATCAATGACAGCTCCAGTAAGCTTGTTAAAATAAAGCCAATATTAAGGGTTTAGCCCTTGCCAAACTGGTTGTGGCACGTATAATACGCCGGCTCTGTGTCGAGAGGCATGGGCATGTTCTTTAAAAATACGGATCAAGTAATAGAGGTGGGTGCTTGCCGAGATGGTTGCTGTGAATCTTC
>CAVOFA010000021.1:0-33764 GCA_963694865.1 Gammaproteobacteria bacterium | reverse complement strand
TGTCTTCTCGGCACTTCTTTTCTTTCTCATCATCGTTTTCCTCTCGGGTTGACGATGAGCTAAAAGTACCTCTTAAGCAATGGGCCAATTATGTCCAACTAGGGCTGACGGGGTACACTTAAGCTATACCAAATCTTTAGACAAAAATTCGCCCTTTTGTGCAGCAGTGGCATTAGATATACAAATCTCTAAATGTCCGCTTGGGGTCGGGATTGTCACTCCACGACTTGCTCGATAACGGCATCGGTGACCTTGGAAATCAGGGTGGCAGAAACATCGGCTCCGTACATTTCCTTGAACGTGGTGACAATTTCCCGGGTTGTCATACCCTGGGCGTACAAGAAAAGGATCTTGTCATCCATCGAGGTAAACCGGCGCTGGTGCTTTTTGACCAGACGGGGCTCGAAACTGCCGACCCGATCTCGCGGGGTGTCCAGTTCAAACTGGCCATCTTCAGTCTGCAGAGTCTTGCTGGTGTAACCGTTGCGGTTATTGGCAGCTTCGGACTGCTCATGTTTGGGAAAGCCAAGGTGGTCATCCAGTTCGGCATTGAGTGCTGCCTCGACCGTAATCTTGTTCATCATCTGTCTATCCTCACCCATTAGTTGGGTTAATAATAGACAGTTACACAGAATTAATTACAGTCTCCGCTTGAGTTATCGTTAAGTCATTAAACTATTTAGTGTCCCCCAAGAGATGGACATCAAAAAGTTATTGCATTAATCCAGGCGAAAATCAAAATTACGCAATAAACACAGAATAGTGTTTGGAGGAGAGTGCAATCCTGCCACTACGACATATTTCTTCCGCTTGCTGAATCAATATTACAGGCCATTCGTTCTAGTAGCTACATGCTTGGGGGCGATACTCGCAGCCACGGCTCACGCCGAGGATGCCAGCCTCAATGGCAGTGTTATCACTGTCCCTATTTAACTGTGCAAGGCAAAACCAAAGATAGCCACACCTTCGATTGATTGTTGAGCTTGACTGCACATATCAGCTTCTAGAAATCGATCATCTCATCCAGTTTTTCACTCAAGTCCTCTGCTATTCCATCCCGGCTCTGGTGCAATGCGAGAAATCTGTTCTCAATGTCGTCCAGGTGCTCGAGTATCGCTTCCCGTGCGTAATACTGGACGGTCCTGCCAGTATGCAACGATAGTGATTGCAGTCGCTCGGCGATATCTTCCGGAAGGTTTATTGTTAGCATTTTCTAATCCTTGGGCTAGGGCTTGTTGCTATTGGTGAGAGTGGCCTGCGCCAAATACGTTGCGGTAGTGCGAGCAACAGAGGCGGTGGAACCGCGAGCTTACGTCCCTGTAATTCGCGACAGCTTTCCTTGCTGATTATCAGTATAGAACAAAATCGAAACGCAGCCAGTTTACAGTCAAGTGACAGTGTGGTGACTACTGTGCGCCAGTCCTGAGAATAGGAATGTGGTAACGGTCTGGTGCGAAATAAACTCGGCCCTCACTACCACGGCATCAATTTAATACTCGGTAACCTCGACCGCTCAGGCAGCGCTTAATGACGTGGTCGCGCTCCCTTAGCCCTTGCACAACCCCCTTGCTACCACCGCCGACTGCGCCCACACCGGCGCCTCTTTGTGCCGTATTGCTATTGCCCCAAACCGCGCCCAGCAATCCGCCTATAGCGGCGCCAGACACCACGCCGGCGACGGCTTTGTGTCCGATCTGGACTTCATCCGCATAGGCCTCACATTCGATCAGGTCAGTGTCAAGGCGTGCCAGACTGACTCCTTTGGTGTCGATGATTGGTTGGTTGCCGCTCAGTTCTTCAATACTCGAACAGCTCATTAGTGTAAACAGGATTAAACCTGCAAGGGTCTCAAATTTCATAATCGTCTCCGCGTCTACATTTATTACTAAAACGCGTAGAGCCCAGATCGGTTGACAAGTTAGAGGAAGTTTAAATGTTTATAGCCGCAGGCATGTGGCGGTGGGAGTAGGTGGGCGTCGACGTGCTTTTCCGGTGTTATTGAATCCTCAAATCGGATACACTTCATGGCAATTATGTAGTGGGTTTTGCTAGCAATATTCTGTCTGTGAACGGATGGAAAGAGCGCTCTGTTTTCAATGGTTTTGGCGTACCAATAGCAAGATCTCTAACCTTGTAGCGTCAAAATGTTCAGGTAGGTGGCCCGAGTCCTTCATGCGTCTGAAATGTATAAAATTAGCCGGTTTTAAAACCTTCGTAGATCCTACCACTATTGATTTCCCCTCCAGTCTCTGCTCTGTCGTTGGCCCAAATGGCTGCGGTAAATCCAATGTAATCGACGCGGTGCGTTGGGTAATGGGCGAGAGCTCCGCTAAGAATTTGCGCGGAGAACAAATGACGGATGTGATTTTTAACGGCTCCAGTACTCGCAAGCCAGTGGGGCAGGCGAGCGTCGAACTGGTTTTTGATAATCACGACAAGCAGTTACGAGGGGAATACGCAAATTTCGCCGAAGTCTCTATCAAGCGTAAGGTCGATAGAGCTGCGCAATCGACTTACACCCTCAACGGTACCAAGTGTCGACGCAAGGACGTTACCGATATATTCCTTGGCACCGGCCTGGGCGCACGCAGCTACTCGATTATCGAGCAGGGCATGGTGTCGCGACTGATCGAATCGAAGCCAGAGGAGCTGCGGGTTTTTATCGAAGAAGCTGCCGGTATTTCAAAATACAAGGAGCGGCGCAAAGAGACAGAAAGCAGAATTAAACGTACCAGGGACAACCTGGAGCGGCTAACTGATATTCGGGACGAATTGGAGCGTCAGTTGCAACATCTGCAGCGTCAGTCGGTGGCCGCCGAAAAATACGGAGAGTTTAAACAGCAGGAACGGGCAACCGTCGCAAATCTGAGTGCTCTGCGCTGGCGCGGCCTGGATGACGAACTACGGAGCAATCAGGAAAGCATTAATGCGCTGGAAATCAACATTGAAGCGACAACCGCGGAGCAGCGGGAAATCGATGCCAATGTTGAAAAACACCTTTCCGACAATGGCGAGTTCACCGACGCCCTGGGTGAAGTACAGGCAAGATTTTACAGCCTGGGAAATGACATCGCCCGCATAGAGCAATCTATTGAACACAATCTTGAGCGGATTGATCAGCTCCGGCTCGACTTTTCAGAAACTGAGGAGGGCTGGTCGCAGACCAAAGAAGAACTGGATGTGGACCTGAAGAAGATAACTCAGCTGGATGCTGGGCTTCGGGCCGTTACTCCTGAGCTGGAAGCGGCAAGGTCTTCTGAAAAAGAATCGTCCAAACTGCTGCAAGACGCCGAGCAAACCCTGCAGCAATGGCAGCAAGAATGGGACAGTTTTAATCAGCGAGCGGAAGAGCCCAGACAGGTTGCGGAAGTAGAACAATCACGGATCCAGCAATTGGAGACGATCGTGGAGCGTGGTCTGGAGCGCAAGCAGAAGCTTGAGGAGGAGCACCAGGCTATCGCTGACAATCCTGAGGATGAGTTGATAACGAGTACGGCCCAGCAGATCAGCCAGCTTGAGGCTGATATTGGCTCCCGGCAATCCAGAAATGTTGAATTGGGCCAGTTGATCGAGGATGGCCGCAAGTCACTGTCTGAAAATTCTCTGGAGTTGGACGCGGTGCGCAGCGAGTTACAGATAGATAAAGGCACCCAGGCTTCCCTCGAAGCCTTGCAGCAAGCCGCGTTGGGGCGGGACAACGCCGCTCTGAACACCTGGTTAGACAAAAAGGGTATGGATAACCAGCTGCGCCTGGGTGAGAGCCTGAAGATTGCGACTGGCTGGGAGTTGGCAGTAGAAGCGGTGCTGGGTGATTCCCTGCAGAGCATCTGTGTAGAAGGACTAGAAAACCTGGAAACACTGTTGGCAGACCTGCCTCAGGGCAGGCTCGGGTTGATCGATGTGCTTGCCAGTGATGATGGGGCCGTGACTGCAGGCCACGGACTGCCTTTACTGGCAGGGAAAATCACTAGCGACTGGAGTCTTGGCGACCTGCTGCAGGGTATCTATGCAGCGGACAAGCTCTCTCAGGCGCTACAACACCGCGATCAATTGGCCGGTCAGGAATCTATTATTACCCGTGATGGCGCCTGGATTGGTAAAACCTGGATCCAGATTAGCAGCGAAAGCAAGCAGGATTCTGTTGTACAAAGGCGAGAATTAATTTCTGATTTATTTAAAAAAATCAAAGTATTAAAGAGAAAATCTGAAAAGTTACTTGAAGATCAGATTAAACTCAAAACAACGCTGAGTGAGAATGAATCCGCGCGCGAGTCGGTGCAATCTGAAATTGCAGTCAACAGCCAGGAATTGAGCGATCTCAAATCCCGGATTAGTGCCGCAATTGCCAAGGTGGAGGAGGCGAATTTACGCAAACAACGACTTGTTCGCGAAGTGGAAGAACTTGGCCGTCAGCTGTTGTTGGAAGAAGAGAACACCGCTGAAGCAAGGGCAAGACTGCAACAGGCATTGGACGGAATGGAGCGAGATGTAGGTAGTCGCGAGCGCATGGAAGCTCGCAGGGACGAATCCCGGGATGCGCTGGATTTATGTCGGGCAAACGCGACCAAAGACAAAGATTTGGTGCACCAACTGGCCTTGCAGCAGCAATCAATTCAATCACAGCTGCAATCTACCCGAGAAACCATGGACCGCATGGCAAGCCAGGTACAAAGATCCAAAGAGCGGATGGAATCGTTGAATACGCAACTGGCAGCTTCAGATGCACCGATTCAGACCATGCGCTCCGACCTCGAATCCCTGTTGCAAAAGCGCCTGGAGGTGGAGAAGGAACTGGCGGCCGCGAAAGCCAGGGTTGATGACAATGAGCACCGGATCAGGTCGCTGGAGCGGCAGCGGAATGAGAAGCAGGACCAGTTGAATACTATTCGCGAGTCGTTGATGCAAATGCGCTTGAAGAGTGAGGGTGCCTCGGTGAAGCGCGAAGGCATTCTGGAGCAGCTACAGTCAACAAATTTCGAGCTCGATGCTGTTCTTGCGAGCCTGCCAGAAGGCCTGGAAGAGCAGGAGTGCGAGCGAGAACTGGAGAAGTTGGCTAATAGAATTCAACGGCTTGGCCCTATAAACCTCGCTGCTATTGACGAGTATAAACAGCAGTCCGAGCGCAAGGTGTATTTGGACAAGCAGAATGAAGATCTTGAAAAAGCACTTACTACACTACAGAACGCAATCAGGAAGATAGACAAGGAAACCAGAACGCGTTTTAAGGAAACCTTCGACAAGATTAACGCGGGATTGCAAAACCTGTTTCCAAAAGTCTTCGGCGGTGGTCACGCGTATCTGGATATGACCGGTGAGGACCTTCTCGATACCGGTGTCGCTATCATGGCGCGCCCACCAGGCAAGCGTAACAGCACCATTCACTTGTTGTCGGGCGGTGAGAAAGCGATGACCGCTATAGCTCTGGTATTTTCAATATTCCAGCTCAATCCATCGCCATTTTGTATGCTGGATGAGGTCGATGCTCCCCTGGACGACGCCAATGTGGCTCGATATGCCAAGTTGGTGAAGGAAATGTCAGAGAATGTTCAATTCATTTTTATCACCCATAACAAGCTTACAATGGAGATGGCAAATCAGCTGCTTGGGGTCACTATGCATGAGCCGGGTGTGTCCCGGGTCGTAGCAGTTGATATCGACGAAGCGGCAGAAATGGCTGCCATATAACGCCTTTGAGTTTCCTCCCGAATAAGCCCGTTTCTGTGCTAAAGAAAATGCGGTAACTGTAAGATAATACTAATGATTTTAGGCTATTTTGGATGACCCTACGGCCCTGTTTAAATTCCCACTATGAATATACGTGAATTAATCATCTTATTGCTCGGATTTGCCATCATCGCGGTGATTTTGCGGGGACTGTATATCGCGTTTCAGGCACGACGCGGGCAGATCCGCCTGGCTATTGACAAAAACATTCCACAGAATGTCGACTTGGAGTCCCTTGAATTAGCCGAATTGCCTGCCGGAGGGGCTCGGGTTGTGAGCCGTGCCGACCGGCAAGATAGTGAACCAAGCGCTGTGGAGGCCGCAAATCTCAGGGCTGAGTCGCTGAATCTGGGGGCGACGCAAAAGGATGGAGCAGCAATCCCGGTGCTGATGGACGCGGTGGAGATTAGTCTGCCGGAGACTGAAGCTCTGACCGAACAAGTTGAGTTTGCCGATGAATTTGCCAATGATTATGCTGTGGCTGATGAGGGCTTTATCGAAGATGCTGCACCGACAGTAGAGGCTTCATCGGCAGTTGAAGGCTTTTTGTCAGCAGAGGATGCCGCAGTTGTTGAAGAATTTCCGGCTGCTGAGGGTTCTTTGTACGAGGAGGACTCTGCATACGCTGAGGACGCTATTGAGCCTGAAGACTCCTTTTCGGCGCAAGACTCTCCGGCGCTTGGTGATATGGAGTCGCTTGATGAGTCTGTAGCAGAGGATGACTCAGAATCACTCGATGGAGTGGTGGACCCTGACTCTGTGCTGTTCGACTATGAAGCGGATGAGTCTGCGCCTGAATTGGATTCACGGGCTGCCTATGACGGACTTGCGGCGGTGCAGCCGGATTACCCCGAGCCAGAAGACAAATTGGAAGCAGGCGCTGAAAAGACAGAAGCTCAAGGTAGCGATGATGAGGAAACCGGCGCCGAAACCTTCAGTGAAACCACGATCGACACCAGCACTAAAACCTCGATTATGGATGCTGGGGCCGACGAGTTAGATTATAGACAAGAAGCTGCGGTAGACACAGCGGCAGAGCCGGAGGATCAGTTCGATGATTTTTCCATGACGGCAGGTGAGCGCATCGGACAAGTGACGCCAGTCGTACCACAAGCGCAGTCATCGTCTTTGTTCGATGAAGGTGATGACGAAGTTACTGCGGATGCAGTGAAACCCCGCCGTAAGTCATTGTTCGATTTGTTCGGACGCAAGCTGAAGAAACACGCAACAGAATCGCCGGTTGCTATACCGGCAGCTCCAGTAATGGTAGTTGCAGAAGTAGAGGAGCCAATTGCTAGCCTGGAGCCTGAGCCGGTGGTCGCAGCACCAAGCCCGGTCTCGACAGAGCCGTCAGAAGTCATCGTTATCAATGTCATGGCAAAAGAGGGGTATGAATTTGGCGGGCACGATTTGCTGCAAGTACTGATTACGACTGGCCTGAAATTTGGGGAGATGAATATATTTCATCAACGCCTGGGCAATGATCCCAAAGCACCGGTGTCGTTTAGCGTTGCGAACATTCTCAACCCGGGAACCTTCGACCTGAATAACATGGATGAATTTAGTACAACAGGCGTCAGTCTGTTCCTGGCACTACCATCTGTAGCGAACAATCTGGAAATATTTGAGAAGATGTTGGCTACTGCGCAAGAGATCCAGGCAGCGCTGGACGGCGAACTAAGAGATGACCAACGCAACGTCATGACCGCGCAAACCATAGAACACTATCGCCAGCGCGTTAGCGATTTTGAATTACGCCGACTGAAGGCCGTGGGCAGCCACGGTTAACTCTGCACGAATTGAACCCCTCATGGCCATTCCTGACAAAGTTAAACAGGAAGTACGAAAGCTTCGACAGCAGATCGAGCACCATAATCGCTTATACCATGCGCTTGACTCGCCAGAAATTCCTGATGCCGACTACGATGTCCTGGTGGCACTGCTGCAACAACTCGAAGCCGAGCATGACCTTGTAACTCCCACGTCTCCCACTCAGCGTGTCGGCAGCAAGGTGCTCTCTCAATTTACTCAGATTAAACATGAAGTACCGATGCTTTCTCTGGATAAAGTGTCTAATGAGAAGGATCTGAAAGACTTCGAATTGCGCCTGCAGAAAAAGCTGGATAGTGACGAGCTATTGGAATACAGCTGTGAGCCCAAAGTGGACGGAGTAGCTGTTAGCTTGCTCTATCGGGGCGGCATTCTGGAGCGGGCTGCCACTCGTGGCGATGGCGTCACGGGTGAAGATATTAGCCACAACGTGAGAACCATTCCCAGCATCCCTTTGCAACTCGATGTGCCAGCTGCGCCGACACTAATTGAAGTAAGAGGAGAGATATTTCTCGGTAAAAAAGGCTTCGCCCGACTCAACGTCAGTGCAGAAAAAGAAGGCACAAAAATATTTGTAAATCCTCGTAACACTGCCGCAGGAGCCATAAGGCAGCTGGACCCCAAAAATGTCGCCAGAATGCCTTTGCAGATGTATTGTTATAGTGTTGGCGTCTCTGCGGGAGTGGAACTACCCGACACGCTGAGCGAGATATTTCTTCTGCTTGCAGGCTGGGGGCTGCCAATCAATCCTGATATCGATACACGATTCGGAGTTGAGCAGTGTCTTACATATTGCAAGGAATTACTGGGGCGGCGAAATGCCCTTGAATACGAGATAGACGGTGCCGTCATCAAGATTAATGAGCTCGAAACGCAGCGACAGCTTGGCAGCAATGCCAGGACACCACGCTGGGCCATGGCTTACAAATTCCCGGCGGAAGAAAAATCTACGAAGGTACTGGATGTTGAGTTTCAAGTTGGGAGAACTGGCACTATCACTCCAGTTGCCAGACTGGAGCCCGTTTTCGTTGGTGGCGTAACGGTCAGTAATACGACGCTGCATAACATGGATGAAATCGAACGTTTGGGATTACGCATAGGCGACACTGTTATTGTACGCAGGGCCGGCGATGTGATACCCAAGATCGTGAAAGTGGTGAAACCCAGCTCCAGAAACAAGCACAAGAAAATCCGGCTGCCTTCGGGCTGCCCCGCCTGCGGTTCCCCCATTGAGAAAGACGGAGAGGTATTTTATAAATGCAGTGCCGGAATTATTTGTCCGGCTCAGCGCAAGCAATCGATCAAACATTTCGCTTCTCGCAGCGCCATGGATATCGAAGGTTTGGGAGATAAACTGGTTGAGCAGCTGGTCGACGCTGGACTGATAGGCAACGTAGCTGATATTTTTGAACTGAGCACTGAGCAAATTAGCGCTCTGGAGAGAATGGGAGACAAGTCGGCTGAAAATTTGATCGCAGCAATAAATAGATCAACGCAAACCAGCTTGCCAAGATTTTTGTTCGCTTTAGGTATTCGCGAAGTAGGCGCCGTCACCGCACAGCAATTGGCGATTTATTACGGCAATATTGGAAACATTGCCAGCGCCGATACCGAGAGCCTCAAGCAGGTAACCGACATTGGCCCAATAGTCGCCGATCATATCCGGACATTTTTTGAAAACCAGGAAAATCTTGCACTTATAGAGTCGCTGCAAGCACATGGAGTGAGTTGGCCCGAGCTTGTTCCTGATGCCAACGCTATACCCAGACCGCTGCAGGGACAAACCTTTGTGTTGACGGGTACCCTGCAGCAGCTGCCCAGAGCGGAAGCGAAAGCAAGCTTGCAGGCGCTTGGCGCAAAGGTAGCCGGGAGTGTCTCTAAATTCACAGATTGTGTCGTCGCCGGGCCTGGTGCTGGTTCCAAATTGGCAAAAGCCGAAGCACTGGCAATAAAAATTTTAGACGAAGGGGAATTTTTAGCGCTGCTTGATGCTCTAAGTGAATAGGAAGGTCTCGGCAGGAATAATGGGGTAGCGCATTGGCTCTATCTTGGGAATAGCAATGAAGTTATGAGTAAGAATAAAATCTTAGCGTTGGCCGCAACTGTGTTGCTGGCTTCCTGTGCGAGTTCGCCGCCCCAGGACGTGGCCGATGTCTGTAATATCTTCGAAGATCGTCGTTCCTGGTATAACGCTGCAAAGAGCGCGGAACAGCGCTGGGGTGTGCCTATTGCCGTGAATATAGCGTTTATCTATCAGGAGTCTTCCTTCAGGGCCAGGGCTAAACCTGAGCGTTCTCGCCTGCTTTGGATTTTCCCCGGCCCTCGAGCCTCCTCCGCCTATGGTTATGCTCAGGCGTTGGATAGCACCTGGGCGGAGTACATTGCTAAATCCGGCAACAGGGGCGCTTCGCGGGCAAATTTCGGTGATGCAGTAGACTTTGTGGCCTGGTACAACGCTAATTCCAGTCGTATTAGTAATATCGACAAAGGCGATGCCAGGGCTCTGTACTATGCGTATCACGAAGGCAACGGGGGTTATCAGCGTGGCAGTTATCGCAGCAAACAGTGGTTAGTCGATGCCGCAACTCGGGTTGAATCTAACTCAGCTCGGTTCTCGGTGCAGTTGGATAGTTGCAGGCGAGACCTGAACAAGAATTGGTTTCAGCGTCTCATTTTTTAGTAAACTTGGTGTTCTCAAAACTCTCTCTTCCTACTTCGATAGTTTGGGGGAGGAGATGCTGTGAGACGTTTAATGAATTTATTGTAGAGAGTAGTTTATGAGTTGGTGGGGGAAGGTAGTAGGTGGCACGTTTGGTTTTATGCTGGGTGGGCCGCTTGGGGCATTGATGGGCGCTTCGCTGGGCAACTATTTCGACGGCGGAGCAGCAGGTGGCAGGCGCGGGCCGTCATTGGGGCTCGGAGATACAGAACGTGTCCAGTCTGTGTTTTTCTCCACCACCTTTGCCCTGATGGGTTACATCGCCAAGGCCGATGGTGAGGTTAGCAAAGCTGAAATAGCGTTAACCGAACAGGTTATTCAGCAGATGAAACTGGGCGCGGTGCAGCGCAAAGTTGCCATAAAATTATTCAATGAAGGCAAGAAAGATGGCTTTCCCGTGCACGAGGTGCTGGCGCAGTTCAAGCACGAGTGTTACCGGCGCCGCAGCCTTATTCAGATGTTTTTGGAGATTGTTACGGCAACGGCCTTCGCCGACGGCTGTATGCATGCCAATGAACAGAGAATTCTGGAAGGGATCGCCAGTGATCTTGGTTATTCGAAGGCGCGGTACGCGCAACTTCTCAGTCGCTTGTCTGGTCAGGCTCACTTTGCCAGCGATGAATCAATCGAAGACAGGCTTAGCGCGGCGTATGGTTTGCTCGCAATTAGCCCCGGCGCGAGTGCCGGTGAACTAAAAAAGGCTTACCGCAGACAAATGAATCAGCACCATCCCGATAAACTGGTTGCAAAAGGCTTGCCGGAAGAGATGATTGATTTGGCTACAAAGAAGGCGCAAGACATCAAGGCGGCCTACGAACTGATTAAACTACACCGAAAGTAATACGACTCAGATCCAGAGCTTTAAATACCGCCGTTATATTTCTTGAGCCTGGCTCAAAAAATAAAGCTAGCGGAATGTGTTGTTTATGTCGGCAAGAACGTCGCTGCCTGGGCAGAGGTCATGATGGGTGAGGGTATTGAATGGTTTCTCTACTGTGTCCTGTAATTCGTGCAGATCCGATGTGGATTGATTGATATACAGTAGTCCAGTCGCAATCTTGCCTTGCTTCTTGTGCTGATTAATATGATGCAATGCATTTTCCTTGTCATATGGATCATAATGGTTACCGGTCTTGTGCAGACGAATCACCGAGCCATCGTGCATAGTTATTTCTTTTTCTTTGCCCGCGTTATAACTGGTAGTAATTTCTTCGCGCATGGGTACGAAATCAATTTCGCTCAGGGCTACATGGTTTTCCCAGGTATTTTTGTAACCCTGCGCGGAGGCATCGATGTTATTAAATGTGACACAAGGGGAGATGATGTCTATGAAGGCGAATCCCTTGTGCGTCAGACCGGCCTGGATCAAGGGAATTAATTGCTTCTTGTCCCCGGAAAAACTACGGGCGACAAAACTTGCACCCAATTCGATGCCCAGGGTGGCCATATCGATATTATCAAACTGACTTTCCTCCCCCGATTTGGTTTTTGAACCGAGATCGGCGGTTGCAGAAAGCTGGCCTTTGGTTAGGCCATAGGTGCCATTGTTGGCGACAATATACAGCATATTAATCCGGCGCCTGACAATATGGCAGAATTGCCCGAGTCCGATAGAGGCGCTGTCGCCGTCGCCCGAGATGCCGAGATAGTACAGTTCCTTGTTGGCGAGGTTGGCACCAGTTGCCACCGAAGGCATGCGCCCGTGAACTGAATTAAAGCTATGAGATTTGTTTAAAAAATAGGCCGGAATTTTTGAGGAACAGCCGATGCCTGATATTTTTGCTACACGGTGAGGTTCCAGCGACATGTCGGCGGTTGCCTGGATGATCGCGGCGCTGATGGAGTCATGTCCACAACCGGCACAGAGGGTTGTGAATGAGCCCTCGTAATCTCTTCGAGTCAATCCGAGATCATTGGTTTCTAACTGTGGATGTTGAAATTTCGGTTTATTAATATAGCTCATCGACTTGTGTACCCTTTCACCGTGGGAGTGAGTTAAGCGGGGACCTCCCCGGAGCCTTCCAGACTCTGCATAGAGTTCAGAATTTCATTTTCAATGCGCTGCGCGCTCGGCAATACGCCATTGTAACTGAGGATGGATTGCATCTTGTCGTTATCAGCATTGCACTCGATTTTTAACAGGCTCTTTAATTGTGCGTCGCGATTTTGTTCTATCACATAAGTCAGCTCATGCTCATTTAAAAACTCATGGACGCTGTCATGAAATGGGAATGCCTTGATGCGCAAGGTGTCTAACTTAATACCTTTCTTAGCAAGGCTATCCAGAACCTCCTGAATGGCACTGTCGGTGCTGCCGAAAAACATCAATCCCAGCGTGTTGCTGCCCTCGTTGCAGATCTCAGGCTTGGGAATATACTGCAATGCGGTCGTAAGTTTTAACTCCAGTCTATCCATCATATCAGCGAAGACATCACCATCTTCGGTGTAAGCAGCATAGGGATCGTGGGAACTACCACGCGTAAAATAGGCGCCTTTGTCTGCGTGGGTGCCGGGATAAGTGCGATAGGGAATGCCGTCGTTGTCTACGTCCAGGTAGCGACCGAATTTTTCTATTGCTTCTAGTTGCGTCGCGTCGAGTACCTTGCCGCGATCGTAGCCTTGATTGTCGTCCCAGTCCATGGGCTCGCAAATATGCTCGTTCATGCCGAGCTCGAGGTCGCTCATTACTATCACGGGGGTTTGCAGACGATCAGCGATATCAAAAGCCCTGGCAGCGAACTCGAAACATTCGGTCGGTGAAGCCGGGAACAGCAGTATGTGTTTGGTGTCTCCGTGAGACGCATAGGCGCAACTCAATAAGTCGCCTTGTTGTGAACGCGTTGGCATGCCTGTGGAAGGGCCAACTCTCTGTATGTTAAACAAGACGATTGGTATTTCGGCAAAATAGGCAAGGCCTAAAAATTCCTGCATAAGAGAGATGCCGGGTCCGCTAGTAGCCGTGAATGCCCTCGCTCCGTTCCAGCCGGCACCAATGGCGATACCAATTGCCGCTAGTTCATCTTCGGCCTGAATTACCGAATATTTTTTCTTGCCGGTACCCGGATCAATTCTTAAGCGTTTACAATATTTTGCAAAACTATCCACCACAGAAGTGGAAGGTGTCAATGGGTACCAGGCGCCGATAGTTGCACCGCCATAGACGCAACCAAGTCCGATAGCGGTATTGCCATCCATTAATATTTTACCGGTCGTCTTATCGCCGGCCTGCAGCTGCAAGTCTAAGGGACAGGAATAATTTTCTGTGGCGTATTGATGACCAAGTTCCAGGGCGTGAATATTGGGTAGAATAAGTTTTTCCTTGCCGCGGAATTGCTCGCTTACCATTGCAGTCAATACCTTGAAATCGATATTCAAAAATGCAGCCAGCGCTCCCACGTAGACTATATTTTTGAACAGTTGCCGTTGGGCCGGATGATTAAACTCTCGCAGGCAAATATCCATGAGCGGGATGCCGAGATACTGCACGTCGTCCCGAATCAGATTTTTTGTTAGTGTCTTGGACGAGTTGTAGAGCACGTAACCCCCGGGCACCACCGAGTCGATATCGCTTTTAATTGTCTGTTCATTCATCGCCACCATTAGGTCTACGCCTTCGCGACGACCGAGATAGCCGGCCTCGCTAATGCGGACTTCGTACCAGGTAGGGAGGCCCTGGATATTAGATGGGAAAATATTATTTGGGCTCACTGGAATGCCCATGCGAAACACAGACTTCGCAAACAGTTTGTTGGCGCTGGCCGATCCGGAGCCATTGACGTTGGCAAACTTGACGATGAAGTCATTTACCCTGGTGATGGTCCTTATCTTGCTGGATTTAATTAACTTAGGCATCAGGCACTTGCCTTGGCAGTGTTAAACAGGTATTTCCGCATATCCCAGGCGTTGGTGGGACAACGTTCCGCGCAGAGTCCACAATGCAAACACAAATCTTCGTTCTTGGCCATAATGCGCCCGGTCTTCAGCGCATCCGACACATAAATATCTTGTTCTTGATTATCCGCGGGTGCTATCAGGCGGGAGCGCAGGGCGTCTTCGTCACTGTTAGTCGTGAAGGTAATGCAATCAGTTGGACACACATCCACGCAGGCATCACATTCGATACAGAGCTGGTCGGTGAAGACGGTTTGTATGTCGCAGTTCAGGCAGCGCATGGTCTCCTTGAGTGCCAGCTCTTCGTCGAAACCCAGTTCAACTTCGAGCTTGATATCGTGTAGCGTCTTGGCCTTCTCGGCATGAGGGACGGCGTAGCGTACGTCATTGCTGATATCGTTGTCGTAAGACCATTGGTGTATACCCATCTTCTGGCTATTGAGAGAAGTGAGTGGCTTGGGTCTCTGGGTTATGTCCTGTTTGTTGCAAGCCATATGTATAGATACTGCGGCGTCATGGCCATGCGCTACGGCAGTAATGATGTTGTCAGGGCCAAGGGCGGCGTCACCGCCGAAAAACACCTTCTCGTTACCAGACTGGAATGTGCTTTTGTTGAGCGTCGGAAGGTCCCATTTGTCGAATTCGATGCCCAGGTCGCGTTCGATCCAGGGGAAGCTGTTCTCCTGACCGATGGCGCACAATACGTCATCGCAGGGCAGAATCACGGGATCTTCACCGGTGGGAATGAGTAGGCGCCTGCCATTTTTGTCAGACTCTTTGCGCACCTTTTCGTATTCCATGGCGACCAGTTTGCCATCTTCACAGATATAACGCTTTGGTACATGAAAATTGAGAATGGGAATGTCCTCATTCTTGGCGTCTTCAATTTCCCAAGCTGAGGCTTTCATCTCATCGAAACCGCTGCGGACAACAACTTTCACCTCTTCGCCGCCGAGGCGCCTGGAGGTGCGGCAACAATCCATGGCAGTATTGCCGCCGCCCATCACCAGCACTTTCTTGCCAATAGAAGTCACATGCTCGAAGGCGACATTGGCTAGCCACTCGATACCGGTGTGAATGTTTGCCCTGGCTTCTTCGTACCCTGGCAGGTCCAGGTGTTTGCCCAGTGGAGCCCCGGTACCGACAAACACTGCGTCAAAGTTTTCGGCTAACAGTGCTTTCATGCTGGTGATTTCTTCACCGAAGCGGCAATTAATGCCCAGATTGATGATGTAATTAAGTTCCTCTTCGAGCACCTCTACCGGCAAACGAAAGCGGGGAATTTGAGTGCGCATGGCGCCACCGGCGACGGCATCTTTTTCGAACAAGGTAATCTCGTAGCCCAGCGGCAACAGGTCTCGGGCGATGGTTAATGAAGCCGGGCCAGCGCCAATCAAGGCAATGTGTTTGCCGTTCTTCTTCTTCGGTATTGTCGGTAAGCGATCTGAAATATCAGCCTTATAGTCAGCCGCAACACGTTTAAGCCGACATATGGCAACCGGTTGCTCTTCGATACGCCCGCGTCGGCAGGCTGGTTCGCAGGGGCGGTCACAGGTACGCCCGAGAATTCCTGGAAATACATTTGAGTGCCAGTTAATCATGTAAGCGTCTGTATAACGCTTCTCGGCAATCAGCCTGATGTATTCAGGTACCGGAGTGTGGGCAGGGCATGCCCATTGACAATCGACTACTTTATGAAAGTAGTTGGGGTCTTTAATAGAGGTAGGTTTCATTAACTGCGATTAATCGAAAGGGTTCTGAGTTTTAGGAATTTGGGTGCTGGTGTCCGAAGACCCTGCAGTGCCCACATTATAGGGAAAAGGGTCGCAATTGTAAGTAATTTATGACAGTTGCTGGGCATTTTTGGATTCGCTGAGTTTGCGATAAATTCGCAGCTTGGAAATATGCTCAACGCCTTGGATTGCCTGTTCGAGCTGGGACGCCAGCGTGTTTGAGATCTCATCCAGCGTAACCACCAGGTCGATTTCTATGCCCTGCTCCAGATAATGCAGATCCAGCCTCTCGATATTGTCCTCCGGTAGTAAATTCTGCCAATGCCGTTTGATATTACTGATTACCTCAGAGCGATCAGGCAGTTGTTGCTTATGATTAGGAGAATGGGCTGCTTCCTCTGACGACTGCGGGTCGATATGTACAACCACATCGCCTACATCGCTGAATCTGGCGAGCAAATTGCGGCTGACGCCTTCTCCCAATTGATGGCCCTCAGAGACTGAAATACGCGGATTCACCGCCAGCTGGGCTTCCAGCAGAATTTTGCCTCCCGAGAGTCGGCTTCTGAGGCTGCTAATGCCCGTAATGCCGGTTGTTTCCAGAATGCAGGCCTCGAGCTGGCGGCGGCGCTGCGGCGAGATGGCTGTGTCCACGAGCTCCTTCAGGCTATCGACACAGAGCTCCCAGCCGATCATGGCTATCATCAGCGCGACAAAAATAGCAGCCACGGTGTCCATCCAGATGTAGCCCAGTTGCGCAGCTACCAGGCCGACTAATACCGCTACCGAGGACATGGCATCGCTGCGGCTGTGCCAGGCATTGGCTCTGAGGAGGTTGGAATTGAGCCGCCTCGCCACACGCATGGTGTATTGGTAGATCCACTCTTTGCTGGCTATTGAAAACAGGGCGATGGCAATGCCCCAAATAGCCGGAACCGGCAAGTCCTGACTATCTCGCAGGCGTTGGATGCTGTCATAGAGCAGTATTCCGGCGGTGATGAAAAACACGATACCCATGGCAATGGTGCCAAGAGTTTCAAATCTACCATGGCCATAGGGGTGTTCTTCGTCTGCTGCGGTGTGAGAAATTCTGGCCACAATAAGGGCGAAAATGTCAGTAATGGCGTCGGTGAGGGAATGAATCCCATCCGTAACCAGGGCGAATGACTGGGTCATCAGGCCGCCAATAATTTTTCCGATCCCCAGCAGTAAGTCCAGCCACATGCCGACAAGCGTGACTCTGGTGGCATCTTGTTTGGCATTAGCTGAAGTCATGACCACTTGGCGGAGGTGAGGCGCAGGGTATCAGTTTCGAAATTCCGGCAATAATACTGGACAGAAAAAAAGCCCAACGACCAAAGGTTGTTGGGCTGAATATACTATCAAGGGAGAGATAAATGAATCAAAACCCACAATTTCGATTCACATTACCTACACTAACTCTGACTGCAGCTAGCAGCGAAAGTTCCCGGTTTTTTCAAAACAACCGATATTTGTTGTTATGGCCAAACATAAGCCAATGCATGGTTTCAACGTATTGATTTAACTAAAGGTTTTTAATCTCCATTCCGTTCATCTCGATAGCGTCAATGGCCTCGCGATTACCTATAACACCAATACTGGCCTGCGAAGTGTCGAAATAACGCGTTGCTGCAGCTTTCAGGTCAGCAATACTGGTGTTCAGGACCCGGGTTCGAAATTCCATTCGATGGGCTATGGTTCTGCCGAAGAGCCGATTGTAAAAGGCTTGCTTGGCCTCACCAGCGGGGGATGAAGGTTTGTCCATGGTGGCTATAACACCCAGTATGGCTTCTTCCAGCTGATGGGGAGGATGGTTTTCCGATATTACCCACTCTATGGCCCGATCGAAGTCATCCAGAGTCTCGGACAGGCGCGGATCCCGGTAAGAGAAAAAGCGAAAAGAGGCTGAGTTGGCATCCTGCGCCGCACCGCCGCCGTAGGCCCCACCCTGTTCACGAATAGCTCTGTGCAGGTAGCCATTGCGCATGAAGCCGGCAAGTACATGTAGCACGGCGTTGTCTTCATGGTCGGAGGGAACCGTCGCATACGCCTTGGCACAAAAGTTAACCTGGGTCGAAGTGGTCCATGCTTGCTGAATATTTTCCCTTATTGCAGGCAGTGTGAACGGGGCGCTGCTGTTGCCAATTTGCGCTCCGTCCCAGGCTTTGTTTAGTTCTCCCAGTACGTTTTGTTGCTGTTCCTTTTCTGCAATTAGCAGGAATTGCCTGTCGGCTTGTAAAACCAACTGATGTATTCGCCGAAAGCCGTCCAGCATCTTGCTGCGGGGGGCGGCATCAGCCATTTGATCCCGTATCAGTTTCAGCCTCTGAATGCCCGCCAGCCCGCCAAAGCGGTGATTAAGTTGCGCTGTAGGGCTCATTCTGCTCGATGCCAGACTCATGGCCAGGCTGTGGCCCTGGGCGGTAATACTGCTCTCCTTGCGCGCACATATTTGTTCGATTAATTCTCTTAGGCGCTGGTCTTCATCGAAGCGCACATGCTGTATTGTCTCGTGGATTAAATCGCTTAAGGCCGCGTGGTTGCTGACCAGCGATTTTGATGAAAAAGCCAGTACGCCATGGGTCTTTTGCTCATCCTGCATGCTGCCGTGAATGCTGCTAAAGCAATTGAGGCCGCCGCTAATTCGGGACTGCCAGACCTGCACTTCGGCATAGTCTTTTTCACCAACTCCAAATTCGGTGAGGCAGCTGGTATACAGGGGCAGTAAATCCAGTAGCTCCTGGTCCAGCTCGGGCAGTTGCATCACTACTTGCTGATAGCTCAAGCCATTGGTGCCCTGAGCGTAGTAGCTTACCGGGCAATTATTGGCTTTAAGGTCGATTCTTTGGGGCTCGGTCAATTCCTTTGGCACATCCTCCAGTCCGACTTTGGGTAATAACCCCGGGTCATCTTCTCGTGACTGCCGCTGCGCTAAATCCCTGGAGTCAGCGATTATCTGATTGCGCTGCTGATCTGACAGTGAGGCCTTAATGCTGGCAAGCCGTTGCAGCTCCGACTGCACTTTGCGATTTACCAATTCGGGGTCCGGTTTCAGAGTTAAGGTGACCTGGTGGCAATTATCTAATAACAGATCTTTGATAAGAGTGGGAATGAAATTTTCATCCTTGATCTGTTCGTGCAGATCTTCCAGCACAGGATCGATGTCAAGTAACTGGATAGGGTCGCCCCGGTGTGTCGCCGTAGAGAGTCCGGCGAGGATGAGTTGTAGGCCATAGGGATATCCGTCGCCGGATATTTCCCGTTGGCTTAACTCAAGTTGATGCAAGGCGGCCTCCACCTGCTCCTGCGGCACACCGTTCTGGCATATCTCTAACAGGGTTTGTCGAACCAGGTTTTCAACTTCTGCGGTAGCCGAAGTTTCGCAACCTTCCAGGCCCGCCATGAAGCTCATCTCTCGATTGGAATCTTCGAGACCACATAGAGGTGAGGGTGACGTACCAAGGCTAGAGGTTTCCAATGCTCTCAACAAGGGGCTGGCACTATTGTCCATCAACACGCTGCACAACAGCTGCGCCTTAAACAGGTCGTCAAGCTCGGTGCTACGGCCAAGCAACCATCCCATAACGATGTGGCTTTTACTTTTTGTTGCATTATCAGCGGCGTAGAACTCCTCCACTTTGATAGACGACAGGTATCTTTTTTCATCGCTAACTTCTATGTTGACGTCAAGTTTCTCGAAATCGGATAGTGCAAGCTCTTCAAATGCCTGTTGATGTTCGTAAGCCGGGATATCTCCAAAAGTCATGAAGACAGAATTACTTGGGTGGTAGTGGGTCTTGCAGAAATTGACAAGTTGATCGTAACTCAGATCGGGAATTTCGTCCGGCTCGCCGCCACTGTTGAAATGATAGGTTGAGGTAGGGAACAGGTATTTGCTCATGGTCTGCCAAAGCACGCTGTTGGTAGAACTCATAGCACCTTTCATTTCGTTGTAGACCACACCTTTGAACAGCAGCTCACTTTGAGGGTTCTCAGTCTCTGAAAATTCGAGGCGGTGGCCCTCTTGAGCAAAGTCCAGTTTGTGCAGCCTGGGGAAGAAGGCGGCGTCCAGATAGACGTGCAGAAGATTATTGAAGTCTTTTCTGTTTTTGCTGGCGAAGGGGTACGCGGTCCAGTCACTGCTGGTGAAGGCATTCATGAAAGTGTTTAGCGAGCGCCTTATCATCATGAAGAACGGATCTCTTACCGGGTACCGTTTACTTCCACACAGAGCCGTGTGCTCAAGGATATGGGCGACGCCAGTAGAGTCCATAGGCACGGTACGAAAGGCAACTAGAAATACATTCTCGGGATTGTCGCTGCTCAAATGATAGTGCACCGCTCCGGTAACTCGATGGCTGTATTCCTCCATTACCAGCCTCAGCGATGGAATCGACTGACTGCGCTTCCATTCAAAAGCTGGGTGAGTACTCTGGGGTGCCGGATTGTTATCTTTCGGTGCTTGCATTGTGCTTACTTCTGTCATGTTGATCCTGGGCCTTTTGCCGTGGCTGGCAGCAGCGTGCTGCCTCTACAGGTCGGCGTACGGTGAATTACTCGGGAGGTGTCTCCAGACTGAGGCTGCCTAGTTTACCTGAGCGATAATCGTTTAGTAATAACTCTGACGTCTTGTGCCAGTCAGGATGGCCACCTTTGCCTATCGAGCCACGCATTTTGGCGATATGTCGTAGTAAATGTTCGGGCTCGGTGACAGAGTCGTCGATGTTGTAGCGTGATGAAAGCGCGCGACGATGCTCTTTTAGCAACATATCGGCTGTGAACCAGGCTATATCTTCAGCCTCTACCGCGGTATTGCGAATAGTTCCTGTGCAGGCAAGCCTGTAGGCAGCGGTCTGGTCTTCGAGTCGGGGCCACAGTAGTCCCGGTGTGTCGACCAGATACCAGCTTTCGTCCAGCTGGACGCGCTGCTGCCGGCGAGTGACTGCGGGCTCATTGCCCGTCTTTGCCAGGTTCCGCTCGGTTAACTGGTTGAGTATGGAGGACTTGCCAACATTGGGAATGCCTACGATTACCAACTGTCTGGCCCGGGATTCGGCGGCCCTGGCTCCACACAGTTGATAAGCGCTCTTGACCAGGGACTCGCAGGACAGTTGCTGGTCGTGACCATTAAGCAGGCAAACGCTGTCAGCCTGACTGTTAAAGTACTTGAACCAGGCTTGGGTGACAGGCTTTTCGGCCAGGTCTGTCTTATTCAGAATTTTGATGATCGGTAATTGATTGGTCATCGAGGCAAGCAGGGGGTTGGCGCTAGCGTCGGGAATGCGGGCGTCCAGCACCTCGATTACGGCATTGGTTCCACGTAAAAGCTTGACCAGTTCTTTCCTGGCCTTATTCATGTGTCCCGGGTACCAGGAAATTGCCATAACACTTTCGCTCGTTCTGTTTGCAGCACCCACACGGGCGCATTGGTATTCTGAATTATCGCCCGCGTATAGGCTATACTGCAGGCCTAATTTTCTGGCGAGATTCTAACAAGTTTAATCACTAGCCGAAATATACAATAGAGGCGATAGCAGCTAATGACTGAATCGGGGATGCAGGCGAGCATTGAGTCCAAACTGAAGGCAGACCTCCAGCCTTCGGTCTTGTTGGTGGAAAACGAGAGTCACATGCATGGTGGGTCAGCGACGGAATCCCATTATCGGGTTACGGTGGTCTCTGAAGGCTTTGTACCGATGACCAAAGTGCAGCGCCACCAGCAAGTCTACAAACTTTTAGCAGCAGAACTCGCGCAGGGAGTACACGCTTTGGGGCTGCACTTGTACACTGTGCCCGAATGGGAGGAGAACAATAAAACCGCACCCCTGTCTCCGGATTGCCGTGGCGGCAGCAAATCAGAGGTCTAAATTCTTTCTTTAAAAATAAACCTAACGTTCTGTAATATGCGCGAAATAAAGTTAGATTTTCGGGCGGTGTGTCGGTGATTGTTCTGAGTTGCTTGCGTAGATAGGGCATGGATGGGCTTGATAAATTGAGTGCTCCGTCAAAGTCTTGATGCCGTATTGTGTTATGCTGTTTTTCTCAATACGGGGCTCAGGCAGCCGAAATCCGTGCAAGAACTGTCTTGTGCTGAGCTCAAGAGCCTGAGGAGAGTTCTTGGATTTCAGGTAGATGCATAGAGAAGTTAACTTCATGTGTAGGACTGAATTTTGCACTGCGGAATAAATTTCTGTGACAATACCGTTCGTGGTTGGATGTCGGTAAATTTGATAATACTTAGCGTATGATTAATTGGCTTGCTACAACACGTAATCGGGAACTGTTAGCCTCGGCAATGACGGCGCTGGCGATGGTGCTGTTAATGGTGTTGGTTCAGCGCTTGGCCGGGCCGCAAGAAATCGAAGAAAATACCGTCGTTGAAGCCGCTCCCATTATTGTATTTCCTGACTTTGCGGGAATACCGGACGTTCTGGTAAAGAAGCAACAATTTTTCGATTTTCTCGAGGATTATATCGCCACGGAGAACGCCAGTATTGACTTGCTGAGACAGCAGTTGTTGAAGCGAGCCGAAATTGTTAACGATAACATCGCCTTGAGTTTGCGGGAGCGGGAGTGGGTTCTCAGTCTTGCACAAAACTATAAACTTGATGTTGCCCAGTCAAGCGAGCAGGAACTCGTCAACGAATTGCTGCTCAGAGTAGACGGCATTCCGATTTCCCTGGCGTTGGCGCAGGCCGCCAATGAATCAGCCTGGGGGACCTCCAGGTTTGTGCTCGAAGGCTACAATATCTTTGGCCAGTGGTGTTATCAGGAAGGCTGTGGCATGGTTCCCCAGCGACGGATTAGCGGAGCAACTCACGAGGTAGAACGCTTCGATTCCATTCAGGCCTCGATCAAGAGCTATCTTAATAATATCAATACCCATCACCTCTATGGCTACCTCCGCGAACTGCGGGCATTTATGCGCAACCAGCAGCAAAGTCTGGACCCCATGGTGCTTGCTTATGGCCTGGGCCGCTATTCAGAGCGTGGCGAAAACTACGTAGACGAGATACAGAACATCATTCTGCAGAATAAATTGCGTAACCGGGACTAACAGTCTGCATCAATCGTCAGTATTGATCCACTGCACTGAATACCAATAGAAACGGCTTGAGCCCTGATTTGGGGCGGTGCAGATATAGCGCCATCGACGCCCGCTGTATGCTTCCGTGGGCCTCAACTCGACGATACCCGTATCCCTGTCCAGCCAGTTCATCGGTATTGCCTTGCTGTTGGCAAAACAGCCCAACTGCTGTAGAGCGTAGTTCCCTGGTCCAAATTTAAGCGTCACATTGGGGGTTCTGTTGCTGGTCACCGGTGACAGCGGCTCTAGCTGTTCGACATCGAAGGCAAGAGCAGAAAACTTAATTCTGGCGGTGTCGAGCTCTGCGTAAATGCTGCCTAGCGGAAAGCGGGGCAGGGCCTGGAAATCTGAGTGAATGCTCACGGCCCCGGAATTTTGCGCCAAACCAACGAAATCCAGCTGCGCCAACATAGCCTTAATGTCCGCATCATATTCGCCGTAGGGGTAGGCCAGGTAACGATGGGACTGCCCGGTTTGCTGCAAAATAGTCTGTTCTGCCTGCAACAGGTCTGCTCGCAACCTCTGTAAGCGCTGCTGTTCAGTTTCTCCCTGCTTAGTTGCTAGCATATAAGGGTGGTCGACCATGTGGTTGCCGATAATAACTCCTGCTGCCGACATTTCACGAAGCTGCTGCCAGGACATGTAGTTGCTTTGCCCGTTGTTAATAGGTTCCGTGCTGAGGAATAGAGTGAACGGATAATTAAATTCTTGCAGCATTGGAAACGCCTCTTCATATATAGAGATGTAACCATCGTCAAAACTAATGACGACTGCACGCTCGGGAACTGTTCCTCCGCTCTGCAAGCTGTTAATCAGGGTGTCCAGGCCAATTACGCTAAAGTCGTTGTCTCTCAAATATTCCAGGTGCCCTCTGAAATCTGCTGGAGAAATGCTGGTGGAAGGGGGGGTGTTATCGGCAACATGATGGTAGGCCAGAATAACGCCGTGTTCGGCAGCAAACGAGGAGATGTTGCTTCCCATGAAAATTACTAACAGGCTGAGGATGATGCGCATTGTTTCTGGTTCCGCTACGAATGACTGGCAGTATACTATCCTATCCTATACCAACGGCTCCTGACTGCGCATCTATCGTGTTTCTTAATTGTCACCACCAGCGGTATAATGCGGCCCCCGTAACAGGGAACCTCTGAACAATGATTCAATGTCTCTGCGTGAACTGAAGCGTGCTGCTGCCAGGCGCAATCCGCAGTTAATGGCCTTAGTCTTTAATAAGGCTTACTTTCCTAGGCCTACTCAAATAGTGGAGTAATACCAATGATTTATACAGGCAAGGCGCTGCGCGTCGATGTGTTGCCTTCAGGCATCGGCCATCTGATCTTTGATCTTGAGAGTTCCTCGGTCAATAAATTCAATCAGCAAACTTTGGGAGAATTACAGGAAGCCGTGGTCGCTCTGCAAAATGCGAAAATTATCGGCGTCATAATTTCGAGCGCTAAATCGACATTCATTGTGGGTGCCGATATAACCGAATTTACCGCTATGTTTCAGCAGGATGAAGCTCAGATTATGAGTTGGCTGGTTGCAGCCAATAAGATTTTTTGCGACATCGAAGACCTGCCGGTGCCTACCGTGAGCGCCATTAACGGGATAGCTCTCGGTGGTGGGATGGAATTGGCTCTCGCTACGGACTATCGAGTCGGTTGTGAAAGAACTGTGCTCGGCTTTCCGGAAGTCAAGCTGGGCATTTTGCCAGGCTTTGGAGGCACCGTAAGAATGCCGCGTCTCATTGGTGCCGACAATGCCAATCAGTGGATCAGCAGCGGATCACAAATCAAGGCAAAGCAGGCTTTCGCAGAGGGAGCGCTGGATGCACTGGTAGCCGAAGACAAGCTCATTGACGCCGCTGCAGAGATTATCAATCAGTGCAACGCAGGCAAGCTCGACCATATGAAAGTGCGACAGCAGAAGACCTCGGCCCTGTCCCTGCAAGCAATAGAACTGGCGGTCGCATACGACACCGCCAAGGCTGGTCCCAACTATCCTGCTCCACTGACGGCGGTGCGAGTGATGCAGACAGCAGCAAGCCTGGATCGTGCCGGTGCGTTGGAGCTTGAGCACAAAGGCTTTGTCAAGCTGGCGAAGTCTGAAGTTGCGACGAACCTTGTGCAGATGTTTCTCAATGATCAATTTCTCGCGGGATTAGCCAAGCAGCAACTGACTAAAGCTGCGGATATAAAATCAGCAGCGGTACTGGGTGCCGGTATCATGGGTGGCGGTATCGCCTATCAGTCTGCCCTGAAGGGTACACCTATTGTCATGAAGGACATTCTTCAGGCGGGTATAGACCTGGGCATGAGTGAGGCCAGAAAATTGCTCAACAGGCAAATGGCCAAAGGCAGAATAGATACTAAAAAGTTGGTGGATATTCTATCCAGTATCACTCCGACTCTGGATTACGCCGGTTTCGACAAGCTTGATATTGTTGTCGAAGCGGTAATAGAGAATGTGAATATCAAGAAGACCGTGTTGGCGGAGCTCGAGGCCGTGGTCACGGAGGACACTATTATCGCTAGTAACACCTCCACCATCTCTATTGATGACTTGGCGGAATCCCTGCAGCGGCCGCAAAATTTCTGTGGCATGCACTTTTTTAATCCGGTGCCGGTCATGCCACTGGTAGAGGTGATTCGTGGCAAGCACAGTAGCGAAGAAACGGTGGCAACCACGGTGGCTTATGCCAGGAAAATGGGAAAAACCCCCATTGTAGTGAACGACTGTCCGGGTTTTTTGGTGAATCGTATCTTGTTTCCGTATTTTGGAGCTTTTTTGCGTTTGCTTCATGATGGTGCCGACTTCAGGCAAATTGACAAGGCTATGGAGCGTTTCGGCTGGCCCATGGGACCGGCCTATCTGCTTGACGTGGTTGGTCTGGATACCGCCGTGCATGCTCAGGCAGTGATGGCTGCTGGCTTCGATCGAATGATTTTGGAGTTTGACAGCGCTATCGACAAGCTCTATCAACGCAAGGATTTAGGACAGAAATCCGGCCGCGGCTTTTACCGCTACGAGTTGGATAAGAGAGGCAAGCAAAAGCAAGTGCCGAACCCGGAGATCGACGCGTTGATAGCGTCCGTGCAAGCCTCCAAGCGGGACTTCGACGATCAGGAAATAGTCGAGCGCATGATGGTCGCCTTGTGCCTGGAAACTGTGAGATGCCTGGAAGACAACATCGTCGCAACTGCCATAGAGGCTGACATGGGGCTGGTCCTGGGGATAGGCTACCCACCTTTCCGCGGGGGTGCGCTGCGCTACATAGACAGCATGGGCGTGGACCGGTTTTGCGAATTGGCAGACAAATATGCTGCGCTTGGTGATTTGTACGCGCCTACCACAGCGATGAGACAAAAAGGCGCCGCTGGCGAGACGTATTACGGCTAAGGCCGAGGAGATTCAGATGAGTTTACATGCCAGAGATGCAGTGATAGTAGATGGAATTCGTACCCCTATGGCACGCTCCAAAGCGGGAGCCTTTCGCCATGTCCGAGCCGAGGAGCTTTCGGCCCACCTCATCAATGCGCTGTTTGAAAGAAATCCTGCGGCCTTGCCGGAGGACGTAGAGGATGTGATTTGGGGCTGTGTTAACCAGACTTTGGAACAGGGTTGGAATGTGGCTCGTAACGCCGCCTTAATGTCGGTTTTGCCTCACACCACCTGTGCGCAAACCGTCAATCGGCTCTGCGGCTCTTCCATGTCAGCAATACACACGGCGGCAACCGCTATTCAGAGTGACAATGGTGAGCAATTTGTCGTCGGAGGTGTGGAACATATGGGCCACGTGGGGATGACACATGGCCTGGATCCTAACCCGCGGGCGTCGCTGCACATCGCCAAGGCTTCATGGATGATGGGGATTACGGCGGAAGTGCTCGCCAAGATGCATGGCATTGCCAGGCAGTCGCAAGATGAATTTGCAGTGCGTTCACACCGCCTGGCTGATGCGGCACGTAGTAACGGCGGCTACAGCAATGAGATTGTCGCCATTGAAGGCCACAACGCCGACGGTTTCAAGGTGCTGATTGAACACGATGAAACCATCCGTGCAGACACGACTCTAGAGGGTCTGGCGCAATTGCGACCAATCTTTGACCCTGTAAATGGGACTGTAACCGCCGGTACTTCCTCCCAGTTATCCGATGGTGCGTCGGCGATGCTAATAATGTCGGCCGCGAAAGCGCAGTCATTGGGGGTAAAGATCCGCGCGCGAATAAAATCCATGGCCTATGCTGGGGTCGATCCGTCCATCATGGGCTATGGCCCGGTGCCGGCAAGCAAGAAAGCTTTGAAGAAGGCCGGGCTTAACATGAGTGACATCGATTGCATTGAGCTCAATGAAGCCTTCGCGGCGCAGTCGTTGCCCGTGCTCAAGGATTTGGGACTGCTGGATTTGGTAGACGACAAGGTTAATTTGAAGGGCGGGGCGATTGCGTTAGGACACCCGCTTGGTTGTTCTGGTACCCGTATAACTACGACTCTGCTCAATAACATGGAAGACAAGGACGCCACTCTCGGTCTGGCGACGATGTGTATTGGCCTCGGGCAGGGCATAGCTACTGTGCTTGAGCGGGTCTGATTTTTATTATGCAAGATTTGCGTAACGGTATATCACAATGAGTTCAGTTGACAGGCAGCAATTCAAATTAAATCGTAGCCGTAAGAATTTGCGCCGAGATGTTGGGCGCGCTATCGCCGACTACAATATGATCGAGGACGGCGATTTGATAATGGTATGTCTGTCCGGGGGCAAAGACTCCTATACCATGCTCGATATTCTCCTCAATCTGCAGCGACATGCGCCCATAGATTTCACAATTCATGCCGTCAACCTGGATCAAAAACAACCGGATTTTCCTGCACATGTACTGCCGTCGTATCTTGCCAGCGCGGGAATCGACTACAAAATTCTCGAACAAGACACCTATGGCATTGTCACCAGGAAAATTCCTGAAGGAAAAACCTATTGCGGACTTTGTTCACGGCTGCGGCGTGGAATTCTTTACAACTATGCCGACTCTATTGGTGCCAATAAAATTGCGCTGGGTCACCATCGGGATGACATTGTCGAGACTCTGTTTTTGAATATGTTCTATGGTGGTAAATTGAAAGCCATGCCGCCAAAACTATTGAGCGACGATAAACGTAACGTGGTCATAAGGCCTATGGCTTATTGCAAGGAGAAAGAGATTAGCCTGTATTCCCAGTTGATGAACTTTCCTATAATTCCTTGCAATCTGTGTGGCTCACAAGACAATTTACAGCGTCAGGCGATTAAGTCTATGCTGCAAAAATGGAATATTGACCATCCGGGTCGGATCGAAAGTATATTTCGTAGCATAGCAAACGTTGCTCTTTCTCAGTTGGCAGATACTGCGCGGTTTCCATTTTCGGACCTCAGGGTGGGATCTCATGCATCGAAACACAGTGCGTTAAAACACAGCGCCGAGAATGACGCAGGACTGAGTGTGCTGGAGTTGGTTTAGCTGTTGTGGAAATACCCTATACCCAGTTGTCCGAGGATACCTTGCGAGCTGTAATTGAAGAATATATCACGCGTGAAGGCACCGATTACGGAGAGCAGGATTATTCTCTGGAGCAGAAAGTCCAACAACTGAAGAGCCAATTACAACGCAGGGAGGTGTTAATCAGTTATGATCCTGACACCCAAACTTGTCATTTGCTACCTGCCATTAGCCAGACCTGAAGAAGCTGAGCCAATACTATGTCAAAAAAGACGGTCGATTCAGCGCAGAGTGACAAAGACTTGGTTCCGAAGCAGGAGATAGACGCCAGGGGATTGTTCTGTCCCGAACCGGTGATGCTGTTGCATAATAAGATTCGCGATATAGAGGCCGGTGAATTATTGCGTTTAACCGCGACTGATCCCTCTACGTGCAGGGACGTGCCCAAATTTTGTCTGTATCTTGGCCACGAATTGCTGGAGGCGACGCAGAGTGATGACCAGTATATTTATCTAATTCGCAAGAGCGATGCTTAAGAAACTACTAATTGTTAATTGCTTGACTATTGCGGTGCGCCGTACGTGACTACTACTAACAAACAGCCAGACATCGTCTACCTGGTTGACGCATCGATTTATATATTTCAGTCTCATTTTTCACTCTACGTTGAATGCCAAAGTACAGAGTGCACCGAGTTAAGTGCGCTCTATGGTTTTACGCAATTCTTGTTACAGTTTCTAAGGCGCGTTAATCCCACGCATTTAGCTGTCGCTCACGACGAGAGTTTGTTCTGTGGCTTTCGTCATGAGTTGAGTTCTGATTACAAATCCAATCGCGAGTTGCCGGATGAAAATCTTGCTATGCAGTTGCAAGCCTGTACTGAGTTTTGCGGCCTCCTCGGCTTACTCTCATTTTCGAGCAGGGTGTATGAGGCCGATGATATAATTGGCACCATGGCGCAGACTGTGCGGCAGGAAAACGAGGGCTGCGCGGTTCACATTCTTTCAAGGGATAAAGACCTGGCGCAATTGCTGGTTTCTGAAGGCGATTGTCTTTGGGATTACAGTGGCAATCGCAAACGCTTTAGTGGCGATATATTCGATGAATACGGGGTGCGTCCAGGTCAATTTACGGATTATCTCGGGCTCGTTGGTGACGCGGTGGATTGCATTAGTGGCGTGCCCGGCGTGGGCCCGGTCAAGGCTCGCGCATTACTTTCGGAGTTTGACAGTATCGAAGGTATCTATAGCAATCTGGACGCTGTTGGAAAGTTGTCACTAAGAGGCGCGGCGCGCTTACCCGAGTTGTTATTGGAGCATCGAGAGACTGCCGAATTGAGTAAACTGTTGGCAACGATTGTCTGCGATGTCACCGATAAAGATGAAAAATTTTCGAATCTTGGGCTGCAGTCTCTAGCGCGCGGGCAACCGGACTTGCAAGCATTGGAAATATTCCTGGCGCAGTACAATTTTCCCGCCAGAGACTCTGAGCGTATTTTGTCTCTGGCTCATCAACTAGGCTAGTGGGTGCCCGCTCAATGAAAATAGTAACGGATGCTAATATCCTTGCGGTTGAACGCGGATTCGGTCGCTTCGGCGAACTGGTATTACTGCCAGGCCGAGAAATACAGCAGGCTGACCTTGTTGACGCAGATGCATTGCTGGTGCGCTCTATAACTCGCGTTAACAGTTCCCTGTTGGCAGGGACTGCGGTTAAATTTGTTGCCACTGCCAGTAGCGGTACCGACCACATTGATCTTCACTATCTGGGCGAGGAGAATATTGGCTTTGCCGATGCAAAAGGCAGTAATGCCAACGCGGTAGTCGACTATTGTTTTGCCGCGATCGCGTTTGCTCTGCTCAATCAACACTTTCCTGTTGCAGAAATCGAAGTGGGGATAATTGGCGGAGGAAATGTTGGTGGGCTGTTTGCCAATAAGCTATCCCGACTCGGTATTGCCCATCGCATTTATGACCCCTTTTTACACGGTGTAGACTCGCACTGCCCAAGCCTGGAACAGGCGATGCAGTGCAAGATTGTATCGCTGCATGTGCCTTTGACTGTCTGCGGTGATTATCCTACAAGAAATTTGATCGCAGGCGAGATTTTAGAATTGCTAGAACCCGGGGCGGTGCTCATTAATACTTGCCGCGGATCGGTTGTCGATGAATTGGCCTTGTCTGAATTTCTCAAAGTGCGACCTGATATAACAACTGTATTCGATGTGTGGGAGAACGAGCCTGAAATCAATCAGGCTCTGGCCGCCGCTGTACATATTGCTACTCCGCATATTGCAGGGTATAGCCAACAAGCGAAATTGGCAGCTACTGAGCAAATACAGCAGGCCTTTCAGAATTATTTTTTTGGCCAGAAATCGCTTCAAGACTCAACTGTGGAGGTTTCGAAAATTTCTGATGTAAAGCAAGTTGTTCCTGTCGATTTTCAATTTGAGAGTGAGCTCGCTAATTGGGCTACCTTGCTGAATGTGTTGCCACTGGATGAGCTCAGTCGCGAATTCAAACAATCTCTGGTCACGGGCGCAGGAGCAGCCTGCTTCGATGAATTCCGGATTAGACTTATGCAGAGGCAGGAGTTCAGGAAGTATTCGCTTAAAAGCCAGCGCTTGAATGCAGGCAACGAGAAGTTATTGGCAGCGATGGGATTCAGCCTCCCCTGAATCCTGAAGCGCCGGGTGTTTAGCGATACTGCGCCAAAACACGATCGATTTGATGTATTGCCTGCTGCAACTCATCTTCCCGTGGTAGGAATACCAGGCGGAAATGCTGCGTGTCCTGAATATTAAAGGCGGTACCTTGTACCAGCAGTATTTGTTCCTGTTCGAGTATATCCAGGATGAGCGCGACGTCGTCTTCAATACGATACACCGCAGGGTCCAGCTTGGGAAACATATAGATTGCGCCGCCGGGCTTTACGCAGCTGACACCGGGGATTTGGCTTAGAAGATCCCAGGTCAGGTCTCGTTGTTTTTTTAAGCGACCGCCTGGCAAAATGAGTTCATTAATACTCTGGTATCCGCCGAGCGCGGTCTGCACAGCGAATTGCGCAGGGACATTGGCGCAGAGTCGCATATTCGTAAGAATTTCCAGGCCTTCAATATAGTTGACTGCCGATTCTTTCTTCCCACTAAGAATCATCCAGCCAGATCTGAATCCTGCGAGTCGGTAAGATTTTGAAAGTCCATTGAAGCTGACAATAAATAAATCATCGTCCAGAGATGCAATGGGAATAAATTCAGCTTCGTCGTAGACGATTTTGCTGTATATCTCGTCGGCGAAAAGAATTAGTTTATGACGTCGTGCTAACTCGATCACCTCAAGCAAAATTTCCCTGCTGTAGACCGCACCTGTGGGATTGTTAGGATTGATAATAACCAGAGCACGTGTGTTGGGTGTTATCTTGAATTCCATGTCCTGAATGTCAGGAAACCAGTCTGCGCTTTCATCGCAGATATAATGTATCGGAGTGCCGCCGGCGAGACTAACGGCTGCAGTCCATAGCGGGTAATCGGGTGCCGGAATTAAAACTTCGTCCCCATCATTCAGCAGCGCCTGCATTGCCATCATAATCAGTTCGCTGACACCATTGCCCAAATATATATCGTCAATATCGACGTCATTAATGTGGAGTCGCTGGCATTCCTGCATGATGGCTTTGCGGGCGGAGTAAAGGCCTTTGGAATCGCAATAACCCTGTGCGTTGGACAAGTTATGGATAACATCGTGGAGGATTTCATCGGGGGCATTAAAGCCAAATGGAGCTGGATTTCCAATATTCAGTTTTAGGATTTGATGGCCATCTTCTTCCAGACGTTTGGCGTGATCCAATACCGGACCGCGTATGTCGTAGCACACGTTACTGAGCTTTTGCGATTGTTTAATTTTATCCATGATATCTGACATTAAAATTCTCGATGATCCAAATAGTAGTGTTGGCAGTGTTAGGCCGCTGAGTGGCTATGGTATAACTACGCTGCTTTCGCTGTTAACAGTGCGAAGCTAGTCGAGTTTTCGGTATTGTGACAGCAGCACTTTAGCCTACTAAAGCCGAAAAGAGCCTTATTTTACAACATGTTGCGGGTGAGACAAAAGCGATGACTATTGATTCTGGTGAGAATAATTTGGATTCCAACGAGAATAAGGCAAAAAGTGAGCCTGATTTGCATGCCAAGTTGGATGCTGAGACCTATCGTATAACCCAGCAGAAAGGCACTGAAGCGGCATTTACTGGCAAATACCTGGATCTCAAGGAGGGGGGGGTGTATCACTGCTCGGTTTGTGGTGCCGATCTGTTTTCCTCCGCTACCAAGTATGACTCCGGTTCCGGATGGCCGAGTTTTTATGCGCCTTCGAGTACGGCCAGCGTGCGCGAAAATGTTGATCACTCGCTGGGGATGGTCAGGACCGAGGTGGTTTGCAGTGAATGTGACGCGCATCTGGGGCATGTGTTTGCAGATGGTCCGGTGGAGACCGGGTTGCGCTACTGTATTAATTCTGCATCCCTGGACTTCGAAAAATCGAACGACGAAGCCAAGGGCTAAGGTGCCCTAGGTGATTCGAGTCGCTTATCGCTCTATTGTGTAAATGCCATTGACTTGATTAATTGAATTGATCTGATCCACTAAATCGAAGTCGCCGACAAACGCTTCCGCATTGTTGCCGGTAACCCCCCCCCCCCAGATTCGCATTGATGCTGTTGCTGAGTACATTACCAAAATTTGATAGTTGCCCAGAGGTCATGTCCAAGTCAACGACACCCTCATGCACTGAGCCGGCAAATCCCAGTGACCACACCTGGTTACCACCGACATCGATCATCAGAGCGCCATTCGAAATCATGCCGCTGTCGAAGTCGATGTCCATGGCAGCAAGAAAATCAGTTAACTTCCCGGCATTACCGCTGCCGATATATGACGATGCGATGGTGGAGCCATAGCTGGATGTGCCCTGCAGGTTTGCGATCGGAGTCGGGGTGAGTTCGGCAAAGTAGTCATCGGTACTGAGCCTGGTTATATTTGCACTAGTCTGGTTCACCGCAACCCAGTTTTCTGCGATTGGATTGTCCCACGCACCCCAGTCGATAGCTAAGCTATCGATTGTTGCCTCTGGCAGTGACAACAGAGTGGTAGTGGTACCACCAAACATAAGAGTACCACTTAGCAGGCGGTGTACCCCGTCAGCCCTAGTTGGACATAATTGGCCCATTGCTTAAGAGGTACTTTTAGCTCATCGTCAACCCGAGAGGAAAACGATGATGCGAAAGAA